>JAILRH010000023.1 GCA_024698345.1 Lachnospiraceae bacterium | reverse complement strand
GTAATAAAAGATGGAAAAGTATTGATGGTGCATGATGAAAAAAGACACTATTATTATGCGATTGGTGGTGCCGTAAAAATTGGAGAAAAAGCATCTGATGCAGCAGTTCGCGAAGTTTATGAAGAAAGTGGATTGAAAGTCGAAATAGACAGACTGGTTTTGGTACAGGAAAACTTTTTTGAGTTAGAAGATGGTATGCATCATGAAATGGCATTCTATTATCTGATGAAAGATATTGGGGAACAGAAAGTTGCCAGTGACAGAGTACTTGATTGCAGTGAAGAAGGTCTTGAATGGATTGATCTTGAAAAGATGTCAGAATACAAGATTTATCCAAAGATATACAATGATATTTTGAAAGACATTCCAACAGAAATTATTCATTCTGTCGTAGATGACAGAAAAAATACAAGAAAGTAGGGAAGACATTATGAGTAAAATTCTATTTTTAACCAGCAGTCCATATACCGGAAGAGGACTCCCGTATAGTACAGAAAATGAATTTACCAGTCGCATGCAGAAGGCTGTAGAACAATATAATAAAGCACTTTTTATTACAGCATCCCCGGATAATACAGAAAGGACGGATGATTTTGCATTTGGTGTCAAATATACAGCAGAATTATCCGGAATGAAATTTACATCTTATAATGTGTTAGATAGACGCAATCAAAATGATGCTGAGAAGTTAGTAAAGGAAAGTAACTTTGTTATACTAGGTGGCGGACATGTTCCGACACAGAAAAAGTTTTTTGATGAAATTGGATTAAAAGAGTTGCTTGAAGATTTTGAAGGGGTTATCTTTGGAATTAGTGCAGGAAGCATGAATAGTGCGACAGAAGTTTATGCTCAGCCGGAGCTGGAAGGGGAGTCGGCAGACCCTGATTATGTAAAATTCTTTCCGGGACTTGGACTGACCGAAACACAACTTCTTCCACATTATCAGGATATAAAAGACGATTTTTTAGACGGGAAAAGATTGTTTGAAGACATTACATATGCAGACAGTATTGGTCATAAGTTTATTGCAATCCCGGATGGCAGCTATCTGTATTCTGAAGATGGCAAGGAAGAAATTATGGGAAAATATTACGTTATAACCGAAGGAACTATTAAGGAAATGAACTAAAATGAAAAAATAATCGTTATTGGATGCCCCGGAAGTGGCAAGAGTACTTTTTCAAATCAACTAAATAAGCTTACCGGTATTCCTCTTTATCATTTGGATTTGCTCTATTGGAATGAAGACAGAACAAAAGTACCAAGAGAAGTGTTTATTAATGAACTGGATTCTATCATTGATAAAGACAGCTGGATTATTGATGGAAATTATGGCTCTACAATGGAAAAGATTATGATATTTACATCCAGAGATGAGGCAAATGAATATCTAAAATATTTATCAGAGGGAGAATAAATTAACATGAAATTATATTTAGTAAAACCTGATTTGACATATTTTGAAAAATATAACGAAATGATGAGGGAATGGTGTGAGAGTAATACAAGAATAGCACCATGGTTTTTGGACGAACCGATTGATACAATAGAAGAATTTGAAAAACTGATTAAATTGCTAGACGATTGTGAACATGGACTTGGTGACAGCCAATTTGCATCCACAACATCGTTTTTTGTTGTGGACGAGAACAACAAATTGATTGGTGCCACAAGTTTGAGACATTATCTTACTTGCGAAGGATATAGAACATGGGGCCATATAGGATTTGGAGTGAGACCTTCGGAAAGAAGAAAAGGTTATGCCACACAGATGCTAAAAATGATGTTGGAAGAAGCAAAAAAACATTATATTTATATTGTTCTGATAGGTTGCTATGCGGATAATGTGGGTTCATATAAAACGATTGAAAAGTGTGGTGGTATACTGGAAGACATTGTATCATATGAAGCATATGAAGGACCAATAAAAAGATATTGGATAAATCTTATACATTAGAGAAGCGTTAGAAACTTATGACAAAAGTATTAATAGGAACAATTAATCCATCAAAAGTTAATCGATTTTCCAAACTTTTTCACAAATACAGTATTTAAGCCACTCTCAGGATTAGTTTCACATACCAAAGAGATACTTTTGATGCATAGAAAAACGACCACACAAATGTGTGGTCGTTTTTCTATGCACCTAATTTAGATATTTGACCTGTCTACTTGACAGGAAGCATATCGATTTATTGGTATCTTGTTTATTCAATCTTTGTTTTTTGCTTTGCTTGAATGTTCTTTAATATGTCTTTTTATAGCCCTAAAACTTTCATCGCTCAAAAAATGTTCGATCTTGCATGCATCTTCCAAAGCAGTTTTCTCACTAACACCGAGATTCATAAATAGTGAAGAAAGAATTGTATGACGTTCATAGACTTTCTTTGCTATTTTACGACCTGTATCAGTCAATAGTATATATCCGTTATCCTGAACGGTAATGTAATCTCTTTCGCGCAAATTCTTCATGGCAACGCTGACGCTTGCTTTGGTAAAATTTAATTCGTTGGCAATGTCAATGGAACGAACATTTCCTTTGCTTTTTTGCAAGACAAGAATAGTCTCTAAATAATCCTCCATAGATTCGTTTGAACGTTGTTTATTATAATCCATATAACTATCTCCCATTTTCTTTTAATTGTATCATTTTTGAGGATAAAAAACAAATAATTATATAGATAGAGAAAAAGGGGATTGAATTACTATTGCAAGAAAAAAAAATATGTGCTATGATGCATTGGGTTAGGAGCAACAAACCGCGTGCTTGTTTATATTCAACATAAAGGTGTTGTTGAAGTTGTATCCGTTGAAGAATCTACAAATAACCTATATATTATTACTAAATAATATAAGTGCACAGGAGAAGGTTAAATGGAAAATGAAGAAAATATCAGTGCGAGAAAAATTGCAATACGGGCATTGTTGGTGGCTTTGGCAATGGTGTTATCTTTTATTGAAAGTCAAATACCTATTGGTGTTATGGTACCGGGTATGAAGTTGGGACTGACAAATATAGTTGTTATGGTGGCACTATATAGGCTGGATGAAAAAGAGGCAATTATTATTAATGTCATTAGGATTTTTCTTGTTGGGTTTACTTTTGGAAATCTTTTTTCAATAGCGTACAGTCTGGCGGGTGGAATACTGAGTGGCATAGTAATGATTTTGCTGAAAAAAACCAAAAAAGTCGGCATGACTACAGTCAGTGTCGCAGGTGGAATTTCCCACAATGTTGGGCAGATTATCGTTGCGATGGTTGTGATGAATACAAATGCAATATTGTATTATCTCTTAGTTTTGTGGATAACGGGTGTATTTGCCGGAGTTGCTATTGGTATATTATCAGCTGAAGTTATAAAAAGATTACCAAGACAATTCAAGTGAAAATAAGTGCACGGAATTAGGATGGAGAATGATGAAATTAAAAAAATATATAGTAATGTTAATGATAATAACTGCAGCTTCTTTGTGTGGATGCAGGGATAATAACGGAATAATGAACAATGGTAAAATAAGTGAAGAAACCAGAGATGTTTTTGCTATGGACACGTATATGACACTCACAGCTTACGGTGAAAATGCAAAAGATGCAATTGATGAAGCGGTGGATGAAATACAGAGACTTGATGATATGTTTAGTGTTGGAAACAAAAACAGTGAAGTCACTATTTTAAATGATAATGGTTCGGAAATTATTTCTGATGAAACGGCATATCTGTTTGAAACGGCGTCTCAGATTTACAAAAATACCGAAGGCAGTTTTGATATTACAGTATATCCGTTGATGGTTGAGTGGGGATTTACAAACCAAAAGTATAACGTTCCAAATCAGAAAAAAATAGATTCACTATTAAAATTAATTGGAACAGAAAAAATAGAGTACGATAAAAAGCAGAAATTTATTTCTGTTCCCGAAGGAATGAAGATTGATTTCGGTGGGATTGCAAAAGGATATACATCACAATGTATTATGAAAATATTTGAGAAAAATGATTTGACAGGGGGGATTGTGTCTCTTGGCGGAAATGTTCAAACATACGGAAAGAAACCGAATGGTGATAGTTTTAAAGTGGGGATAGAAGATCCTTTTGGAAATGAAGAATATGTGGGCATTCTTAACGTGAAGAATAAGGCGGTAATAACATCCGGAGGATATGAAAGATTTTTTGAAAAAGACGGAGAGCAATATCACCATATTTTAGATCCGAAAACCGGATATCCGGCCAAGTCAGGATTGGCGAGTGTTACAATTGTGAGTGATGACGGAACAAAAGCGGATGGATTGTCAACGGCATTATTTGTTATGGGAAAAGAAAAAGCAATAGAGTATTGGAAGCAGTATGGCATCAAGGAAAATTTTGATGTGATTTTAGTTGAAGAAAACGGAGACGTCACAATCACAGAGGGAATAGAAAGTTTGTTTTCTTCAGACAGAAAAATTGATGTTGCTAAAAAATAAAAAATCGAGCGCATAAAAAAATAAAAAATCGAGCAGATAAAAAAATAAAAAATCGAGCAGATAAAAAATAAAAAATCGAATAGATAAACAAATAAAAAATAAATAATTGAATAGATAAAAATGCTTGACAGAAATGAAAAGGCGTGGTAATCTAACTTGAGTTAGGAGCTTCTAACTTACTTTGGATAAATTAGAGCCTTACGTAGACACCATCATACATATGCGAAGTAACCTATTTTTTTTGAAAGTAGGTTAGTTGCAACTAACATTTTACTATTATATTTATGGCAAGGAGGAAATAATGATTAAAAGTAGTTTATTTAAAAAAGCGAATGCAATAATGTTGGCTTTTTCTATGATTTTAGGAACACCGGCTATGTCGACGGTAAGAGGTGAAGAAAAAAATAATGATGGATATGTTTATGTTACCATGAACGTACCATACAGTGATTTTTATGAAAGTTATAGCGTTACGGATGCAGCGTACTGGGAAGTTGAAGAAGGTGTTGATGCGGTATCCACAGCTACAACTAATAAATTTAAAGCCACAACCGGATTGGCAAAAGGAACTTACAATAATGACAAATACATTATGGGAGTTACGATTCCGGTTGCTGTAAAAGCAGAGGAAATTGAGAAGGTTCAAACCTCATCAGACAATGCTTATGAGTATACAGTGCTCGAAACCAAACCTGAGTATTACAGTGTTTTAACAATAAATGAGAGTGGGGAATATAAGTTTTCCAAAATGCAGGATACCGGATATTCGAATGAGTATCTTGGAATTGACGGATTGACACTCAGTGGAAGATACGGAGACTATCAGATTAACTTAAGCGGTTTCAATTTAAAAGAACCGGTTGGTATTCATGTTGGTGAAAATGAATATGTACCGTTCACGATTTATGGAGTGATTTTTAAAACCAGTGACAGTAAAAGTTTTGGAATGACTTGTCTTGAAAATCTCTGGTTCGCTACAAAACCTCAGTGTGTTGAGGTGGCGTGGTCAGTAAAAAATGGAAGAGGACTCAAGAGAGGGCATGGTTCAGGCGGAGAGTTCTATCAGTTTGATATGAATGGAGCGACAATCACAGATGTTGACGTAATTACAGACAGCGGAGTTTTTGCTGTACCTTGTGAAATTGAACTGCCTAAATATTACGAGGGTGACACAAGCGGACTTGTGATTGGTACAAATAATGATGCTACTTTAAGTGTGAACGGAGTACCTGCAGATTTGGAAAATGTCAGAGTTTCAGTATCGGGAGGTCTTGCATCAAATGTTGAAATAATAAATGGAATAGTCGCACTTGAAAGTGAGATGGCGGATGGAATTTCTTATACCGTATCTATTTCAAGTTCTAATTATGCAGATATTACAAGAACGGTAGCAACACCTATTTCTGATAATCAGGTTCTGGAATTGGAAAAATGGGTGTCGAAGGGAAAAGCTGTTCTTGAAAATGCTGACAATGAAGAATTGAGTAAAATTGTTCAGGATGCAAAGAATATGGCCGATGAAAAAACAGCATCTTCTGTAGAAGCTTTGAATATGATTAAAAATATCAAGGCTGCAGTTAAGAAGAATTATGGAATGTACGAAATTGCGGCGTCTTTAACGGGAAATAAACTTTTGATTGAAATGGACAAGGCAGTTGGGGAACTTGAAAACCCAACATATTCGCTGTCGTATAGCCAGGGTCGTATGACAACCGTGTTATCAAGCGGAGATCTCACCAAAACGGAAATTGTTCTTGATGAGGAACCTGTCGTTGGAACAAAGTATAAATTGACAATAACATGTGATAACTATCAGGATGCATCAGTAGATGTTGTTGCACAAAATGTAACAAGCGAAATTGAAACAACAGCACAGACAGAGACAGCAGCACAGACAGAGACAACAGCACAGACAGAGACAACAGCGCAGACAGAGACAACAGCACAGACAGGAACAACAGCGCAGACAGAGACAACAGCACAGGCAGGAACAACAAAACAGGCAGAGACAACAAAACAGACAGAGACAACAGCGCAGGCAGGAACGACAAAACAGGCAGAGACAGCAGCTCAAAAAATGACAACAACGGCTAAAGAGGTGACAGTTGGAAAAGCGGTTGTCAAAAAGATAAATAAGAAAAAGAAAAACACAAAGAAACTCTCTCTTGTTTTGAAGAAGGTATCTGATGTGAATGGATATGAAATACGCATTTACAAATCCAAGAAAGAAGCAAAGAACAATAAAGGTGCAATATTAACTAAGACAACAGTCAAGTTGAATTTGAATATTTCTTCGAAGAAAATTAAAGGGAAGAAAAATCTTTTTGTAAGGGCAAGAGCTTATAAACTTGCGGGTAAAACAAAGAAATACGGTGAATGGTCTGCAATTAAAAAAGTACCGATAAAATAGTGGAAGAAAATAGTTAGATAGATTAAACTGCGATTTACACAGGATGTAAGTCGCAGTTTATATTAGATGCGAGATGACTCCCACTTCAAGCGCATATGTGCTAAGTGGTGAGCAACAAGACTCGAGGGGAGTCTTAAATGGATGCAGGACAAAGAAATATAGTCGGAGAAAACATGAATAAAATAAAGAAAATGATATTTTTGATTCCTTCTGTTTTGTGTTTGTTGGCTGTTATAGTGGGAGTGAGAAAAAATATTCCGGATTTACAATATCCTGAATTGCCAAAACTCCACGCAGAGGTAATGGGACAGGAAGCGGCAACACAAAACAAGCAAAGAAGAAAAGTGAAAGCGAATAAAAAAAGAGTCAGTACTCCTAAAATAAAGAATGAAATATTTACTGAAAATGGAAAATATAAGGACGGGGTTTATTATGGAGAGGCTAAAGGGTATGGCGGAATAATAAAAGTCCTGGTAACTATCAAAAGTGAAAAAATAGATTGTATTGAAGTGACAGATCATAGCAGTGAAACAGAATCATATTACAAAACGGCAGAAAAAATAATACCACGTATTTTAAAAGCACAATCACCAAATGTAGATACTGTTAGTGGAGCAACATATTCTTCGAATGGAATAAAAAATGCGGTTATAAGTGCGTTGAACAAAGCAAGTGGAAAGGCGAATGCGACTGTTTATAAAGAAAAAAATAAGTTTAAAGAGCGTAAAAAAAAGGCTAAACCATTGAAGAGAGGAACACCGGCAGATGGCACATTTGAAGGGGAGGCTGCTTGTGAGAAGTTCGGGTACACTGTGAAACTGAAGGTGAAATTTCTTAAAGGAAAGGCAGTTGCGATAACTGATTTGGAATTAATAGATAATGAAGACAGTGAAAATGTACCATACTGTCAGAAGGCGTGGAAACCTACAATTAAGAAGATATTAAAAAAACAGAACGCTGATGTGGATTCTGTCAGCGGAGCAACATATTCTTCCAATGCTATAAAGGATGCTTTTGTGGACGCTTTAAATAAAGCGATAGAAGCAAATGGTGGGCCTGTAAAGAATAAACCCGTAAAGACAGAGCCTGAAACAAACGAGAGTGAAAGTTTTATTGAAAATGAAGAAATAGAAACGGAAAGTGCTATAAAGGATGGGACATATACCGTGACAGTAGTATGTGCGCCCGATGATAATGAAGAGTTTTCTGCGTATCATCTTACCGGGGAGGTTACTTTTTATAATGGAAAGCTGATATCCATATCTAATATTAGCTCGGATGCTGAGAGTAATAAAAAATATTACCAATGGGCGGCAAACGGAAGAAATGGCAGCAAAGGAGTTATTGATCAACTGATTGAAAAGCAATCCGTCAATGGATTAAGTGCAGTCAGTGGGGCAACTTGTTCGTCTGTTGCACTAAAAAATATTTTTGTAAATGCGATAAAAATGGCACAGGGATGCGATGAAACGGTGAGCAATGCTGAGGAAACTTCCGAAACTGAAATCCCAACCGTTGAAGAAACAACACAGCGGGAAGAAAGTGGGGAGAGTGGTAAAAAGCAAGTGATTCAAACTTCAGCATGGGTTTACGCGATGGAAGATGAGTATGGTGACTATGATTTTGATGATTATGAATTGTTTGCAAATGTAATATTTGAAAATGATGCAGTTGCAGATATTCAAATCATATCCTGTGGCGGTGAGTCTAACAGATTCTATTGTGAAAAGGCGGTAAAAGGAACAAATAAAGAGGAAGGAATGCTTGGCAAGATACTTCGTGTAGGCGTAGATGAAGCAGATGCAGTGAGTGGAGCTACATGTACATCTGAGGCCTTGAAAACAATTTATAATAAAGCATTGAAAATGTATAAGGAACTAATAAAGAACGATGAAAATGTTTATGGTGAAAATGATTAATTGCATACTGATTATAATGATACTTTTTTCATATCAAAGTTATGCTTCAAAGAAGGAAAGGGACGTATTGGCATTTAATCAAAAAGTCAAAATTGCAAGAAAAGAGTGGGAGAAAGAATCGATTCGTATAAGTGGGGAGCAAAACGCTCCCAAATACGCTGACGGCAAATATCAGGGGAAAGGTATAGGTTTTGGCGGGAAAATAGTTGTTGAGGTCAGCGTGTGTAACGGTGAAATTGATGATGTGGAGATTATTTCCGCAAAAAAAGAAACCCCGGATTATGTTGAAATGATGAACGCGCTTATAGAAAAAATAGTTGATGCACAGGGGACGGAAGTTGATGTTGTCAGTGGTGCGACTTTTTCTTCTAATGGCGTTCTGGATGCTGTAGATGATGCTCTTTCAAAGGCGGGTAACAAATGATGGAAATGAAGCAGAAAAAACAAAATAATCAAAAAAGTCAAATGCAACAGAGAAAACAAAAAATGCTCATTTTGAGATGGGCAAGAGTTGGAATTCAAATAATTTTTTTTGTGTTATATCCTGCTGTTTTTTCCCAAGCGTTTGGCGCAATTAAGGATATTGCCACGGCAATCGGAAAAGGAGAAGCGATTACATGGACGATATTTACGACAAAACTTATGGCGCTGATAATCATAACTGCCGTTGCCGGAAGAGTTTTTTGTGGATGGGCATGCTCCTTTGGCGCTATTGGTGATTGGGTTTATCAGATTGGGCAGGCGATACAGGAAAAAATAAAAAAGAAAATACCAAAGCTTCCGGAAAAAGTGCAGATGTTAATGCAGAAAATGAAATATTTAATACTTTTGTTTGTATTGTTAATGTGCTTTATTGGCAGAGGGGATTTTGTTACAAAGAACAGTCCCTGGACGGTATTTTCGCTAATAACTTCCGGCGGTGATATATCTGAGTATAAAATTGGGATTGCATTGATGATTATTATATTAATAGGGATGGTAGTTAAGGAGAGATTTTTCTGTCAGTTCCTATGCCCGTTTGGTGCTGTTTTCTCGCTGATGCCACATATTCCCTTTGTAAAATTAAAAAGAAGAAGTGAAAATTGTATTCCGAACTGTACATTATGCAAGAGGAATTGTCCTGTGAATATGAAGTTACAGGAAAATGAATTGAGAGAAGGCGAATGTATAGTATGCGGAAGATGTAAGTATGGATGCCCAAAGAATAATATATCTATTATCAGGAAGATGAAATCTTCAGAATAATGCCTGTTTGTAATTACAGAAGTGAAACGAAGAAAAAGATAGTTGACAGTTTCGGTTAGACGTGTTAAACTCTAAGTGGTTAGAAACGACTAACAAAATCGTTTTGAATAAGATATAACTATTTAGGAAAGGTGGGATAAGATATGAAACTGTCGGAAGCAGTTGCGGGTGAAGAATACATCGTAAAAGATATTATCTCTGACGATGAGGAACTTAAAGGTTTTTTATTTTCACTTGGATGTTACAGTGGAGAGCCTATTACAGTAGTATCCCATATTAAAGGAGGATGCGTGGTATCAATTAAAGATGCCAGATACAACATTGATACTGACTTAGCGAAGGCTATTTCAATATAGAAATGAATTAGAATATACTAATTCATTTTTTTATCCCAGCAAGTTAGTTATAACTAACTTTTGCGGGAGCGAAATTATTTTATTTATGAAAGAGAGGGAAAAAGTCATGAGAATTGCGTTGACGGGAAATCCGAACAGTGGAAAAACCACTATGTACAATGCGTTAACAGGACGAAATGAAAAAATAGGTAACTGGGCAGGTGTTACAGTTGACAGAAAGGAAAGCTCTATTAAAAAAGCGTACTATGATGGCGATAAAGAAGTCATTGCAGTAGACCTTCCGGGAGCATATTCAATGTCTCCGTTTACATCAGAGGAAAGTATTACAAGTTCTTATGTAAAAAACGAGAATCCTGATGTGATCATTAATATAGTTGATGCGACAAACTTAAGCAGAAGTTTGTTTTTTACAACACAGCTTTTAGAACTTGGAATTCCGGTAGTTGTTGCGCTTAACAAAAGTGACATCAATGAAAAAAAAGGAAATACTATAAACAAAGAAAAACTTGCCGGTAAGTTGGGCTGTCCGATAATAGAGACAGTTTCTACATCCAATAAAGGGTTGAAAGAAGTAATCGCTAAGGCGATTGAAGTATCGGGAACCGCTCAGAAAGCACCTTATGTACAGGGAAGCATAAACCTTCACGATAAAGAAGCAGTAGAAAATGCCGACAGAAAACGATTTGACTTTGTGAACGGAATCGTCAAGGAAGTAGAAAACAGAAAGGTGTTAACAAAGGATAAGACTTTTGGAGATAAGATTGACAAGGTGTTGACTCATCCGGTTTCCGGATTGATTATTTTTGCCGGCATTATGTTTATGGTTTTCTATATTTCCCAGTCAACTTTAGGAACATGGCTTGCGGACATTCTAGTAGGTTGGATAGAGAGTTTCCAGGGATGGGTTGGAGGAAAATTATCAGATGCAAATCCACTCCTTTATGCACTGTTGGTTGACGGTATTATTGGTGGTGTTGGAGCAGTAGTAGGATTCCTGCCACTTGTTATGGTAATGTATTTCTTAATTGCATTACTTGAAGACTGCGGTTATATGTCAAGAGCAACAGTAGTTCTTGATCCGATTTTCAAGAGAGTTGGACTTTCGGGAAAATCTGTAATCCCTATGATAATAGGTACCGGATGTGGAATACCGGCAATTATGGCATGTAGAACGATACGTAACGAGAGAGAGAGAAGAACAACAGCAATGCTTGCGACATTTATGCCGTGTGGAGCAAAACTTCCTGTAATCGCATTGTTTGCAGGTGCGTTCTTTAAGGATGCGGCTTGGGTTGGACCTCTTATGTACTTCGTTGGTATTTTACTCATTTTACTTGGAGCTTTGTTAATCAAAGCTATTACAGGCATGAAATACAGAAAGTCATTCTTCATTATTGAATTACCTGAATACAAAGTACCAAGTCTTAAATTTGCAATCGGCTCTATGCTTGAGAGAGGTAAAGCCTACATTATAAAAGCAGGAACTATTATTCTTGTATGTAATACAGCTGTTCAGATAATGCAATCATTTGATACAAGATTCCATGTGGTTGAGGAAGGAATGGAAAACACATCTATCCTTGCGGCAATTTCAACACCGTTTGCTGTTGCACTAGTTCCTATCGTTGGTTTTGCGGCATGGCAGTTGGCAGCAGCGGCAATCACAGGATTCATAGCAAAAGAAAATGTAGTTGGAACATTAGCTACAGTTTATGCCCTCACAAACTTTATTGATACTGAAGAATTGGAACTTACAGGTGGCGGAAGTACTGTAGCAACAGTTATGGGACTTACAAAGGTTGCAGCCCTTGCATATCTTATGTTCAACCTGTACACACCACCTTGTTTTGCGGCACTTGGAGCGCTTAACTCAGAACTTCAGAGCGGTAAGTGGTTGTTAGGAGCTATCTGCTTACAGCTTGCAACAGGATATACAGTTGGATTTGCAGTATTCCAGATTGGAACACTTGCAACAACAGGTTCGCTTGGTGCGGGATTCGTTCCGGGACTTATTGCAGTGGCAATTTTTGCAGCAGTTATCGCATATCTGATAGTAAACGCCGACAAAAAAATAGACCACGATTATGCATAACATTCATCCATGCACATAAAAATAAGAATATGCAGAAAGGATGCTTGCATACTTTCAAATATTCTTATTTTTATGTATTTGGGGAACCCAAAACAGCGAGAAGAAGCAGTATACTGCGGATTCGAGCTGGCATGGATGAAAAAAGAGGAAACTTGGAATATGCAGAAAGGATGCTTGCATACTTTCAAATATTCTTATTTTTATGTATTTGGGGAACCCAAAACAGCGAGACACGCGACAAAGCATTTTTTGTCGCGAGCGAAAGTGATTTGATATCCGAAGGATGAAAATCACGAAAGCTAAGCAGTATACTGCGGATTCGAGCTGGCATGGAAGGGAAAGGAGCTGACATGGAGGATATCATTATTTTGTTGATTTTATTGCCGATATTGGGAGCGGCAATTTATTACATTGTTAAAGAAAAAAGAAAAGGCAATGCCTGCATCGGATGTCCAATGTCAGGCAAGTGCCCACGCAAGAATTGCGGTTGCGCAAAGAAAGAATAGCTGATTGGTAGTGACAAAATGACATAGTACGGAGAAGATATAATGGAAAAACGATTTGCTGATAGTTCGAAAGAAGACTACTTAAAAACAATATTGGTAATAATGGCTGAAAAGGAAAAATGTCGCGTTATAGATATAGCGAGGTATTTGAATGTTACAAAAGCAAGCGCGAGCATAGCCGTAAAAAAGCTTGAAAACGCCGAGCTTATTATGAAAGAAAATAATAATCTTTGGTTGACAGAACAAGGAAAAGAAATAGCTGAACAAATATATGAAAAAGGAAGCTTTTTGGAAGAATGGCTAATAAAGATGGGGATTGATGAAGAAACAGCAAAAGAAGATGCCTGCGCTATAGAGCATGTTTTGTCGGAAAAAACGTATAAAAAAATGAAGGAATACGTCAATTCGAAAAAAGATGAATGATATAAAAATGAATACCGCCTAAAAGGCGGTAAATATTTAAAAATCAGTTAGTTGCAACTAATTAAAACTGAATTGCAAGAAAGAAGGCGAGATAATGCAAGACATAATAATTGGCCTGATAATTGTCGTGATGTTAGTGTTTGGTGTAAAAGAAACAATGAAGCACATGAGAGGTGAGGGAACTTGTTGTGGAGGAACATCGAGCAAACCCAAAAAGAAAAAATTGAAAGGAAAGATTGTTTCTACATATACCTTTACAGTGGAAGGAATGCATTGTACTAATTGCGGAAATGCAGTTACCGGGGCAATCAATGAAATTGAGGGAGCTTCAGCCAAGGTGAATTATAAGAAGAAGAGAGCAGTTGTACGATGTGACAGAGAAATAGATGCAAACTTAATTATAAAAAGTATAGAAAGAATAGGTTACAAAGCTACATTTCAGAAGGGGGATTAGTGTAATGTTGGAAGAAAAAATTATCGAATTTTGTTCGCCGACCTTGGCGGGAATAAAAACAGGCAATCTTTTTTCAATAAAAACTGATGGAAAGCACATAAAAGAAGAGATAAAGAAACTAAATCGAATTCTTATAAAAAAAGGACTAAGACTTATTCCTCTGCGCGAAAAATCCGGAATAACATTGATTTATTTATATAGGCCTGAAAGGTTGAAGAGTGAACTTGTAAGCCCTGAGACTAAAAGTATACTTGCGGAAAAGGGATACCCTTGTGGCAATCCGGACAGGTGCGTTGTTGAGTTGATAAAGAGATTGGTTGAGAATGATAATTTCCCCCATGAAATTGGAGTGTTTTTGGGTTACCCGCCGAAAGATGTAAGAGGCTTTATGAATAGCCCATGTGATGGTGTAAAATGCGTGGGGTGCTGGAAAGTGTATGATAATCAGAAGAAGGCTGAGAAGACATTTGAAAAATATAAAATATGTTCATTGATATATAAAGAAGAAATATCCAGAGGCAAAACGCTGGAGTCAATGATCGTAGATGAACAAAGATTTACAAATGTGAAGGCGGCAAATGCCTAAAAGAAAATCGTATCAGAAAAATGAAAAAATAGAAATAGCAGAAAGGAAATTAATATTATGAGTAAAGTAGCAGTAGTATTTTGGACAGGAACAGGTAATACATTGGCGATGGCGGAGGCTGTCGCAGCGGGAGCTAGAGAAAAAGGAGCGGAGGTCGTAACATTTGGACCTGCAGACTTCACAAAAGAAAAGGTAAATGAATTTGATGCTATAGCGTTTGGCTGTCCTGCCATGGGAGCTGAAGTTCTGGAGGAATTTGAATTTGAACCTATGTTTTCGGACGTGGAAAAAAGTTTGCAGGGAAAGAAGATTGCAATATTTGGATCTTTCGGATGGGGAGATGGTCTTTGGATGAGAGATTGGGAGGATAGGTGCAGATTGGCAGGAGCAAATCTCGTTTCAGAGGGCCTGATGGCAAACGGAATGCCCGGTGACAGCGAGATAGCAGAGTGCAAATCGCTGGGAGCAATGCTTTTATAGGAGGAATATCATGAATGGCTTTATTGAATTAAAAAATGTGAAAAAGACATATGTTGTAGGTGAGCAACAGTTTAATGCATTAGATGGTGTTGATCTTTCCATTGATAAAGGCGAATTTGTGGTGGTGCTAGGCCCGTCGGGCGCCGGAAAATCCACTTTGCTTAATCTTCTTGGCGGAATGGATAAAGCAACTTCGGGAAGCATAATGATTGGTGACAAGGATATTGCAAAATATAATGATAAACAGCTGACTGATTACAGAGCTGATGATGTTGGATTTATTTTTCAGTTTTACAATATCATGCCAACATTAACTGTTGAAGAAAATGTCAATTTGATAAAAGATGTGACCGATACAACAAAAGATGCAAAAGAGGTGCTTGATAGCGTAGGCCTTTTAAAACATGCAAACAAATTTCCCCAGGAACTGTCAGGAGGAGAACAGCAACGTGTATCTATAGCCAGAGCTATTATGAAAAGCCCTAAACTTCTTTTATGTGATGAGCCTACAGGGGCGTTAGACTCAGACACAGGAGTGGGAGTCCTCAAATTATTAAAGAAACAAAGCAGTGCCGGTGAAACTGTAATTATAGTTACACATAATGCGTTGATAGCGGAAATTGCAGACAGAGTTATCAAGATTAAAAACGGAAAAGTTGTATCAAATGAAACAAATGACAATCCAAAGAATGTTGATGAGGTTAAGTGGTAATTATGTTAAAAAGAAAAATGTTTAGAGACATAAAGAATAACTTTTCACAGTTTGTCACAATTTTCCTCATGGTTATGATAGGCGTAATGGCTTATTCCGGAATTGAGGCCTACATGACAGGAATGACTAAAACTGCGGACAAGTTTTATAGCGAAAATAATCTCCAGGATCTGAATGCTATGGGTATGTTTAGTCATGAGGATCTTGAAGAAGTTAAGAAAATTAATCATGTAAAAAACGCAGAGCTAAAGCTGTCGATTACAGCACTTACAGATGAAGATAAGACCTTATTACTTAATTGTATCGAGACAAATAAAATCAGTAAGTTCTATGTTCTTGACGGTGAAAAGTTTGACGGCGATAAGTCAGGTGTGTGGCTTGATAATTTTTATGCCGGGGAAAATGAAATAAAAGTAGGTGACACCATTCTTGTTAAATATGAGGGGATGGAATTAAAAGAAAAGGTTAGAGGACTTATAAATGTTCCGGACCATTTATATGATGTGCGAGATGAATCGGAACTTTATCCTGACAGAAAAGAGTTTGGATTTGCCTATATGAGCGTAAATGAGCTTGATGAAGGGTACCGTATTTTCAATAGTATGATGGTAGATGTTGACAGCAAAGACAATGTGGATAGCGTAAAAAACGATATTGAGGACAATATTGAAAATGCTAAAGCAATTGTGAAGGCAGAAGATACCTCTTCTTACGTCGCATATCAGGGAGAAATTGACGAGGGAAAAACCTATGTCGGAGTTTTTTCGGGAATATTTCTTTTTATAGCAATGCTTTCTGTTGTCACAACTATGACCAGAGTTGTAAAGAAGCAGAGAACTCAGATAGGAACGCTGAAAGCACTTGGATTTGGCAATGGCAAAATTCTTTTTCATTATATAGGATATGGAATATGGATCAGCATCTTTGCAGCAGTTACAGGATTGATTCTCGGATACTTTTTTATCGGAAATGTGTTTATGAATCTCCAAATGGAATTTTTTGAAATTCCAAACGGAAGGCCTGAAATGGCGGTAAAAAGTTATGTAGTGGCAGTAGCGGTTGTACTTGTGGTGACATTAATTACATATATTACCGGAAGAAGTATCTTAAAAGAAAATCCGGCTGAAACCCTAAGGACTAAAATTCCAAGTGTAAAAGGTAATGTTATAAACATTACCAGAAAAGGTTTGTTTAAAAAAATGAGTTTTGAATCTGTTTGGAATATAAGAGATATGCTCAGAAATAAGGTGAGAACCTTTATGGGGTTGGCAGGAGTTGTGGGATGTTGCATGTTGATAGTATGTGCACTTGGAATGCTTGATTCCATGAATTTCTTTGTGAGACTGCAGTTTGAAACAATATACAATTTTGACTATAAACTTAATTTGAAAGAAGATATTACATCTGATGAAGTAAAGGGATTAGAAGATAAATACGGAAATCACACATCACAAAGTATCGGGATAGAAATAAAAAATAATGATGGTATCAGGGAAGCAAACAACATACTTGTTACCGATGCAAAAGGATATATCCGATTTGTTGACAGAAAAAATGAGGTTATTAAAGACCCAAAGGATGACGGTGTATTTGTCACTTTTAAATTGGCAGAAACAAAAGGATATGAACTCGGGGATACAATCACATGGCACATCTACGGAGATAAGAATTACTACACATCAAAGATTATAGGATTCAACAAAGATCCTCAGAACCAGAATGTGACTATGACAAGAAAATATCTTGAAAGTCTTGGCCTTGAGTACAAACCGGATGCACTTTATACAAATACGGATTTATCTGAAACAAAAGAGATAGAAAAAGTTGAAGTGATACAGGATATTGATAATCTGAAAGAGGGTATGGAAGGTATGCTTTCAATGATGAAGACGATGCTTGTGATGATTATCGGAATAGCAGTTTTGCTTGGCGGAATCATTATTTACAATCTCGGTATTCTCTCATATACAGAAAAGCAATACCAGTTCTCAACATTGAAGGTTTTAGGATTTAAAGACTCCAAAATCAAGAAGATATTTATAAAGCAAAATAACTGGATAGCAATAATTTCCGTTATCATAGGAATGCCGCTTGGTTTTTATCTGACGGACTGGTTATTTAAGACAGCAATTGAAGAGCATTATGATTTTGGGGCGTTTATTGAAACTAGAACTTTTGTGATATCTGCGCTTGGAACAATATTTGTATCTTATCTTGTGTCTAAGTTTTTGGCAAGAAAGATTAGAAATATCGACATGGTAACAAGTCTGAAAGGAAATGAATAATAAAAAAAAAGAAGATTTTTATTCGAGTTCAGACAGAACAAGATATCGTGGTTGATTTTGTATAGAGTAGTCGATTTATCGACTACTCTAAATATTTTAACAGAACATAGACTCTGTTTTCGGTTAAATCTGCAGCTTTCATATATTCCTGCATTGGAGCCATGCTTGCGCCCTTGTATTTCTTTCGTATCTTTTTAAGCTTCTTTTCTTTTTTATTTATCCAGTTTATTTCATCGGTTTTGAGATTTTGCATTTCATCCTCAGACAGTGTCTGAAGTAGCACAGCCCACAAATCGTTGAGCTGATTGTCCCATAATTCATACAGGTCTTTAGCTTTTTCGTTTAGTTGAGCCTGATTCAGTTCTTCTTCTTGAATTTCTTTTCGAAGGCTATCAGATAATTCTTTAGTATTGTTGACATTTGCGTTATAGTCGTTTGAATAGTTGGAACTTGAAAATCCGTATTTAGGTTTTTCGTTGTAAAGTCCTACAAAGTCCAATGTATCTTTTTGTGTTTCAGTGTCGTAATCGAAGATAGCCATATTTACCCAGGTAACAAAATCTTCAGGAAGATCTTTAACTTTTGAACCCGGTAAATAGAAATATATATCTTCAGCTTCGTTTAAACCATAGGCAGTTGTGTACAGATAACTAACACCGTCTATTTTTTCTTTAGTATCAGGTTCATTTTTGTATTCGATATTATTTATGGTAGTTTTGTAAGTCAGGTCATCTACTTTTTCGAGTTTTCCAAAATTGCCTTCAAATTCGCAACTATACATAAGGCCTTTTGAATCTTCATCGTCAGGATCGACGAAATCCCAGTCGTGGTAATTACCTTTAAATGAACCGTCCTCAGATATGAAGAGTTCGGTACACCATCCGCCGGCACCACTGCTGAATGAAAATAAAGTATCTTTAAGTGAAGAATACGAAAAATCATCATTTGAAGTTTCTTCAGTGCTTGTTTTTTCAGCGCTTGTTTCTTCAGTGCTTGTTTTTTCAGTGCTTGTTTCTTCAGTGCTTGTTTCTTCAATGCTTGTTTCCTCACTGTCTCTATCATTATTATCTGAATTATCTTCAGTGGTCTCAGAGACAGGTGTGGTATCTGCTTCAGGAGCGCCGGTTGTAGCGACATTTACTGAAGAATTATTCTGTCTGTCCGTGGTACTTTTTCCACAGGCAGCAAGAGATAAAGTCAATGAGCATATTACTGTTAAACTAATAATTTTTCTCATAATAACATTGTCCTTTCGAATCTGATAAAGTATATATCTGCCCTTATTATTTTAATAATATTTAAGGGGAATGGCAAGTTGATTCATATATGAATAAATAGCATGAATAAATAGTAATAATAATTGCCGTGAAAGTATTAGTGCGATATAATATAGACATGATTATTGAGCGGAAAAAAAGGATTAGATTTGTAAGTATGTAGTTATATATGTGTGGTTTATAAACACAGTTCGGAAAGGGTGATTATATGAAGAAACTATGTAACGCTTTAGCACTTTTCAGTTTTATGTTTGTGATGATTTTTTGTTCATCAGTTGTCGTGCATTCTGACAGCGACTATGTAATTGTCAGTTATACCAAAAATCAAGGCTACGACATTATTCCTGTGGGTAAGTCAGCTAAAGCTAAACAACTTGAAAGTGATTCTGTTATTTCTTTTGAAGTATCGGTTAAAGAAGATTTTCAATTTGTAATTTCCGTAGAGGCAGGATATGTTAAGGAATATAAGGGTTACTCTAAAGAATCTAATTTTATGGTAATGTACGGCGAAACACAGATTAATAATATGACTTCAATTATTAATCAGACCGATGGTATTTTCACAATCACTTCATCTGTTTTGGAGGCAAAGGGATCAAATACTATTTCAGTAAAAAATTTAAAAAAATCTTTGGGACTTGTGGAGTTAGCATATGATTATGATGTTTTCAAAGTGAATGATGGAATGACAGCACAAGATGCGATAACTCAATTTGAAAAAGCGTGTTATTACAAAATCTATGATTCAGCTGAAAAAGAAAAAAGATATAACGCCGGCACCAGGTATTGCCTTTTTAATGTCCAGGAAGATTACAATAAAATGTATAATCTTGATAAAGTGACGGGGACTCTTGAAAAAGGCAAAACATATTATATGGTGTGCTATACTTTACCTTCAGATTATTATGGCAGTAATTATACATATACTGATTCACCATGCTATATCAACGGAAGTGAATGTTCTTCAACTCAATCAACTTACAAGGCAGTACAGCATTTTACGTATATGGCACTTGTTATTCCGTTTACGGTTCAGAATATAAATCCGACAGTTGTCGCAACTGATACCGGCAGCAGTAATTTCGATGTTTCATACACTCAAAATGAAAAGTTTGAGATAATACCGGTTGGAAGAAGCACAGGAGTTGAACCGGTGGTAAATGGAAGCAGAGTGACATATAAGGTTCCGTCCTCAGAAAAATTCGAGTTTTTGTTATTGATAAAGAGAGGATATATTAAAACAGACAACTATACATTAAAAGTTGGTTCAGTGAAGCGCAATCCATTCAATGGAGTGTATTCAATATATCAGGAAGGTGGAGAGATAACGGTTGATGGTATAGTGTCACCAATTGCCAAAGTTGATTTTAATTATGACAGGGCGTCTTTTTTACAATGCACTGATAAGACCTGCAGTTCTATAAAAGAATCATTCAAATTAAATTGTCTTCCTGTAACATCATCTGAATCAAATTTCTTTTCAGGGTATTATGTTTTTAAGGATATCGAAATATATAAGAGTGGTAATAATCCGATTTTCCAAAATGCAAATCTGGTAAATGACAATGAAGTTTTAGATGAAGATTTTGAGTATTACATAGCTATTCATATCATGAATAAGGGAGACTATGGATTTTTGTATAACGCTCCGACTGTAAACGGTGAAAAAACGAATATGTATATATACAATTCTACAAAAGATTTGTTGTTATATTTTCCTTTTGTTTTGCACACTCATAATTACACTGTTACATATACGAAAGAACCTACTTGTTCAGAAAAAGGATATTCAACATATACCTGCCTGGTGTGTGGTGACAGCTATAACTCAGATTATTTAGATGCAACCGGGAAACACAAAGAAGTGAAAGTAAAAGAAAATGAAGTATCTGCAACTTATGATAAGGAAGGATCTTATGATGAAATTGTTTATTGCTCGCTGTGTGGTAAACAGATAAGCAAAACAAAGATAATTGTTCCGAAACTGACAAGGCCATCTGAAACAGGAAGCAACATAAAGACAGATAATAGTTCAGACACAGGAAGTATTATTTATGTAGGTAATAATTCAAATACCAATTCATTTTTTGTCAAAGGAAAGACAGTCAGGATTAAATATAAGAGTATTAAGAAGAAAAAGAATGTCATAAAGATTAATAAGGCTGTGACAGTAAATAATGCAAAAGGTTTAGTGACATACAAACTTACCTCTGCAAAGAAAGGAAAAAAGAATTTCAAAAAATACTTTAAGATAATAAAGAATAAAACAATTACTGTTAAGAAAGGTCTCAAAAAGGGGACATACAAAATCAAAGTTAAAATTACAGATAGCGGTAACAGTAATAATGACAAAAATGAAAAGTCAGTTACAGTAACTGTAATAATAAAGTAGTAACACAATTGGATTAGCTAAGGCAAAAGCAAATGCCACAACAGGTCTTCCTGAAATATCCATGCTAGTACGTCATTCAAACGATGGGATAAGATACGTTTCTATACACTTATGGATGAGTTGTTCTAAATAGTGGAAATAACATATAATTATGTGCTAAGCTTTGGGTATACAGCGTTTAACCATAGATGATTGTAAGGGAAAGAAAATATTATGGGTAAAAAGATTAATAAATTTGAAGTAGGTATATGGGGGGCTATATTTTCCATAACAGCACTGCTTATCTGCATTTATTTTGTGACAAGTAAAAGCGGTGAGTATGTTCAGGTAAAAATAGACGGAAAGGTAACTGCAAAATATTCCCTTAAGGAGAACGGAATTTATCCAATTATTGGAAGTGGCGAGAACATTTTAGTAATTGAAGGGGGAGAGGCTTATATAAAAGAAGCTAATTGCCCGGATAAGCTCTGTGTAAAACAAGGCAGAATAAAAAGAGTGGGACAGAGTTTAATTTGCCTTCCAAATAAAGTAGTAGTAGAAGTTGTGGATACCAAGTCGGATAGTGAGTCCGGAGTGGATGCAATTGTGAAATAGAATAATTGAAAACACAGAAAGGAATAACAAAGATAATTGAAAGCTAGACAAAAAACAATCGTATTTTTACGATTGTTTTTTTATTCAATTTGGCAAAGTGCATCAATATGAAGATATTGTGGTGCAATATAGTGTGGTTGTTTGTAATGTCATTCATTCCACTTGAAACTGCATGGGTTGGTTCATATCCAAAATCGATAGCTCCAATTTCAGTATATTTTGGAGTATTTCATTTTTTTACAGTAAAGATAATTTGCTCATAAACAATTATAAATTATACCGCTACTATAAAACGATTGAAATCGATTACGTTATTTGATAGCCTATACATACCAATTAAACTAGTTGACCTATGCCGACAGACAACAGTGTCAGAAGAAATCAGTGAAGACATACAGTAGTGCCTCACACATAGATAACAAGGTACATATGTTAAACAGTTACATGCCGGCGGGCTTCAACCACACGACATCAGGAAAGGAGACACAATGAAGAAACTGATTGAGATGGTTAAAGAGTTTTTCTCTAATGATATGGATCTCAAGGAAAAAGGAATTAAGTCCAAGGACTACGGAACTATAAACAACTTTATATATGCAGTGAAAATTTCCCTAAAGTACAACAAAGCATATATTTTTGCACTTATGATTGGAAGCTTAACTCTTAGTTTATACCAGCTTATGATTATTGTTGCACCAAAGATTGTTCTTGAACTTATTGACAGGAAAGTTACAAGTCAGACTATGGTAATTGCCATGATTATTTTCGGAATCGCAATTACGCTACTGAATTATATCAGTGGTAGAGCAGTCAACATTATGCAGTATGGATTTGACAAGGTTCAGTACAATCTTATGGCAGATTATCTGAGAAAGATTTTTTACACGGATTACAAGAACATGGAAAATCCGGATTTTCTTGATTTGACAGAGAGAGCGAAGCGAGCAACTTATTACAACTGTGGTTTTCATGGTTATTGTCAGAGAGTCAGATTCGTTTTGAATTCGCTGACAGTTTCAGCTATTTCAGGGGTGGCAATTCTTTTTATTCATCCATTGATAGTTATAACATTAGGGGTTTTAGCATATCTTAGCTATCGATTTTTCGAAAATACAATGCAGTGGAATAAGGTTCATTATGAAGATGCAATGGCGGGAACCTGGAGAAAAATGACATACCTTCATCAGACTACAACGGACTTTGGATACGCAAAGGATATTCGTCTTTTTGGAATGTCAAACTGGATTGAAAAAATCTGGGAAGATGTTAATACAGTATTTTTAAAAAGATGTAAAATGCGTCACAATAAGTGGGTAATGTGTGAAGTGAAAATCAGCACACTCAACCTGATTCAGAACGGAATACTGTACTGCGTTTTGATTTACATGGTGCTCTACAAGGGCCTTAGCATTTCAAATTTCGTGCTGTATGTGGGATTGGTGAGCGGATTTTCACAGGCAATGTACGAGCTTTTCAGTAATCTTGTTTGGATGCATCTCAACAAAATGCAGATGGATAATTACAGAACATTTATGGATTGGGAAGAAGAAAAGCCGGATGCATCAAAAGAAGAGGGAACTATTACGGATATCAATTTGGATAAATACGAGTTCGTATTTGAAAATGTATCTTTCAAATATCCGGGACATGAAAAATATGTATTAAAGAATGTTAACTTAAAAATAGATGCCGGAATGAAACTTGCAGTAGTTGGAATTAACGGTGCCGGAAAGACTACACTCACAAAATTGTTGATGAGACTTTATGAGCCTACAGAGGGAAGAATTCTCTTAAACAGTGTGGACATTAAAAAATATGACAGAAGCAAATATTACGAGATTTTTGCTCCGGTATTCCAAAATGTTGAAGTGTTCGCGTTCCCAATCTGGGAAAATATTTCCATGAGAGAGCGCGAGAGAACAGATATGGAACTTGTCAAAAAGACACTTGTTCAGAGTGGTCTTGATGAGAAGATTAATAAATACGAAAAAGGTATGGAGACTCAGCTCTTAAAGATATTTGACTCAAACGGTATTGATTTATCCGGCGGTGAGCGTCAGCGACTTGCCATGGCAAAAGCATTGTATCAGGACAGGAGCGTGGTTGTTCTTGATGAGCCGACAGCCGCACTTGATGCGTTGGCAGAGGACAGAATGTATCGCGAATTTAACAACATGGTAAAAGGCAAGACATCTATCTTCATTTCCCACAGATTGTCCAGCACAAGATTCTGCGACAGCATAGTGATGTTTGAAGACGGTCAGGTTATTGAGCAGGGAACTCACGATGAACTGATTAACAAAAACGGAAAATACGCATACATGTATGAGGTTCAGGCTCAGTATTATAAAGATAATGAAGACAATGAAGGTAGTGAAGACAGTGTAGATAATGCAGACAGTACAGAAAATAAAGATAAAGCCGATGCCGGTACTTTTGATGACAAGGATAATAATAAAGAAAAAGCCGATGCCGGTACTTTTGATGACAAGGATAATAATAAAGAAAAAGCCAGCAATATGGAAAAAGAAGATAACAGCGAAAAGGTGATAGAAAAAGAAGACGGCAGCGAAGGGGGTGAAGAGTGTGCTTAAAAGTTTGCGAAAAAGAATTAAAGATATGAACAAAGTCATTAAATTCTTTTTAGGCTTTGCATGGAAAGAATATCCGCAGTATTACCTATTCGTAGTAATGCAGATTGTTGTAGACAGTATCGGGCCTTTTATCACAATTATCGGTACAAAATATCTGATAAATGAAATTGTTTATCCGGAAAAGAGAAATCTGAACATGATTATTTTTTTGGTGTTGTTCATCTGTATCGGAACTTTGATGTACAGATCACTGCACAAATTTGTGACGGAAAAGCAGTATTACAGTTGCGATATAGTGGACACTGCAATCAGAAAGCATTGTGGAAGCCGATGTATGAAAATGAAGTTTGAGTACACTGAAAACTCTGATGTGTTGGATGATGTGCAGAAAGCCGGACGTGCCATTGAAGAAGCGGATGTTCAGACCATCATTGAAGGATTCACTGATATTATTTCAGGCTTCATTGTATTGTCGGGAGTATTTGTTCTGATTGTAAATTGTTCAATATGGTTGCTTGTTCCTATTGTTTTAAGCTTCGCTGTAAGTACCTTCGCAACCATGAAGAGCACAAAGCTTCGCGAGGAATATTACAAGGTTTACACAGAACAGTTGAGAGAGCAGGACTACTACATGCACAATCTTACAGAGAGCAAATATGCAAAGGATATAAGAGTGTATAAGGCATCGGGAATGATTCTCGATAACCAGAAAATAATGGGTGAGAATATTTATCGTGTGGCTAAAAAGAGTTATAGGCAGATGTGGAAATTTGAAGGTGCTGATGGTATTATTTCTCAGATTTGCACAACTGCTATCTACATTATTATTGGATTAAACACACTTATTGCAAAGATTACAATCGGTGATTTCAGCAGTCTGGTTCAGTCGGCAAATGAATTTAAAAATTCTATGCAGAAGATATCCAGAGGAATATTCAGTATAAGATATGCTGCCTCTGTTCTTCAAAATTATGTGGACTTTATCGAGAGCATTGATATGGAATCAGAGTCAGACAAAGAGAGCGCATCTGCAAAAGTTGATTTGACAAAAGCACCGGTTATAGAGTTTAAGAATGTTAGTTTTAAATATCCGAACACGGACAGATATATTTTGCAGAATGTTAATACTGTCATTAAGTCAGGAGAGCACATCGCAATTGTGGGACAAAATGGTGCCGGCAAAACTACATTTATCAAACTGTTGTGTCGTCTGTATGATGTTACTGATGGTGAGATATTACTTAACGGAGTAAATATCAAACAGTACAGTTTCGTTGATTATATTAAAATGTTGTCGGTAGTATTTCAGGATTACAAACTCATGGCATTTTCAATTATTGAAAATGTAGCTATGGATGATTCAGACAGTCCGGAGGCTAGAGACAAAGCAAAAAAACTTGCAGAGTTGGTTGAACTTTCGGATTGGATTGAATCTCTTGAAAAGAAAGAAGAGACAAATATTTACAAGCAGTTTGATGAGGCGGGAGTTGAGCCGTCAGGCGGACAGGCTCAGAAACTTTCCATTGTAAGAGCTCTTTACAAGAACTCGCCAATGGTTATCCTGGACGAGCCGACTGCAGCACTTGATCCGGTTGCGGAATATGAAATATATCAGCATTTTGATAAATTAGTTGGAGGAAAGACGGCGGTATATATTTCTCACAGACTTTCCTCATGCAGATTCTGTGACAGGATAATAGTTTTCAACGATGGAACCATTATCGAAGACGGAAGTCACGATGAACTTATGAATGTAGAAAACGGATTCTACGCACACATGTATAACACACAGGCAAAGCACTATAAAGAGAGTGCATAAAAAAGTAAAATAAAAGCAAATAGAAGCAAATAATAGCAAATAAACGAGTGGCTGTTGGTTTGATTAATTGAAAAGATCAATACAGCCACTCGTTCTTATTTTATTTAGAGAAAGCGCTTAATTAAATTGTGGGTGAAAAAGAACAAACTCTTCGTATGGAAGAATATGTCTCAATTTGTTAATTGTTTTTGTCTGTGATTTGTAAACTTTCAACAGACTTTCCTTCTGATTTAGTGAATCTTCACTGACAGTTGAAGGCAAGTCTTTTGGGAGTTTTTTCTTTGAATAATACTTAGCAAAACAGTATAAAGGCGGTCGGTAATCACCTTCCTTATAGCAATCGCCATATGCGTCCCTTACAATATTGTGCAGCATTTTATGCTGAATATGACCGTATTCACCCTGCGCATTGTGCGTCACAATGCTTGCCCAGTTGTTGGACTTAATTGTTGTCAAAACATCCTGACTGATAGAATCCTTACAGAAAGTCCAGTCAGATCTTTTATTAAAAATCTTATCAGGATATGAAAGGATTATCCCTTTGCAATGGGTCTCTTTCAATACTTTCTCAAACTCAGTTTTTCTTGTTTTATTATTCCCGCAGGTAATGCACAAAATAAAATAATTACCGTTTATTAAGTGGTCGCCGCCAAATATTGTCTCGTCATCGGGATGGGCAACTATCATAAGATTATCGCATTGTGAAATGCCGGCGTGTATTAATTGGCTCTTATCTATATTTTTCATGTGAATGGAAGGGAAAATATAAATGAGAAGACCAAGAGCAATAATTAGTATAATTGCGAAAATGATATTTTTAGTTTTGTTTTCTTTGATATTTGTTTGTTTACTAATTTCTTTGATATTTGTTTGCTCAATATTCTTTTTTTTGCTTGTTTGTTTAATATTCTTTTTTTTGCTTGTTTGCTCAATATTCTTTTTTTTGCTTGTTTGCTCAATATTCTTTTTTTTGCTTGTTTGCTCAATATTCTTTTTTTTGCTTGTTTGTTTAATATTTTCTTTTATGTTTGTATGTTTAATATTTGCATTCATAATAGGCTTAGTTTATCATATAATAATGAAAATGTCAGCGTGATAGTAAGTTATGTTTGCTAATACGATTACTGATGATTACTGATGATTACTAATATTTGCTATCTCATTGCGATAACTTACAGATTAAGATATCTTGAGCTTTCGCGATTATAAATATTATTGAAGGACGAACCTATGCAAACGATAAAGAGATTTTTAACTGAAAATAAAAAAGACATTATATTTATGACAATACTGCTTATGATAGTTGGGGCAGTATTATTTGTTGTGGATTTGAAAGGTAATGTGTTTGGTGAGCGAACAGATTGGGCAAGTCAGCACACGGTTATACCCGAATATTTCAGACAGACTTTTTATAACACAGGGGATTTGTTCCCGGATTACAATCTTCAGTTGTTTGGTGGGGCAAATGCATTTAACTTCTCATACTACGGATATCTCAACCCAATAATACTGATAAGTTATCTATTACCAAAGGTTGCAATGCAGGACTATATTATTGCGTCAATGGTGGTTTGTATATACTTAGCAACAGTTCTTTTTTTTATCTGGATTAAGAGACTTTGCAAGGAAATGAATTACGATTCCCAATTTTCACTTTACGTGGCAACATGCATGTTTATGTTATCTGCCCCATTATTTTTTCACGGGCATATGCAGATTATGTTTGTAAATTACATGCCATTTCTGATAATGGGATTTCTGGCAGTGGACAAATTTGTAAAAAAAGGAAAAACACTGTACCTTGGTATTTGTGTTACTTTACTGTTTCTTGTCAGCTACTTTTTTGCAATTTCAGCAACAGTGAGTATTGCTTTGTATGCAATTTTTAGAGTGGTGAGTATGGATAGCAAAAGTAGAATTATGTCTGTTGGAAGGTATGCAATATTGTTTTCACTCACTGTAATCGCAGGAATCATGACATCCCTTGCCGTTCTTCTACCTTCTTTTGTAGCAATTGTTAATGGAAGACCGGGAGGTGCCGAAAGTTTTAATGCCACAGGAAATATAATTTTACCTGCTTTTGACGTGTCATCAGTCTGTTATTCACCTTATGGAATGGGACTTTCCATGATTGTTGTAATAGCTGTGATATACATGATTGCAGATGGAAATCTTGGAGAGAAAATTATCAGTGCATCTGTTCTAATGCTTATACTTATGCCGGTTTTAAAATTAGTTCTGAATGGATTTATATATGTCAGAGCCAAGGTTCTCATTCCCTTCATGCCGATAGCACTGTTAATTTTCGTTATTTTTTTATCGCGAAAAATAGACGCAAGAAAAATATGCGTATCATTTGCCGTCGCATTCCTATTTGTGCTTTCATCATTATTAACTGAAAAATACATTGAGTTTACAATCATCGCAATTGTTGATTTGGTGATAATTGGTTTGTTCTATTTGGCGTATGCCCTGATTAATTATATTAAAAACAGAGAGCCGTGGCTTCCTGATAGAAAAATGACCGGTAGTATTGCCATAATAATTTCCGCTGTAATATTTGTTGTTGTTTTTTTGGAGTCATCATTTTTGACTGCGGACAAATACGCCGATTTCTACAATGAAAATAAGAATGAAATGGCAGAGATGGCTGAGCAGAGAGAGGAGAGAAATAATACTGAATTGGCAGAAAAGGGAGAAGAATATAAAGACTTGGCAAAACTGACAGAGAATTGCGAAGAAAATGAAGGAGAGCAGGTAAAAAACAAAATAGGAAAAAACAAAATAAATAACTTATATAGAAGTGGGGACCTTAGTGATGTCAAGTATACTTTGAATCAGATTCATGGCAAGAATTTTAATACGGTATCCGGATATTCTTCTGTTGTGAACAAAGATTATATGACCCTGTGTTATGAGGATCTTGGGCTTAGTAATCCCACAGTCAATCCGATTTCAGTTGTGTCTACAGAGGATGTGATGTTCAATATTCTGATGGGGGTAAAATATCTCTATACAGACAAGAATGTTGCCGGGTATAAAAAAATTACAGGGTATAAAAAAGTTGCAGAAGATAAGAATGTTACAGATTTTCAGATTGTTGAAAACAATGATAAAGATACTGGTAATGATAGTTATGTAGAAGGTAATGATATTTCAGAAAATAGTAGTATTGCAGAAAATAGTAGTATTGTAGATATTAAGAGTAATGAAGAAAATAAGAATGTCAGTTGCGGATTGATTTGTAATGATGACATTAAGGGGATTGGTTTTGCTGATTGTAATGTGATGTCTTACAATGAATACCGAAAACTGAATGCCATGAATAAAGAGATGACACTCCTTGATTCTATAATTTTGCAGGATGATGACTATATCAAAATCAATGAAGCGATTTCAAATAGTGAGAAAAATTCTACTGGAGAAGAAAATTCAAATAGTGAGAAAAATACTACTGGAGAAGAGATTTCAAATAGTGAGAATAATTCTACTGGAGAAGAGAATTCAAATACTGAGAAAAATTCTACTGGAGAAAAGAATTTAAATAGTGAGAAAAATTCTACTGGAGAAGAGATTTCAAATACTGAGAAAAATTCTACTGGAGAAAAGAATTTAAATAGTGAGAAAAATACTGTCAGAGAAGGTTTGGCAAATAGAATTGATGATTCCGACTATAATGGTGAGAATTATTTTGAAAAAATTGAGACAGTAAATATCGGAACAAAGGTGGCAGACAGTTATTTTCATGTGCATACGGAGGACACTCCTTTAAAAAAGGAATTTGAGATTCCAAATTGTGACAAGCAAAATGTTTACGTTGTGACCTGCCACATCAAGGAATATACACAAAAGAGAGCGACTGTTAAGGTTAACGGAATCAAAAACAGTCTCAGCGGAATTGAGAATGCATTTCCAAATGACAATTTTGATTTCAAATATGTATTTTCCGGAACTGATGATAGCAGAATGACTGTGGAAATTCCAAAAGAATGTGATTTTGAATTGAGTGCTCTGGACATTTATATGATTAAATATGAAAAGATTCAGGATATTCTTTCAGACAGAGTATATTGGAATCACAGTACATTTACCAATAACAATACAATTTCCGGGGAGATAAATGTTGATAAAAAAATGGCTTTTACTGTAACTTTGCCATACGATGAAGGATTTAGAATGTATGTGGACGGAAAAGAACAAAAAGTTTTAAAGACTGATAACGGATTTATGGGCTGTATTATTGAGGCGGGTCATCACAATATTACTTTGAAGTACACAGTACCATGTAAAAAAATAGGATGTATTTTGACGTTCATGGGGATAGTGATGCTCATATTATTAAATTTATATTATGCGAGATGTAAAAAATCTAATGGTAAGTTGTAACTCATGTGGCTTTTGTACTTTATGTTCTTCTTATTAGTTTTTCTTATTAGTTTTTCTTATTAGTTCATATTCTTATTGAGAAATTTTATTCCTCTTGAAAAAAACAGTTTGGGATGTAAGCACTTCCGCCAAGAATACTTACATAGAGTATCCCATTTGGAAAAAATATAATATGGGATGTAAGCACTTCCGCCAAGAATTCTTACAGAGAGTATCCCATTTGGAAAAAATACAATATGGGATGTAAGCAACTTCTAGCAAGAATTTTTGTAGCGTACATCCCGTTTAGAAAAAACTTCATATGGGATGAAGGACCTAACAATTATGCCGAAAAAACCGTACATCCCATTTGGAAAAAACTTCATATGGGATTAATGACCTAACAATTATGCCGGAAAAACCGTACATCCCATTAAAAAAAAATCTACTTTGAGTCTTAAGACTTCCCAAAAAGCAAGCCCCCAAAAAGCACCCCACCAAAAGCAAGTCATCCGCAATAAGCCCCCCAAAAAGCAAACCCCCAAAAGCAAGTCATCCGCAATAAGCCCCAAAAAGCAAGCCCCCAAAAAACAGTAAAATTTTAGTACCCTTTTATGCAGCAAATATGGTAAAATGGAATAAATAGCGGAACGGAAAATTTGCGTGTCATACACGCGTGCACCTCTACTTTAAATTAAGGAGAAATTTAGAGTATTTAAAAGGAGGTCGGCATATGTATTTTTATATCAGATGCGAGATGACTCCCACTTCAAGCACATATGTGCTAAGTGGTGAGTAACAAAATAGTATCAGTGGGAGTACAATCTCACATCTGATATACGCTCCGGCGGCTTTCGCGATTAGTAACTAATCGCTTTCGCTACGATAACACATTAAATGTGTTATCTGGTAGATTGCAGAAATGCGCAGATGAAAATGTCAGCATGAGATAACTTACAGAGTAAATTATCTCATGACTGACGCGCATTTCGCAGCAAGACTCGCGAGCGAGTCTTGAATTGTAGTTTTGTCTTAACTGAATTGTTGATGATTGCTATGACAATTCATGTTATGACTTATTCGGGATTTGACAGGGTTCAGAAAAATTGGTTTGCACTGACTTTTATCAATATTCTTATATGTTCTTTGGCAGAGTTTATGGTTCACTGTGGGTATTATGACCCGGCGTATTCAAGTTTTCTTACGGCAGTTACGGTCATACAGTTTTCCGTTTCTCCGATGCTTGCAGTGCTGTTTTCGGGAGCACTTGGACTACACAAACAGTCAAAGATTGCAAGTCTGTTTTTTCTTGTAACACTGGCGGTTGAAGTGTGCGCAGCTCCAACCGGAGCAATTTTCTATTTTGATGAGAATGGATATGCGCGTGGAGATTATTTTGCAATATACGAGTTAATATACATTATAAGTTTGCTTTATCTTGCAATCAGTCTGATTATTGTGGGCAGGAGATTTCATCATCGTGATTTTCTGACTATCATTATGGTGGTAGTTGTACTTCTCGGCGGTATTATCCCTATGTCTGTCTATAAAATAAACATAACTTATGTTGCAATTGGAATGAGTGCATGCCTTTGCTACATTTATTACAACGATCTAATTCAGCAGGACACGAAAGAGGAACTTGTTTCTAACCAGCGCAAGGTTTCTGCAATGCAGACTCACATTATTTCCGGATTATCAAATCTTATAGAAAATCGTGATACTGAGACGGGAGAACATGTTTTACGAACCAGCAGATATGTAAAAACTTTGGCGGAAAATGCAATGAAAGACGGAGTTTACGCAGATCAGATTGATGAGCATTTTATTGAACTGATGAATTCCTTTGCACCACTACATGATATAGGAAAAATTGTTGTTTCAGATAAGATTTTATTAAAGCCGGGAAAACTGACCGACGAAGAATTTGAGGAGATGAAAAAGCATGCGGCGGCAGGAGGGACTATTGTAAGACAGATTCTTGAAGGAATAACCGACGAAGAATACATAGAATTTGCGGCAGATATTGCAACATATCATCATGAAAAGTGGAATGGATGCGGATATCCCGAGCATCTGTCCGGGGAGAATATTCCGCTTGCTGCGAGAATTATGGCAATTGCAGATGTATTTGATGCCTGATATCAGTGAGATGTTATAAAGATGCAATGCCTGTTGATAAGGCAGTTGAGATTATTAAAAAAGATGCCGGATCACATTTTGATCCAAAGCTTGCGGAAGTTTTTGTGAATCATTTGGATGAGTTCTTGGAAGAGTAGAAAGGAGGGCTCTATATTGAAAAAAAGACATGACAGACTGATGCTTTTTTTAGCATTGCTCATGATGCTGACGGTTGGAGCGGTTGTGTATACCGGCGTTTCCATTTTTAATAATACCACGAGATCCTACAGAGAGAAGATTATTGTAAATGCATCCAAACTTGCGGTAACTCAGGTTGACGGAGACAGTATTGATAAGTGGCTGAATGATGGTCCTGATGAACAATATGCCGATACGGCCAGAGTTCTTGAAAGCATTTTGGATAACACCCCGTATCTTCAGTATTTATATGTTTATCAGATTAAGGAAGACGGATGCCATGTTGTATTTGATTTTGATACCTCTTCAACTGAATTGGAAAAGTATGATGAACTGCCTGAAGTTGCAGCCAATTCTTTGGGAGAAGTGATACCTTTCGATTCAAGTTTCAAAGAACATCTGCCTACTCTCTTATCCGGTGGAAACATGGATATTATTGAGAGTAATGATACATACGGCTGGCTGTTGACACAATATGAACCGATATTGGATTCCAACGGCAAATGTGTGGCTTATGTGGGCTGCGATATCTCAATGCTTGGCGTCAATGACTATGTACAGAATTACTTTAAACGTGTAGTTGTTATTGCGTTATTATTCTTTATTGGATGTATTCTTATAGGAGTGAGACTGTCAGTTGTGGCGCGTCGTGCAGATGAGGCGGAGATACTTATCACTCAGCGAAACAGGGATAAGCAACTACTTCGTGAGTTGATAGAGGCATTTGCTAAAGTGGTTGACCTGAAGGATTCATACACAAGAGGTCATTCGGTGAGAGTGGCAGTGTACACAAAGATGCTTGCCAAAGAGCTTGGATATGACGATGAAACGGTAGAGAAGTTTTATAACATAGCGCTTCTTCATGATATTGGTAAGGTTGGTATTCCGGACAGTGTTTTAAATAAGCCGGGCAAACTTACTGATGAAGAATTTGCTCTTATCAAGTCTCATGCAGCAAGAGGATATGAGGTTCTTAAGAATATCAGCCTTATGCCTGAGATTGCAATTGGAGCTCAGGCACATCATGAGAGACCTGACGGAAGGGGCTATCCTAACGGTTTAAAGGGCGATGAGATACCAAGAGTTGCCCAGATTCTTGCCGTGGCAGATTGTTTTGATGCCATGTATTCCAATCGTCCGTATCGTTCGCGTATGAATTTTGACAAGGTAGTGTCTATTATAAAAGAGGTTTCCGGAACACAGCTTACACCGGATGTGGTTGATGCTTTTCTTCGTCTGGTTGAGAAGGGTGAGTTCAGGGCTGCTGATGACCATGGCGGCGGAAGTATGGAAACTATTGAAAATATCAGAAATGAAAAGCCGGAGAATCAGGAAGATGCGAAAAAGGAAGAATAAATAAGAAGTATAAAAAATGGCTGTTGCACTTATACGCAACAGCCATTTTTTAATCATCTATATCATTCGTAGTATTTAAGGTTTTTAAGTATTCTATCTTTTTCATTGTGTTTGAGTATGAAAAGGAAATAGGAATCGAAACATAATAACTGTTATATTTGCTATCTTCATAATTGATATTCAATTCATATACCTTTTTACTTGGTTCATAGATTAGTTTGCTTGTATCATTGCAGTCTTTTATGACTTCGTCAATGAGATCCTTCAATTCCTCTGTGTTATTTGAGTAATCGTCAAATTCCGGAGTGGTTGCATAATAACATAATATAGGAACGCCACTTTTGATAACATGAATTGTGGTAATTTTATCTTTTGGTATTGTTTTCAGGGCATTTAGGTCACGCTCAAGCAATGCATCAATAAAGGCTGAGGAATCTACATCACCGTAATTTGTGGTATAAATTCTCTTGACATTTTTTCCATTCTTTAAATGATATTTGATTGTAAAAGGATAGTAGAAATAGTCTGTGTCGCAGTCGTAAAGTGATGGGTCAAAATCTGTAAAATTATAAAATCCAAGGTATTTAGTTGAAGTTGCATTATGGGCAATTTGCTTATGAACATTAATGATAGCATTGATTGAATCCCTGTCCGAATATTCCACAGGAAGTATATCCCTTCCATTTAAATAGAAGTGCTCGTATTCTTCAGAGAAGGATACACTCTGTACATCGTCAGCATTTGGAACGTAAGCATCATAACCAAAGAATCCTGTACATACAATTACAATAAACGATATTCCAAAAATAAATACAACACCACATTCTTTCAGACTGAATCTGAAGTTTTCAATTCCCTTATGGAAAATAAGATGTGTGAGAAAATTTATGATCATAATCCCTGCTGCAAATCCCGAAACAAGGAAAAAGTATTTACTTCTAAGTCCAAGGCCAAATGATAAAATTTCCTCAAATACAAATACTACAAAATATCCAAATGCTAATCCACCGGTAAAACACGTGAAAAATTTGATTATTATTTCTACCACAGGAAAAGCAAATCCACTCTGGGCAGCTTCCGCTTTTCGCTTTTTGCATAATATGGTTGCCAATACTACAGTAATTAAGCTGATAACACACCACCATGCAATGAAAAAAAATGATTTGTCAAAGAAATCTTCTCCATCAATAGATGAGAAAATTCCGGTGTATGGAGCACCTGCCGGACAAAATAGTGTGAAAAGATTTGCATGAAGGTTATAGTAACTGAATCCCGGAAGTACAAATGAAGGGAATACAATCGTTATAGTATAAAATAGCGGATACATTGCATTTAACAGAATAGTGGATACAATTGTATCAATAGTCAGGCCACAGCAGACAGAAATGAATGCTATAAAACTGACATTTCCCAGAGTAGCAACAGAGATTTTGATTGTTGTCATAAGTAAATTTGGCATAGTATTCGTATCGAAAGTAAGTAAGGCGCCTATTATTCCATTTACGAGAATTGGGACAATACTCATTGTTGCGGCGGAAAAGTAACGGGATAAAAACAGAGTCTTTCTGTTTAAAGGCAGTGAACCGTACAAATCAGTTAATCGCTTATTGTGAAGGTATGAAAAACACAATAGTGAAAAAACAGTTGAAAATATGAAAGCAACTATGGGAGTAGTGGCAGCATGAAGAAAAATTCCTTCGCCATATGTGGAAAGGCGCTCTTTGTAAAAAAAGAGACGATAACCGCTATTTCTCTTAGCTGATAACATTAAAAGGCATAATTCAACTAAAGGAAATACCATGAACATTAATATACAATATGCTATAAATACAGGTCTGTATTTCCTTAGTGTCCATTCAAAATGGTAGATGGCTTTTTGCTTGTCGTTTAAAGTTTTTTTATTTTCCATATCCAATACCCTCCATTTCATTAATAAATACTTCTTCCAATGTTGCAGGTAACAATTCTATAAATGCAGGATTCAGTGCATTGAGTTTGTCCATAATTTCTTTCTCGTTACCTTTAATCATTACAGAGTAGTAGTTGCCTAAATGATTTAAAATCCGGACATCTAATCCGTCAAAAATATCACCTTCGGGCATTGTGGTAAATGCAAGCTGAATTTTGTGGATTCTATTCTTGATGGTATCAGTGTCATCTTTAGCGATAACATTTCCCGCATGTAAAAGAATTATGTTGTCGCATATGTCATCAATTTCTCTTAAATTGTGTGACGCGATAATGCAGGTCATGTTGTTGTCTGTTACTTCCTGTATAAGAAGTGACTTCAAAGTCTTTCTGATTACAGGATCAAGACCATCAAATATTTCATCCAAAAAGAGATACTTTGGTCTTGTGGAAAATGCAAGTATCAAAGAAGCCTGTCTTTGCATACCCTTACTCATGTTTATTATTTTCTTGTCATTCCCTATTGGAAATAGTGAACACAATTTTTGGAAATATTCTTCGTCCCATGTGGAATAGAGCCCGCGATACAAATCCGCCATTTTTCTCAAAGTACTGTCATTGTAAAAATAAGGAAAATCAGATATGAAGAAACACTGTTCCTTGATTGACGGATTGTCAAATGCCAATTCGTCGTCAATAATAATCTCACCACCGTCAGGAGCATATACTCCTGAAAGGGTTCGAAGAAGTGTACTCTTTCCGCTTCCGTTACTACCTGTAAGACCTGTGATACTGCCGTCATATATTTTGCAATTCATATCATTGAGAGCAATGGTCTCATCAAATTTTTTAGTCAGTTTTTTTATCTCTATCATATTAATTCTTCACCCCTTCTAAAACATCAATATCATCAATCATTTGGTGCATCTCATCTTTTGAAATGCCTTTCTTGTAAGCCTCTGCAAGAGCACCTTTTAGTTCCTTGCGTGCAATCTGTTTACCCGCTTCATTATCATCAAACCTTTCGGAAACAAAACTGCCGCTTCCAACAGTCGAATATATATAACCTTCTTCCTCTAACATCTTATAAGCTTTCTGGACTGTGCTGGGATTGATTCCCAGGTCAGAAGCAAGGGTTCTCACAGGTGGAAGTTTCTCGTGGGGCTTGATTGCGCCAACAGAAACCATTCGTATGAAATTCTCGTATAACTGCATATATACGGGAGTTCTTGATTGGAAATTAACTGTAAACATAAGCAAATCTCCTTCCTGTTATTATTTTAATTATCTGATTGCATGATACAAAGTGTATTATGCAAATGATAAATTGTATTGCTCGATACCATACAATATATGATAGGATGTCAAAATGAATATGTCAATAGATTTTGGAAAAATTGTATGAAAAAGCACCATACAATTTTGGGATTGTTCTTTTTGAAACGGATATACGCAGTTTTCAGAAATCGTATACTTTTGAAACGGATATACGCAGTTTTCGGAAATCGTATACTTTTGAAACGGATATACGTAGTTTTCGGAAATCGTATACTTTTGAAACGTGAATTACAGATGCTTTCAAAAATAACAAGATGAGCACTTATATCAATGGATTTCGAAATAACAAATGAGACATGCTTAGAAGGATTGTCTTCAAAAGCAAGGCAGGGAATATCTGATGAAAAAGTTATGCCCGGCATCCCATGTGAAGAAAAATCTAAAAGGGATGTAAGGAATATCAGGCAGAAAAGTTATGCCCGGCATCCCATGTGAAGAATTCTCAAAACGGGTTGTCAGGAGTTTCTGAGAAAAAAGTTACCTCCGGCATCCCATGTGAAGAATTCTCAAAACGGGTTGTCAGGAGTTTCTGAGAAAAAAGTTACCTCCGGCATCCCATGTGAAGAATTTCCCAAACGGGTTGTCAGGAGTTTCTGAGAAAAAAGTTACCTCCGGCATCCCATATGAAGAATTCTCAAAACGGGTTGTCAGGAGTTTCTGTGAAAAAAGTTACCTCCGGCATCCCATGTGAAGAATTCTCCAAAAAGGGATGTAAGCGTAATGAAATCAAGTTGAATAAGCATACATCCTCAAAATTAATTTTGCCAAAAGGGATATATAATGAAGAAATCCTTGGGTGTAACTGAATATAAAATTATGTGCATGTTTCAAAATGTATGAGATTGTATGAAATTAATGATAGTAGTACAATGAATGTTGAAATTAAGAAAGTTCAGAAGGCATATGTAAGAAAAACAAATAAAGTGGTTCATATATATGTTGGAAATAAAGAAATTGTTGCTCAGAATGTAATATTGAAAATTATGACGTTCCTGATATGAAAGCATTTAGTGAGATGTTCCCCGGTTTAGAAATACATGTCTACGATAGTACTGGAGGGTATTATGTTATTAAAGGAGGTAAGATGAAATAATGACACCACTTGAAGATAAATATACTATTAAATATACTGGAAGTGATGATTTATGTGAATTTTTTGAGTTCTTAAGAATAAATACAGCTATGGAAAATGTGGGATATTCTGAGGCGGAGATACAGATTATTGAAAAAGCTCTTCCGGATGGCGCAGTTTTGCCTAAACAATATAAGATTTTTTTGCAAAATGCCGGTAAAAAGTGTGATATGTGGGCTGGAGATGATTATTTGTTAATAGATGATGAAGGTAATTTT
>JAILRH010000018.1 GCA_024698345.1 Lachnospiraceae bacterium | reverse complement strand
TGCAAGATTCTTGTCTACTGTTGGCTGTTCAACAGGTTTTGTATTTAAAGCTTTCTTAACTGCTTCTCCTGCATTTACCATACCGTGTCCTACCATTCCGTCATGCTTAACTGCTGTACTTGTAAGACAGTCAATAATCTGTTCATTTGTTAGGTCCGGATTAATACTCTTTGCCATTGCTGCTACAGCTCCGACAATTGGTACTGCGAAATATGTTGATCCAGTGTACTGAACCCTTCCATTATCACCCACTGCAAGAATATGATCCCCCGGTGCTGCAATTGCCTTGTCAGAAGTCATTGACCAGATTTCATTCTTTCTATATATTGTTGAACAAACAGGAAGTACTCCGTCGTAATCAGCCGGATAAACATTTCCTGAAAGATAATTACTTCTATTTGCAATAACAATAATTCCTGCTTCATTTGCTTTTGCAATAGCATTTTTCAACGCAGCTGAATCGTTAGTTGTAGCTAATCCCAAACTCAATACATCCACCTTCATTTCAATTGCTTTTTCTATTGCTTTTGCATAAGAGCCATATGTAACAGCATCAATGTTGTATAGTTCAACTACACTGTTATCATATGCTGATGCAACACCGGCAAATGACGTTCCTTCAACTGCATCAGCTGCAAGAATTGAAGCTACATATGAACCCGCATTATTATATGCATTCGCTTTATTATATGCTAGTACATTTTTAAAATCAGGAAGGTCTGAACTGATTCCTGAATTCTCTACAATACCTACTTTAACCTTTTTATGCTGATTTGCTGCAATCAAATCCCAAGCCTTGTCAATCTCAAGATCATCCCAGTACCAGTCACGGTTGATTTCTGCTTTTCTGTTTTTGTATGTATAATCAGCATCAACGACATAATCTTTATTCTTCAGCGCTTCAATAGCACTGTCAGGTGTGACACCATCTTTTAAGAAAATGTCTACAACCGGATTAACCCCCTTTGTCGCCGCTTTAAATGCTTCTGTAAAATTATCATTGCTATACTGAGCCAGTTCGCCGGTTACAACACTATAATCATTACCGATTTCTGAATATATATTCTGAACTGTGTTTTCGCTGATACCATTTTTTAATGTTACTGTAATTGAATCATCAGCGATTCCTGCTGCTTCCTTAACTGCCTCGTAAGCATTTACCATTCCGTATCCTACAAACTTATCTTTAAGTGTTGCAGTCTTCTTAAGAATTTCTAAAATACCTTTGTTGTCTAACTCAGGATTTACACTCTTAACCATAGCTGCAACTCCTGCAACTAATGGTGCAGAAAGTGAAGTACCACCTGAATATCTTACACATCCATCACTTGCAAGTTCTAAAATATGATCACCAGGTGCTGTAATCGAAGATTTGGTGTAAGCACTCCAAATCTCATCTTCTCTATACTTTGATGCTGATACACCTAATACTTCATCATAGTCAGCAGGAAGAAAAACTCTTGAACCGTCATGATCTATACCGGCATCATTTCCCTCACTTGCAATTAACATTATTCCATTTTTGTACGCTCTTTCAACAGCTCGCTTTTCAGGTCCCCAAACATCAAACATTCTGTCTCTGTCAATAAATAAGCCAAAACTCATACTAACAATGTCCATACCGTCATCAATCGCCTGATTTAATGCCTGTGCAAAATCTAAATTTGGATAAAAGTATAAATCACAAACACTGTTATCATAAGCAGCTGCAATACCTGCATAAGGTGTTCCTTCCAAAGCATCCGCTGCAACCATTGCAGAACAAAGTGTACCGTGATCTTCATTTTTTATTGACTTGTCAGTAACAATATTCTTCAAATCCGGAATTTCCGAATTCATTCCACCGTCTAAAACTGCAATCTTAACCTTCTCGTGCTTTACCTTGGATACTATATCCCAAGCCTCTTTAATTCCCAGCTGTTCCCAATACCAGTCGCCGATAATATCATATTTTTCATTTGGATCATACTGTTTTGCTGAAACAACACAAGAACTATACTTTTCTGCCACTTTTATAGCATTGTCAACTGTCACTCCATTTTTTAAGAAAACACGAACAACCGGCTCCACATAATTTGCAGACTTTGCAAATTCAGGATCGCCAATCTTGCTATTTCCTCTACCTGTGAGTTCTCCTGCCATCATCGAATACTGATAATCTGATATTGACCATATAACGTCATCAACTTCGGATTCAGAAACCCCTGTCTTAAGACGGATAATAATACTCTGTCCGTCTAAGTATGGGTACGCCTTAACTTCAGGTACCTGAACTGTTGTCATAAGAGTTGCTGCGCACAATACGCCTGCCAAAACTTTTTTAAGTTTTGTCATAAATTTTTTTCTCATTTTCAAACCTCCCAATGTTTGTATGACATTTAAAATGCTCCAATGAATGCCTGCATTTCAAATGTCCTTTTATTATTTTTCAACCTGTTTAATTTAATACATCAAATATGTTTTTACAAGCAAAATAGTACATCTCGCCAACCACAGACAAGAATTCTATAAAATTGACAAATACAAGCAAAGTTTTTGAAATATTTTTATTTCATTCGGATGACAGGAATGCCAAGACCGTTCTTGAATCACTGAATTCTCCCTGCAGGAGTTTCACTAATCAATTTTTTTATGATACTATATAACTATTCATAATTCATAGTCATGTATTAAATGAAAAGAAAATTATGCCTTAACCAGAAAGGGAGTCCTATATGTCGGAATTCAAAGAACTAATAAAGAGTTTTAATAAAACAAGAGATTATGTACGTGACTTTTTTGTATATGGCTTCAAGACCAGAGAAGATTTCACCGGCAAAAGTATAAGGACATACGACAATGAGCGAAGAAGAATAGAGAGCTGGCTTGGAGATTACGTAAAGCAGGATTACTCTGCCACCGGCAAGAACATTCATCTCTCCATTGACAGTAATCTTTTAGACACCAATCCGCTGTACCGCGTGTGGAAGGCAAAATCATTTACCGACAATGACGTCAATCTCCACTTTTTTATTCTCGACACACTATCATGCGACGACGGTTATGACATAGAAACTCTCACTGACATGATTGATGAAAAATATGACTGCATGTATGACTCACAGATAATCAGAAGAAAATGCAACGCCTATGTAAAAGAAGGTCTTGTGCGCACAAAAAAATTCGGCAAAGAATTATTGTATTTTAAATCTGAGAGTGCAGACTTATATTTTTCGCAATTTTGCGAACTCACAGATGCCATATGTTTCTTCCAATTAGGAGCACCTCTTGGAATAATCGGAAATACAATTCTTGATAACATCAACGAGACCAACTCAATTTTCAGGGTTAAGCACAGTTTCTTTGTTCACACCTTAGAAGACGAAATCCTCTTTGAATTATTGAAGGCCATGAACTCTCATAAAGAAATCGAATTAACTGTAAAAAGTACAAAAAACGACAACCTCTCTGTAATCACCGGTGTTCCTTTGAAAATATTTACCAGCACCAGAACCGGCAGACGTTTTCTGTGTTACTATGAGCCTGACTACAGACGATTTACAACTTCAAGGATGGACTCCATAAAAGAAGTAAAACCCCTTAACGTTTTCGATGATTATGAATTAATATCAGCGAAACTTAACAATAATCTTCCTAAAGTCTGGGGCGTTTCCTTTAACAGTTACGATAATCTTCGAATAGAACACATAAAAATAACGCTTCACATAAATGAGTACAGAGAACAATATATTCTTACCAGATTGGAAAGTGAAGGTCGTGGCGGCACTATTACAAAAATAGCTGACAACACATTTACTTATGAGAATGATATCTTTGATTCTAATGAAATAACCCCATGGGTTAGAACTTTCATAGGGAGAATAATAGACATTGAATGTACTTCAAAGAAAATGGAGCAAAAATTCAAAAGCGACCTGGAGACCATGTTTAAAATGTATGAAATATAAGAGCAACCTAAATGTTATTCTTTAATGTATGAAATATAAGAGCAACCTAAATGTTATGTTTTATTGTATGAAATATAGGAGAATCACATGAACATCTTTTCAGAAATATATAACTGTTACTATCAGATATTAAAATCCATAATAACAAATCATCCCGAAATTTCACTGGAGGATTTGCGCACAAATATATCAGAAAACGGTTTTGAAGAAAGCCTTTTATATCTCATTCCGAAACTTGAGTCAGGAGAGTGGAATCTGTTTGAAAAAGAAGGCAATCTGTTTCTTTCAAAAATCCGCAAAGACTTTTCTGTTCCACTTACTGCGCTTCAAAAGTCCTACATAAAAACATTGTTGCAGGATAAGAGAATGCTTCTTTTTCTCTCCCGTGAGGAAATAGAAAAACTCGATTCTATACTGGCTGATGTGAAGCCCCTTTGGGATGATTCGTCATTCTACTACTACGACAGGTTCAGCAACTCTGACCTTTATGAAGACGATAATTACATACACAATTTCAGAACAATTCTACATGCAATAAATAATAAACAATACATTACAATTGAGTACATTTCACCAAGATCAGACAGAATAAGGCGTGAAAATTATCTTCCGTGCAAACTTGAATATTCTATCAAAAATGACCGTTTTCGCCTCATTTGCGTGAAAAAAAATAGTACGGGCAATTCAATAAGTACACTTAATCTCCACAGAATGCAATCGGTCAGAACAATGTCAGACACATTTACCGAGTTTCCTGATATTAATGAAATCATCACAAATTCCTACTACAAGGAACCTGTTCATCTTCTTATAAGTACAAAAAGAAACACGCTGGAGCGGGCCATGCTTCACTTTGCAAATTACAAAAAGAATACAAATAAAATAGATGAAGATACATATGAGTGTTTCATTTACTATAATGAGGGAATGGAAACAGAGCTTCTGATAGAAGTCCTGTCCTTTGGTCCAACAGTAAAAGTACTTGGAAACCAAAAGTTTTTAAAGCTATTTATTGAAAGATTAAAAAGACAGAAAGAATTAATTAATCAATCTTTACTGTATCCTTCCAACCACTAGGGTGAGGGGCTTTTATACAAACAAAAACAGGGCGATACCACAGTTTTCACTGTAATATCGCCCTGTTTTTCATCTTAAATATCTTGATTTCTAGTCTTACTCTATTGCTTTTTCATTAATTAATGTCCCATAATTGCTAACTCGTATAATGAATATCCATACTGAGTTGCCTTTGCATAGAAGTTAATCTTTACATATCTTCCTTTTGCATCTAAGTTTGTTGTAACTTCACCGGCAGTGTTGTTCTGCTGATATTTTGCATATCTCCAGTTCTGTCCGTCGTCAGATACATAGAACTCATAACTTGTTCCGTAAGCTGCTTCCCAGTTGAGAACTGCTGATGTCAAATCATATGTTTTTCCAAGGTCAACGATTACCCACTGGTTACCGTATGACCAGTCTGATGACCA
>JAILRH010000260.1 GCA_024698345.1 Lachnospiraceae bacterium | reverse complement strand
TATTATTAACTATATTCTTATTAATTTATAAGTTTTTTCTAAATATACTCTTTTTTAATCTTATCTATTGCTTGTCAATCGCTAATTGTTATACTCATCATCAATGATATTACCTTTTTCGACATTGACATCAATCTTTTCTCTGACAAACTCCCAGATATCATCAGAGCCAAGAATCGTTGTCTTCTGTCTTCCAAGGACCTGACTTTTTTTGATTTGGTGCTCTCTCCACGCCTTACCATCTGTCGCATCATTTAGCATCAGCGGCTGGACATTATCAAGTGCATGTGCAAACTTTGCTTCCATTGTCTCACAGTCTTCAAATTCTTCCCAAAGTTCTCTAAGCATTACTGCCTGATCCTTTGGAAGGATATTAAAAATTCTGTCAGCAGCCTTTTCTTCTCTGGCTCTTTTTGTTTCATTTGCTGCACTATCGTAGGCATATGTATCTCCGGCATCAATCTCAACAATATCGTGAATCAGAACCATACCAATGGTTCTTAATACGTCAACCTCGTCATTTGCGTATTCACTTAAGAGAAAAGCCATGAGAGCAAGATGCCATGAATGATCTGCATCTTCCTCATGTCTTGAACCATCTGAAACATATGATTGTCTATAAATATTTTTGAGTTTATCCACTTCAAGGATAAACTCCATCTGTTTTTTCAATCTGTCATTAACCATTTATGACCTTGAGACCTTTCTTTTTACAATCAGATAAATCCTCTTCTACCTGACATTTAATAATTACATAAACGCTATTGCTTAACTCACTATCTGTAACTCAGAAACAACATAAAAATCCCAAAACAGATTGCCAGATTAGACACAGCTCCAATCCATGAATACTTAAGGAACTTTGTGTCGTCATAAAAACTGTTTATGCCAACGGCAAATCCCGCTAAAGAAATAATAAAAGAAGAAATTCCCATGACACCTACTACGGCGCCGGCATTTCCGTTCTTCATAACAGAAATTATGACTGCTGCCACAAAAATAGCAACAGATACAACAGCTATCACACTCGAGACTCTCCCACCCAAAGTATATTTACTAAAAGGAATTCTCTGTCTCTTGTCTTTTTTCTTTTTCTTCATTTAAAATAACGCCCCTTACACAGTATATTTGTGAATAGTGAACCTCATGAAGATGTATCCAAGCAGTCCACCAAAAGTATTGAGTATCAGATCATCAACATCAAATGCTCCTACTTTTGTAACAAGCTGGATTGTTTCAACTGATAATGAAAATAAAAATGTAAGTAACACTACTCCAAATACATTCTTGACAATTTTACTTTTTGTAATCGTTGGAAGTAAATATCCAAATGGCATGAAACACACAACATTACCTACTACATTAATAAGCAGAGATTTTCTCCCAACAAGATTGATATTGGTCAAAAATCTTCTGATTTCAAAAAATGGTCTGAGGTTGTATCTGTACTCATCGCTCACCATACTTCTGTCCATAAAATCTGAAAAAAACAAAAAGTAAACAGCGCAAACAATATAAAGAACAAAAAAGATTCGACCGAGATGTTTTACTCTCCTCTTTCTTTTTGTCACAATTTATACCTCTCTATTTTGCGCCATACTGCTCATAGTAACTGTCGATTGCTGCCTTGATTGTATCATCGATAACAACTCTTCCTCCACATTCTTTGTTGTAGAGATGTTCAACTACTTCTTCCATATTAACAATGGCTGCTGCCTTAAATCCATATTTTTCCTGAATCTCATCAAGAGCACTCTTGTCTCCTTCTTTTCCCTTTTCCATTCTGTTGAGAGAAACTATAAGACCAAGAATCTCAACATCTCCCTGCGCTTTAACAATAGGGAATGTCTCCTCAATTGATTTGCCTGATGTTGTTACATCTTCGATAATTACAATCTTATCTCCGTCTTTGATTGGACTTCCAAGAAGAATTCCTGCATCACCGTGATCCTTTGCTTCCTTTCTGTTTGAGCAGTACTTGATATCCTTTCCGTATAATTCACTGAAAGCAATTGCTGTAGCTACTCCGAGAGGAATACCTTTGTATGCAGGTCCGAATAAAATATCAAAATCATCACCGTAGTTATCATGGATAGCTTTTGCATAATACTCGCCAAGTTTTCTAAGCTGTGAACCTGTAACATAAAGTCCTGCATTCATAAAGAAAGGAGACTTTCTTCCACTCTTCAAAGTAAACTCTCCAAATCTCAAAACATCACTCTCCACCATAAAATCTATAAATTCCTGTTTATATGCTTCCATATCAATTCTCCTTTTCTGCTTTATTTGTTTATAAAAATGGAATATCATCTGAACTGACTCACATTTAGCAGCAAGTCACACTATACCATTTTCACATAACTTATATCTTAACACGAATTTAAAAGTTAAACAATGGCTGAAATCACTTCGAATCTGCTGAAACAACTTCAACTCTCTTTCTTATCAGTTATTACACAACCGCCAATTCAAGATCATTCTCGTCATGTATAACAAAAAGACTATTATGTCAGATACTATTATCATGAGAAGCGTAAAACACTTTCATAATCTAATAATACTAACGTAACAGTCTTCTAATTTATCGCAACTTTTTCTTCATTACAATCTCGTCTTTATCACATTCTTGGGTATGAACAAACCCAAGACTCTCATATAGTCTTCTTGCGTCCTCATTGCCCTTTATGTAGCAAAGATAAACCGAGTCATATTTTCCGTTTTCTTTTAGTTTGTCAAGAACCAGCTGCGTAGCCTCTGCGCCAAATCCTCGCTGCTGATATCTGTAATCAATAAAGAACTGGCTATATCCATAAGCTTTTAATTCTTCGATCTCATAACACAATACCATACCAATGTTATTGTAATCAGCATATATTACATATACTTCACTATTCTGTTTGCGGTATGCCCAGGCTCTTGCCATAATTCCCATAGGATCGGAGACATATTTCTTTTGTTTATCACTCAGTTTGTATCTGGACTGCCAGTTGTTAGGTGCTACAGTCTCCAAATGAATCCTAGGTCTACCCGAATTTCTAAATGAAATAAATACCTTTCTCTCGTCCTTCTTTACAATCTTCCCACCGTTATTAAGCATAACCTTTAATGATATTTTGTTATCATTATTGGCACTGAGTAAAAACTCATCTTCCTCAACCATTGTTCTTGCAAAATCCAATGCGAGTCTCAACCCTTCAGTAGCATATCCGTTTTGCCTAAATTCACTTGCAATATAAAAGGAAATATGTCCCACACCTTTTCGAAGCTCATCTGTGAGACGATGTCTGATTTTGAATAATCCAACTATCGTATCCCCTTTCCACAAAAACAAAAAGGTCTCTGGAACTTCAAAATTAGCCAGGCCTTCTCCTTTTGATTTTTTCTTCAGTAGCGGAATGATTGTCTCCATATACTCCATTCTTGAGACTCCATGAAACGGATTTGTCATTCCATTTTCTTCAATGGGAGCATTTTTCAAAAATTTCCATTCCTCTTCAGCACTAGAATTCACTCGCCTTAAAACTAACATAGTAATTCACCTCTAATCTGTCAGTGCATTTTCCGTAACCCTTTCAATCTTAAATATCTTTTATGTACCCCTTATTACAATTTCATTTTATCACAAGACTTCTTACATTTAAACAGTTTATCATCTCACTGCATACATCCCTTTTAACTTTTTCTTCCGGGTGTACCTCACATATCTACTTATCTCACATAAAGTATAGTTTATCAAACTATTCTTCAGGCTTATATACGATTGAAGCCACACCGTATGACGAGCGTATAAGTTTTCCGAATTCTGCAAAGGGACTGTCTTCTGTATTAGCACCAAACCCAAATCCGTTTGCATTTTCATTTTTATTATCCCTGCCTTCTATTATCTGAGTATCAAGTTCAATAAAGTCATTAAGATATCTGTCCGGAAGAAGTGGCACTCCGTTATGCGCAGGCCAAATGTAGTCAAATTCATCTCTCATTGATTTAAGTCGTTCCATGTTAGTTCTGTGTGCTTTTGCCACTTCCCTGATTGGAAGATTCTCATTTCTGACAAACAACAGCACCTGTCCACTCTCTAATTCATCTCCGGAAAAAAGTCCTTTTGTCTTACTGTCTATAAATGCTATACTCCCCTCATTATGAGCAGGAATCGATAATACTTTTACACTTCTTTCTCCCAATTCAATAATGTCACAATCTTTTAGCAGATTGATTCCATATTCCGGATAATCTTTGTCTTCCAAAAATTCAGGTCCCCAGTCTACAAAAGCATTTCTTGCGCACTCCACAGCTTCTTTATGCATCCACACTTCTTTCCACCAGAAATTGCCGCCTGTGTAATCAAAATGTCCATGCGTGTTTGCAACCATTATAGGTTTGTCTGTTATTTCCTCTACAAACTTACGAATATTTCCCTCTCCGGTTCCACTGTCAATTAATAATGCTTTTTCTTTTCCTATAAGAAGGTACATGAAATTGCTCCAACGATTTGTAATACACCATGTGTCCTCTGCTATCTGCCATTTTCCGAAAAAATATCCGCCACTATCCTGATTAATCATGCAAATCTCCCTTCAAATAAAATTCGCAATTATCTTAATGTATATTTTACTTTACCTTTGAATATATGTCTATCTTTCTGACAATATTTAAGGGGCTGTTGTAACAGCCCCTTTATGCATTCTATTTTTTTGTTTTTTCTATATTTCCGTGTGTTTGCAATTATGCTCTTTACATTTTTCTTTCATTGAAGGATCGGTTGGATCCCATGTATGCCACGATTTCAATTTTTCCAGTTTTGGTTTTCCAAGTGGTCCCGGATTTTGGGACTTGTAAAAAATAACCTTTGTTCCTATCGGACAGTTATCATTAATCCACTTTGATGCTGCACACTGTAATCTGATACAACCGTGTGATGCAGGTGTACCGAGAAGATTATATTGCTTTACATCCAGTGAAGTTGGATTCTGACTTTTCTTGTAAGGTACTGTGTGGAATAAAATTTCTCCGTGAATTCTGGATGCCCACTGACTGTGACAATTATAATACAAACCTCTGAATCTGTATTTTACACCAAGTTTGAATTTTCCGCATGTATCATAAATGTTTCCTGAACACAAATATGCCTTTACAGGAATCGTATATCCCTTATTTCCATTCTTTGCATATATCGTAACAACGCTGGCAAGGATATTTACCTTTATACAGTACTTTGGCTTTTCCAAAAAATTCTGAACATTTTCTATTTTCTGTTTGTCCATATCAAAATAATAATGATATTTACCGATTTTTTTCTTCTTTACTTTTAATACTTTATTGTAGCCATCTCTTTTGTAACTACTATAGTAAGTTTTTCCGTTGAACTCTTTATATGCTTTGATTGTGTAGTTGTAGGCGGTGCCGTATTTAAGTTTTTTGTTTGTGTACTCAGTAATATCTGCATTATTTACCGTAGCTATTTTTTTATAGCCACCCTCATCTGTCTTTCTGTAAATAAGATAACCGGTAGCTCCTTCTATCTTCTCCCACTGAAGCTTAATTTTCTTTTTCGACACAAGGGTTATTTTGTTAATCTTAACTGTAGCGCGTTCAAAATTTAGAATCTCCTTGGATTTTGTTTTTTTTTCAACTGCGCGAGCTGTAGTTTTCAGTTCAGTCTTAGTTGTTTCTGACTCTGTCTTAGTTGTTTCTGACGCGACCTTTGTCGTTTCTTTTTCTGAGATTGTTTCCTTTGTTGTTTGTGACTCAATCTCTGTAGTTTCTATCTGCTGATTTGTTTTTTCGTTTTCTAATGCGGATATTTTCGGCGAACTAAAAATCATCCCCATCCCCATAACTGTAATCATAAATAATAATACGTGCTTTCTCATTTTTTCTTCCTTTTCGTATCGGTATTGTAACTTCTGTTATATATTACCATACTTTCTGTAACAATACATCCAAAAAAAACTGTTGCGTTTGTGTTTTTTAGCACAAACGCAACAGCTCCTACTGAGTATATTTTCGCCTCCCCACCTTCACTTTGTTTAGAGGAGGGGGCATCTACTTAGTTATAGTTTTTTGGTGCAAGTATATTGCTCCATCTGTAATCTACCGCTTTGTAATTAGGTGTAACTACTTTTAAAATATCGTTGTAAATATAATTATGAGCATCAACCGTGTACATCTTTACATTATCATACAGATATTTTGAAATACCATATATTGTGTATTTTTCAACATCAGTGTAAACATACTCGCCGCCGGCAAGTTTTGCGTAAGCTCTTATTGACATATTTGTTGTATATTCTTTTGCATTTTTCTTTGCAAACATCAATGTCATAAGATAGCTGTCTGCCGTTGAAGACTCAGAATACGATTCGTATGACAGTCCTGCCGCTGTTGATTTGAAACTGTACACACTACCGTTTGGACTTCCAACAAACATATCTGAATCCTGAATATCATCTGACAATCCATAAATAAGGCCTGACTCTAAAACTTCTTTTCCGTTTATTGTATCTTCAACAGAATATGCACATCTCATTCCCTCTGCGGAATTGCTGATCTGATATCCGTTTATTTCGATGCCGTCTGCAATTGTCTGTTCTCCATCATTTCCTTTTTTGTATCCTTGCGGATTACCAAGTGATTCATACAATTGTCCAAGTTCATTTAATTCACCGTTATCGTAGTTAAATATACCTGAAGCTCCACCATATGCGTCATTTGGATCAAATGGGAACCATGCATATCTCTCAACATATGGTCTCTTATCAAGTTCAGGAATTACTCTCTTCATGAAATTATAAACTGTCTCATTTGCACCTGGTGTGTAATTATTCCAGATGTCATTTCCTTCTCCCCATTTTGCAACACCAAACTCTGTAATCCAGATTGGTCTGTGCCACTTCTCCCAAGTGTTATCAATGAGCGCGAGGAAACTGTCAACGTTTGCATCATCCATGTAACAATGGATTGTGATGAAATCAACTTTCAGATTATTATCAGCATCTATTCCATCCATAAAATTCCAGAACCAGTCCTTTGACCAGTATGCTCCGATAGCTGTACAAGGTGAACCCACTCTAAGGCCGCTGTTTGAAAAATCTCCCCAGGCAGCTAAAGCATCTGTATAAGAGAGTGCTGACTGCTCGTTAAAATCAGGTTCATTAAATCCAAGTACCTGTTTGTATTTTTCATTTTCATGATTATTTAACCATTCACTTCCCCAGTTGCCCCACACCATAGGAACGAACTGAAGATCTTCTGAAGTACCTGCCGACTCTTCCATGGACCACTGATAATACCACGAAAGATTCATGTCATCTGTTCTATAGAGTGAACCCCAGCCGATACCTTTCTTAGAAACAAAGAAGTTTCTTGTATCAGATACGATTCTCTGTCCATTAGACAGAATTGCTGTAATTGTAACTGTATGCTTTGCAACTGATGTGTTGTACCATTCATATTCCATTATTTCATCATTTGTTGCCGCTACATTAACTGCAGATTCATTGTCGAATTTTATTTCATATGATGTTACATTTCCGATTGCTTTGTTGTTGTACCATGTAAGATAAATAGGGCCTGCGGCAGTAAGTTTGCCTTCTTTTGGCGCTATAATCGCGTTCTTTTTCCATTTATCCGGTGTAGAGGTATCAGGAATCTCTTTTCCATTTACAATTTCATCAATATTAACTTTAATAGCATCCCACATTTGTGCATTTGAGTTATTGCTCTCATACTGGTCAAGCTGAATGCCCTCTGATGAAGATGCGGAAGGAATATCGAGAACCTTTCCCGAACCCAAATTCATAAATGTTGTGTACCCCTGCTGTGCACGAACTTTAATCCATTTCTGATAATTTGAACCGGTATATTTCTGCTGTACAATTCCTGCTCCGTTATTATTTTGGTTATTTACGGCAACAACTTTTCCACTGCTTAAAGACTTGATAACAAACTGACTTCCCCCTAAATCTTCAAAGGAATATAGCTGTGAAATCTTTTCTTTGTATGATGTCTGGATAATCGCTCCGTTCTCTTTAAATCCATATGCTTCAAGAACTTTCCCGTTGCTTCTTGATTTAATAAAATAGTAGTCCTTTGAAAAATCAATGGAATCACCGTCAACAATAAAACTTGTTATCACTCTGTTATCAGGATCATTTTTGTCTGCAACTGTAAGTTTGTAACTTCCCTGTGCAGATATCTCATCGCCAACAGTATAATCAATAACTTTGAAATTGGTATCTTCCTTACCTTTATACTCAAGCGTTGCAACATAGTCTTTCTTGTACTTAACAGAAGGGGTTACTGATTTCTGATAAATCCCACCCTCTTCAACTCCTGTGATTGCAGGAGCCACTACGATATTAGAACCGTCTCCTTCAACAAAGTAAACATCACTGATATACACGTCATGTTTTCCCTCAGGATTAATTGCACCTTCATTCTCCATATATCCGAAAAGGAACTGTAATTCCTGTGTCATACTGTCCTGAGACACAAAAGTTTTAGAATATGTCCTCTTCTCTGTAGTAAGGTTAAAATTCCCTTTGTATGCATCTTTATCCTTGATACCAACCTGAATCGTTCTGTCTTCACTTGCATATCCATCAAATCTTAATGTATATGTTTTCCCCTGTTGAATAGTGACGTTCTGAATAAGAATTGACTGCCAAGAGATTTTAAACCAGCTCACATTATCGTAAGACCACTGATCCCAGTAATTAACTGTCATATCAAACTCATAATTCTCATTCACCTTAGCAGTTGCACAATTTGAACTGTAAAAATAAGTACTCCAACCTGATAATCCATCGGTAAAATCTCCGTTGCTAATCAGATTAACTGCAGGTGTAACATCTGCCTGCACCTCTGAAGTACCAAATGAAAACTGTCCAAATGTCATCTGCCCTAATACAAATGTTGCACAAAGAACCGTCGACACAACTGATTTCCACAATCTCTTTCTCATCAAAAAAATCCTCCTAACTATAATTATAAGAATGTACTTTTTCACCTAAGTACAATTAATTACCTTAATCTTAGTAGTAGAAGGATTTATTCTCAACGAATTGAATTGTATTTATTTGTATATTACAATTTATATTTATTTTTTACCTTTTAACTTACCGGAAATCACATCATAAGATTATTCACACTTTTTATTTCGTAAAATATTTTTCATCGATAAGCATCCTAAGTACTTTTGCTTCTCTTTTCATCATATTAATAGCAAGAGTATTATCTTTTCCCTCATGACTGTGAGTGAGATTTGTCTCAATGGCAAACTCGGGATCTACCCATTCGAGAGTAAATCTCTCCTCTCGCTCATCATCATCCATCTCCTGTGGAACGACTTCTTGTTCTGCCTCACAAAAATAATAATAACTTTCCTGTATAAACAAGTCTTCATACTTTCCTTTTTCTTTTTTCAAAAAAATACCATACTCCTCTATGGTAGATGGAATAACAACAAGTCCTGATTCCTCACGAACCTCTCTAATCAAAGTGTCCTCATAGGTCTCTCCTTCGTCCATTCCACCACCCGGGAACTTATAATAGTCAAACTTAAGGCTATGTACCAAGGCAATCTTATCACCTCTAATAATTACACCTCTAACTGATGGACGGCGCCCGACTGTTCCGTTTTCTATGTAATTTTTATGATCCTCTTGTGCAAGAATACGCATAATATTCACCATCCCTTTTTTCTTTTTTAAACCAGACAAGTTCAAAATTTCCCTTATATATATAAAATAATTTTACTTTATATCTATTTATCTGTCCATTACAAAATAATATTGTCTCTGAATCTTTGAAATGTTATAACTAAGAAGCAGATGTCGCAGCAAGAACGCTGAGGCGTTCTTGAATTAATTGCTTTTAATTAATTCTCATAAGAAAAAGGAAAAGAAAAGGAAAATGAAGAAAACACAAAAGAACACTCCCCCTATCAGTTTACTCAAAAAAATCAGTATTTATTGTCTGACATCATCGATTATTATTTCATCACTAAACTACACGAGTGCAGATGCACACATTAAGGAATCTGTTTTCGAGAGCCAGTCTGAATCGGTATCTGAATCACAGTCTGAGAGTCAGTCTGAATCGGTATCTGAATCACAGTCTGAGAGCCAGTCTGAATCGGTATCTGAATCACAGTCTGAAAGCCAGTCTGAATCAGTATCTGAATCGCAGTCTCAGCAACCGACAACTCCTGTGGAAACAACAACCGCTCTTCCTATAATGGAACGTCTTAATGGAACACCTATAAACAAGTTAGTTTATCTAAAGAAAACTTCTATGGCATACGATGCAAATTTAAAGCCTGTAAGAAAAATCAAAAAGAGAATCCAATACTACCATCTAAAACAATTTAGTAATGGTTATAGTATGATCAAATATGACAATGAGATTTTATATATAAATACCAACTTACTGACATACATTTCTAATCTCAAACCTTATGTAAATCCAAAAGATAAAAAATACACCTATAAAGATATGGTTTCAGATATTACAAACCTCAGTAAAGTTTATCCAAATATTTTTCACTCAAATATAATTGGAAAAACTCCTGACAACAGAGATATCTATTCAATCATCTTAGGAAATCCGGCTGCAGAAAAAACCATATTCATTGAATGTAGTATACACGCAAGAGAATACACAAACACTCATGTTCTCATGAAAATATTTGAGGAGACATGTATCAATTACGACACAGCTAAATATAAAGAAAAAAATATTTCAGATATTTACAATAATACCAAACTTGTAATAATTCCAATGGCCAATCCTGACGGGGTATCTATTAGCCAACTTGGTGCCAAAGCTATCAGAAATAAAAAACTGAGAAAAAAAATCATTAAGATTGGAAAAGGTCATTATTCGCAATGGAAAGCCAACGCAAGATGCGTTGATTTAAACAGAAATTTTGCAGAGGGCTTTGGATACAAATCGGCAAAACGTCCATCATCTGAAGAATATGCCGGCAAGAAGGCTTTATCAGAACCGGAAGTTGTGGCTGAAGTTAACATGGTCAAGAGATACAATCCAAACGCTGTAATCTTCGTCCATCAGGCAGGTCAGGTAATATATTACCGTTATAAGAGCAAATTGCTCAGTATGGTTAAGCGCCACACAAATTATACTCTTATAAGAGAACGTGGTCGTCGCCGCTATGGTACAGCCTCTGATTTTGTAGATAAATTAGGCATCACCAATTGTACTATTGAGAATGGAATTGTACCGGCTCCACTTTCCCATAAACAGTTTGATAAAATCTATCAGATAAACAAAGATCTCTTTACTAAGGCTGCTATACTGTATATGAATTAAAAGGAAATACCAATATCACATATTAAATAATAAAAAAATATAGTTCTTTTTGAACAAAAAAGAACTATATTTTTTTATTACTATATTTTTTTATTTTCATTTTTTTTGATAGAAACTGTCTGTTGGGAATTTCTGTTTCTTCCCTTCTTTACATCAACATCGGAAATACTGCTTACAAACTTTCCAAGTGTAGAATAACCATAAGCCTTATGACTGAAGTCTTTGTATTTCTCGTGAATCATGGTTCCAAGTTCACTCAGTTTCATACTCTTCTTTGAAACTGTCTCCACAATAAACTGTTCCACATCAGATCTGGTAATACCGGTACTGCTCTTTCTTACAATTGTAGTTGTTCCGTCTTTGATCACGTCAAATTTCTTGGTATCTTCCACAAATGTTGTAAGTGATTTGTAACCATAATTTCGAACGTCAAAATCCTTATATTCTTTTCCAAGCTGACTTCCTATCTCACCAAGCCCTGTTTCCTTACCGGCATTTGCTTTCTTATCAATGATATCATAAATATAACTTACAATTTCTTCCATCGGTGTTATATCATCAATCGGTGTAATCTCATTTTCAGCTTTCTTTGAGTCACCTTCTTCACCAAGAATCTCTAAATTCTTGAATGTTGTACATGCAGCCTTAAGTGTCTTTGAGGCATTAGACATACCCATTCCGATTACATCTTTTCCATTTTCCATCAGTCTGCTTACAAGTCTTGTAAAATCACTGTCAGACGATACGATACAGAATCCTTCCACGTTTCCTGCATATAAAATATCCATGGCATCGATTACAAGCATAATATCAGAAGCATTTTTTGCTTTTGAGTAATGTGGCTGCTGAATAGGAACAATAGAATAATCTGTGGCAACTTTGTTCCATTTTGAAAGTGCTGCCTTTGTAAAATCACCATACATTCTCTTGTATGTTATTACTCCGTATTCATTTGCTTCTTTCAAAATACCTTTAACGTAACTGGCACTGGTATTTTCAGCATCAATTAATAATGCAATTCTTTTTTCCATACGTTTTATATCCTCTTTAGTATTTACTTTACAATTCCGATAATATCATTTATATCTGCAATGTTCATTCGCTTCAAGTAGTCTTCAATTCCTGCAACTGTCTCGATTGTTGCCATCGGATTGTTGAAGTTGGCCGTTCCTATAGATACACCTGTTGCTCCTGCAAGCATAAACTCAATTGCATCATCACCGTTACTGATTCCTCCCATACCGATGATTGGGAGTTTGATTGCATTTGCCACCTGATATACCATTCTTACAGCAACAGGTTTTACTGCAGGGCCTGAAAGTCCACCTGTCTTATTTGCAACTGCAAATGTCTGTCTGTTAATGTCAATCTTCATTCCTGTAAGAGTGTTAATAAGTGACACTACATCTGCTCCACCTGCTTCAACTGCCTTTGCCATCTCAGTAATATCCGTAACGTTTGGACTCAACTTCATGCAGATAGGCTGTTTAGCATATTTCTTTACTGCTCTTGTGATATCCTCAGCAGACTTTGGATTCTGACCAAATGCAATTCCACCTTCTTTTACGTTAGGACATGAGATGTTAATCTCAAGCATATCAACAGGTTCATTTGCAAGTCTTTCCACAACTTCACAGTATTCTTCTGTTGTGTGTCCACAAACATTTACAATAATCTTTGTATCAAACTGTTTTAAGAAAGGAATATCTCTCTTACAGAAAACATCAATTCCCGGATTCTGCAATCCGATTGCGTTAATCATGCCACCATACGTCTCAGCGATTCTAGGTGTTGGATTGCCAGGCCATGGCACGTTTGCAACACCCTTTGTAACTACCGCACCAAGTTTATTTAAATCAACAAATTCACTGTATTCTGCACCGGAACCAAAAGTTCCTGAGGCAACCATTACAGGATTCTTAAACTCAACTCCTGCTATATTAATCTTTGTATTCATTACAGTTCCACCTCCTGTGCTAAAAATACAGGTCCGTCTTTGCAAATTCTCTTATTGTGAACCTGTGAATGCTCGTCAATATCCTTTGACTTACATACACATGCAAGACATGCACCAATTCCACAAGCCATCTTCTCTTCAAGAGAAAGTTGTGCTTCAATATCATTTGCAAGTGCATACTCTTTGATGGCTCTAAGCATCGGTGTTGGTCCGCATGCATATATCACATCTCCGGTAACACCCTGCTCTTTTATGGCATCAATAACTGTTCCCCTTGTTCCACAACTTCCATCCTCTGTTGCCACATAAAGATCACCGTATTTTTTCATTTCATCAATCAGGAACAACTCATCTCTGTATCCTGCAACAATTGACACCTCACACTTGCCATTAAGTTCTTTTGCAAGTTCAACCATCGGTGGAATTCCTATTCCTCCACCTATGAGAATGGCCTTGCTCTCTTTTTGCATAAATCCGTTTCCGAGAGGTCCAAGTATATCAATGTCATCACCTGCAACGTAGGATGCCATTTCTTTTGTTCCTCCACCTACTACTCTGTATACAATTCTAAGAAGCCCCTCTTCCTTATCCACCTCACAAATACTGATAGGTCTTGGAAGCAACTTAGCCCCATCATTGCAATATACTGATATAAACTGTCCTGCAATTGCTTCTTTTGCAATATCAGCTGTTTTAATCCACATACTGTAAACGCCTGTGGCTATACACTCCTGCGAAACCACCTTCGCAATCTCTTTATATTTTGCCATCATATCCTCCTATATATCAATTTCATAATGTATACTTTTTGAAACTGATATACGATGCTTTCAAAATAACCATTTCGCATTATATGAATGTTTTCTCAAAACAGTTCGATATTGCTTGAAGGATTATCTTCAAAAGAAGTATGATTCTCGTTCGCACAAATTCGTGAGTTTTCTTGATGAAAACTCACTCAACTTGTGCTAAAAATCGAGGAGCTGAAATCCTCGA
>JAILRH010000249.1 GCA_024698345.1 Lachnospiraceae bacterium | reverse complement strand
ATAATAACTTAATTATAACTTAATGATAACTAATTATAACTTAATAATAACTAATTATAACTTAATAATAATAAGGATAATATAATGGGAACTTGGAACAGCAGAGGTCTTAGAGGCTCAGCCCTTGAGGAACTTATCAATCTCACAAATGAACAATACAAAGCAAAAAATCTTGCATTAATTCAAAAAATACCAACTCCAATTACACCGGTTCAGATTGAGCAGAGTACACGACATATCACGCTTGCCTACTTTGATTCAAAGAGTACTGTTGATTACATTGGGGTTGTTCAGGGCATACCTGTTTGTTTTGATGCAAAAGAATGTGCAACTAATACTTTCCCCTTAGATAATATTCACGAACATCAGATTGAATTTATGGAACAATTTGAAAAGCAGGAAGGTATTTCTTTTTTTATAATTCACTATTCATCGCGCCACGAAACCTATTATGTGCCGTTTAGATTAGTTAAATCCTTTTATGACAGAGCTGTCAATGGCGGGCGAAAAAGTTTTAGATTTGAAGAGATAGATCCAACATATAAGATTGGAAAAGGTGTCGGATTTCCTCTTCATTACCTTGAACAGATTCAAAAAGACCTAAATGAACGTTAATTAAGGTTAACCACACATTCAAACTCTTGAAATGAATTCCACTCTGTGTTAAAATTTTTAAGGATTTTGCAATTTGATAATAATACAATAATTTTTATTGTATATTCACATATAATTACTTTTATGAAGGAGAAATGAAATGAAGAAATTTACTTCTAACGAGCTTAGAAATGCTTGGAAAGAATTCTATATTAAGAGAGGACATGTTGATATAGGTGCAGTATCCTTAGTATCAGACGGTTCTACAGGCGTTTTATTCAATGTGGCAGGAATGCAGCCTCTCATGCCTTATCTTTTAGGAAAAGAGCATCCAATGGGTACAAGACTTTGTAATGTACAAGGATGTGTCAGAACAATAGATATTGATTCTGTAGGAGATACAAATCACGGAACTTTCTTTGAAATGATGGGAAGCTGGTCTTTAGGTGATTACTTCAAAGAAGAGCGTTGTAAATGGAGTTATGAATTATTAACAGAAGTATTTGGTTTTGATGCTGATCATCTTGCAGCAACTGTGTTTGCAGGTGATGAGAATGCACCAAGAGATGAAGAGAGCGCAAAGTACAGAATCGCATCAGGATTCAAAACAGAGAATGTTTACTATTTACCAAAAGAAGAAAATTGGTGGGGTCTTGAATTTGGTCCATGTGGTCCGGATTCAGAGATGTTCTATATCAATGATGTTGAGCCATGTGGTCCTAACTGTAATCCTTCCTGTGATTGCGGTAGATTTACAGAAATCGGTAATGACGTATTTATGCAATATGAGAAACATCAGGACGGACATTTAACTCCATTAGAAAAGAAAAATATTGATACCGGATGGGGATTAGAGCGTAATCTTGCATTTTTAAACGGAACTTCCGATGTTTACAAAACAGACTTTTACACATCTGTAATTTCATATATTGAAGATAAATCAGGTCTGAAATATGACGCTGAGGAAAAATCTACCCGATCTATGCGTATTATCGCAGATCATACAAGAACAAGTGTAATGCTCATTGGTGATGTAGCAAAACTTCGTCCATCTAATGCAGGTGCAGGATATGTTCTTCGTAGATTAATCCGTAGAGCTGTAAGGCACGGAAGAACTTTACAGTTAAATACACAAGATTATATTAATATTGCTTCTATATTTATTGATGAAGTATACAAAGAGAGTTACCCACTTTTAACTGAGAACAAAGAATTTATCTTGTCTGAGTTAAAGAAGGAAATTGATCGTTTCCAGTCAACACTTGAAAATGGTATGAAAGAGTTCAAAAAAATTCTTGATACAAAGAAAACTGAAGGTCTTTCTGAAATTTCAGGAAAAGAAGCTTTCTACTTATATGATACATTTGGATTCCCAATTGAGTTGACAATTGAGATGGCAGAAGAAGAAGGCCTTACTGTTTCTGAAGATGATTTCAAAGTAGCTATGGAAGAACAGAAGCAAAAAGCAAGAGCTAACGCAAACTTCTCCCAGAAGGCTGCAGATACAGACTTATTTGAAAGTCTTGGTGATTTAACTACAGAATTTATCGGATATGATACCCTCGAAACAGACGAGACTGTTATTGCAATTGCAAATGATGAAGCCATGGTTGACTCCTTAACAGAAGGAGAAACCGGAACTCTTGTATTTAAAAAGACACCATTCTACGCAACAATGGGTGGACAGAAAGGTGATATCGGTACAATCACTACAGCTAATGGAGTTTTTGCAGTTGAGGAAACTGTTAAGCTTTCTGAGAATCGTGTTGGTCATGTGGGACATGTTGTATCAGGAACAATTAATACTAATGATATGGCTAAGTTGTCAGTTGATAACACAACACGTTCATTCACTTGCAAAAATCACTCTGCAACACACTTACTTCAGGCAGCATTGAAGCAGGTACTGGGTGACCATGTTGAACAGCAGGGTTCATATCAGGACAGTGACAGAACTCGTTTTGACTTTAGTCATTCTGAAAGTATGACAGCAGAACAGATTCGTGAAGTTGAAAAGATTGTAAATGAAAAGATTGCTGAAAGCATTCCTGTAGACACAAAGGTTATGGGAATTGAAGAAGCAAAGAACAGTGGCGCAATGGCATTGTTTGGCGAAAAATACGGAGAAAGCGTTCGTGTAGTTTCAATGGGCGATTTTTCAAAAGAGCTCTGTGGTGGAACACATGTAAAAAATACAAGTGATATCGTATCATTCAAGATTCTTTCTGAAAGCGGTGTTGCTGCCGGCGTAAGAAGAATCGAAGCACTCACAGGTGCGAATGTATTAGATTATTATCGCGCTCTTGAAGAAAATCTTGAAAAAGCTGCAACAGCTGCAAAGACAAGTACAGCTAACCTGGTTGAAAAAATTCAGGGAATGCAGGCCCAGATAAAAGAATTATCTTCAGAGAACGAATCACTCAGAGCAAAACTTGCAAAGAATTCTCTCGGCGATGTTATGAGTCAGGTTGTTGAAGTTAAAGGTATGAAACTTCTCGCAACAAGTGTTGAAGATGCAGACATGAACGGACTTCGTGATCTTGGAGATTCTCTCAAAGAAAAACTTGGTGAAGGTGTTGTTGTATTACTTTCAAGCAAGGACGGAAAAGTAAATATGATTGCAATGGCAACAGATGGTGCTGTTAAAGCCGGTGCTCATGCAGGAAATCTTATTAAAGGAATTGCTGCTCTCGTTGGAGGTGGCGGTGGTGGTCGTCCTAATATGGCTCAGGCCGGTGGAAAGAATCCGGCAGGAATAGCAGATGCAATCGCTGAAGCTAAGAATGTATTAGAAGGTCAGTTATAAAATATTATACATTAGATACAATCGGGCAGAATTATATCTGCCCGATTGTTGTATGCTGTAACTATTCAGTCTTTCAGCAATGCCGGCTCAAATCCGCGGATAAATCTGTTATATAATGCTGTTATAATATGTATTTCTCAATTGACACATATTCAATAATAAGGTATAATTCAATAACATGATAACAAATTATCATGTTACCACTTTACTACGCTAAAGCAAAGGAAGGTTTTTATATGTCTAAAATTTTAATTCACACACCTGAAGGTGTAAGAGATATTTATGGAAAAGAATGTGCAAGCAAATTAGCACTTGAGAAGAAATTGAATGAAGTATTCAGTCTGTACGGATATCAGAATATCCAGACACCTACATTTGAATTTTTTGATATTTTTAATAAAGAAAAAGGAAGTGTTGCTTCTAAAGATTTATATAAGTTTTTTGACAGAGAGGGTAATACTCTTGTATTAAGACCGGATGCAACTCCGTCTATTTGCAGATCTGTTGCAAAATATTTCATGGATGATATTGTTCCTGTCAAATTATGTTACAACGCCAACACTTTCATTAACAATTCTGAATTACAGGGTAAATTGAAAGAAAGTACTAATATGGGCTGCGAACTTATCGGTGACGATTCAATTGATGCCGATGCTGAGATTATCTCAGTAGTTGTTGATTCTCTTAAGAAATCAGGATTAAAAGAATTCCTTGTTGAAATTGGTGAAGTAAATTTTTTCAAAGGTCTTTTGGAAGAATGTGGTTTTTCAGAAGAAGTTGAAGACGAATTAAAAGAACTGGTTCAGAACAAGAACTTCTATGGAGTTGAAGAATTATTGGATTCTCTTAACGCTCCTGAAAATGTAATGTATGCTTTTAAAAGACTGCCTGAACTTTTTGGACAAAAGGAAGTGTTAGATCTTGCCAAAACTCTTACAAAGAACGAAAAAGCATTAATGGCTATAGACAGACTTGAAAAATTATATAATATACTTGATATGTACGGAGCAACAAAATATATTTCATTTGACCTTGGAATGGTAAGCAATTTCAACTATTATACCAGAATGATTTTCAAGGCATACACATATGGTATTGGCGATGCAGTTGTTACCGGCGGACGATATGACAAATTACTAAGTCAGTTTGGAAAGGACGCAGCATCTATCGGTTTTGGTATTCATGTAGACAGATTATTACTTGCCCTTTACGGTCAAAAAGTTGATGTTGACTGTGATTACGCATATGAAGTGATTGTATTTGAAGAGCAAAAAAGAAAAGAAGCGATGAAACTTGCAAAAGAACTCAGAAAGAAAGGAACAAAAACTGAGTTGATTCTTAAATCTGAAAATATAGATATTAATGAATATGTAAACTTCAAAAAAGAAAACGGTGCAACAAAAGTAACTTACCTAAAATAATAGCTGGTAATTATTCAGAACAGGAGTAAAATATGAGATATTTAACATTTGCCCTCGCAAAAGGAAGATTAGCAAAAACTACAATGAAGATGTTTGAAGAAATCGGCATTAAATGCGAGGAAATGAAAGACGAAAAAACAAGAAAGCTTATTTTTGTTAATGAAGAATTAAAATTGAAATTTTTCCTTGCAAAAGCAGGTGATGTTCCAACTTATGTTGAATACGGTGCAGCCGATATCGGTGTGGTTGGAAAAGATACAATATTAGAGGAAGGCAGAAAACTCTACGAAGTACTTGATTTAAACTTTGGAAAATGCCGCATGTGTGTATGTGGCCCTGAATCTGCAAGAGCACTACTTAACAATCACGGAATGATCAGAGTTGCCTCCAAATATCCAAACATTGCAAAAGATTATTTCTATAACCAGAAACATCAGACTGTTGAGATAATCAAATTGAATGGCTCTGTTGAACTTGCACCTATTGTAGGTTTGTCAGAAGTAATCGTTGATATTGTCGAGACAGGATCAACATTAAAAGAAAATGGACTTACAGTATTAGAAGAAGTTTGTCCTCTCTCAGCCAGAATGGTTGTAAATCAGGTTAGTATGAAAATGGAAGATGAGAGAATAAGAAAACTTATTAACGAACTAAAAGGACAGATTAAGTAGTTAGACAAAAGCTAATACAGTGATAAATACATATAAAAGTTAGTAAAAAGCGAAGATAAAAGAAGCTTAAAAGAGATTAAGAGGTGTTGATATGAGAATTGTTAAATTAGATGAATCATCAAAAAAGAATATATTAGACGATCTTCTTAAGAGAAGCCCTAATAACTATACACAGTACGAAGAAACAGTTGCTGAAATTCTTGACAACGTAAAGAAGAACGGAAATAAAGCTATATTTGAGTATACTGCAAAGTTTGATAAGGCAGATATTAATGAGAATAATATCCGAGTTACAGAAACTGAAATAAAAGAAGCTTATGACTTGTTAGATGATGAATTACTTGATGTCATTAAAAATTCCAAAGAAAACATCAAAGAATATCACGAGAAACAGAAACAATACAGTTGGTTTGATTCAAAACCTGACGGAAGTATTTTAGGACAGAAAGTTACTCCGATTGGAAGAGTAGGTGTATATGTACCTGGCGGAAAGGCTGCATTATCATCATCAGTTCTTATGAATATTATTCCTGCAAAAGTTGCCGGAGTTGATGAACTCATCATGCTTACACCTCCGGGACCAAACGGAAAAATCAATCCGGCAATACTTGTTGCTGCAAATGAGGCAGGTGTAAATGAAATATATAAAGTCGGTGGAGCTCAAGCTATTGCAGCCATGGCTTACGGTACTGAATCAATTAAGAAGGTTGACAAAATTGTTGGCCCTGGAAATATTTTTGTGGCATTGGCTAAAAAAGCGGTATTTGGTTATGTTGGAATAGATTCAATTGCAGGCCCTAGTGAAATTCTTGTAATTGCTGACGAGACTTCAAATCCAAGATTTATAGCTGCAGATTTACTTTCACAGGCAGAACACGATGAACTTGCATCAGCAATATTAATTACTACAAGTGAGAAGATTGCAGATGAGGTTTCAAAATATGTTGATTTATTTGTTTCAAAACTCACACGTAAGGAAATTGCACAAAAATCACTTGATAATTACGGTTATATTTTAGTGACAGATTCAATGGATGATGCAATTGATGCTGCAAATGAGATTGCATCAGAGCACTTAGAAATTGTTACTGCAAATCCTTTTGAAATTATGACAAAAATTAAAAATGCAGGTGCTATATTCCTTGGCGAATACAGCTCAGAACCGCTTGGTGATTATTTTGCAGGACCTGACCACGTTCTTCCAACTAACGGAACAGCAAAATTCTTCTCGCCATTAAGCGTAGATGATTTCATAAAAAAATCAAGTATTATATCTTATTCAAGAGAAGCATTAGAGCCTGTCAACAAACAAATTATGAAATTTGCCAAAGCAGAAGGACTCACAGCTCACGCTAACTCAATCCGTGTAAGATTCGACGAGGACGACGATAAAGATATAAATTAATAACGAATATGTACGTATATAATAAAAAAACATATGAATATATAAAACAATAATGAAAGGACTATTATATGGCTAGAATCGGTAAATATACAAGAAAAACCAACGAGACTGATATATCAATAACACTCAATCTTGATGGTAGCGGAAAATCTGACATAAACACCGGAATAGGTTTTTTTGACCATATGCTTACTAATTTTGCAAGGCATGGTCTCTTTGATCTCGAGGTTAAGGTAGACGGTGACTTATATGTTGACTGTCACCACACTATAGAAGATACGGGTATTGCACTTGGAACAGCACTTAAAGAGGCTCTTGGCGACAAAAAATCTATAAAAAGATACGGTTTTGCAATTTTGCCAATGGATGAATCTTTAGTTCAATGTGCTCTTGATTTATCAGGCAGACCATACCTGGTATTTAATGTTGACTTTACAACAGATAGAGTAGGATATATGGATACAGAGATGGTAAAAGAATTTTTCCATGCAATCGCATATGCAAGCGGAATGAATCTTCACATCAGGATGCTTGAGAGTGGAAATAACCACCACATGATTGAAGGTATTTTCAAAGCATTTGCAAAATCTCTTGATAATGCAACTGTTATTGATACAAGAATCACAGATGTCTTATCTACGAAAGGAAGTTTATAATGGGAGTTTTTAAATTAATTCCGGTAATGTTCTTAAAGGACGGAAAAGTAGTTGAGAAGAATGATCATGACAAATACTCTGATATATTGCCTAAAGATCTGGCATACGAATATTCTAACAACGGTGCTGATGAAATAATGATTTTTGATGTGTCAAATGACGAAGAAGGTCATGACATGACTATCCGTTCAATGATTAACATTACGGATTATGTTGATATAAAGATGCTTGTTGGCGGTAATATTGAGAAACTTGAGGATGTAAAAAAGTATCTTTACACCGGAGCGAAGAAAGCGATTCTCAACGGCTCAAAACCGAATAATATTGAGATGATTAAAGAAGCTGCTGACAGATTCGGCAGTGATAAAGTTGCTGTGTTAGTAGATAATACATTTGATTTTTCTAAAATCAAAAATATCAAATATGACGGAGCATCTCTTATTATTGCTGATGACTGTGCCGAAAAAATTATCGGAAACGGAATAAAAGTATTGGCATACAACGGAACAAACAGTTTTGAAGACATTGTAATGTTCTCTCAGAATGATAAGATTTATGGTGTTGCTCATGATGAATTCAACACTAAGTTTGATTACATGGATTTCAAACATCAGTTAAAAGAGCAGGGAATAAAAGTTTCTATACTTGAAGCAAAATTCAAATTTACAGATTTCAAATTGAATTCAGACGGAATGATTCCTGTTGTAGTTCAGGATTATAAAACAAATGATGTTTTAATGGTCGCATACATGAACGAGGAAGCCTATAACCTTACTATCAAAACCGGAAAGATGACATACTACAGCAGAAGCAGAGATGAAATCTGGGTTAAGGGACTCACCTCAGGACATTTCCAATATGTCAAAGAACTTAGTGTTGACTGTGATTACGATACAATTCTTGCAAAAGTATGTCAGATTGGCGTACCATGTCACACAGGGGCTGAAACATGTTTCTTTAATGAGATTGTAAAGACAGATTATGAGGAGAATAATCCTATCAAAGTTTTTGAGAGAGTTTACGAAACAATTCTTGACAGAAAAGCCAACCCTAGGGAGGGCTCGTATACAAATTATCTGTTTGATAAGGGTATTGACAAGATTCTTAAAAAAGTGGGAGAAGAAGCTACCGAAATAATAATTGCTGCAAAGAACCCTGATCCACAGGAAATCAAATATGAAATATCTGATTTCTTATATCACACCATGGTACTTATGGCAGAAAAAGGAGTAACTTGGAAAGATATAGCAAATGAATTATCCAGAAGATAGTTGATTTCCTATTCTAATAATGTTATTATTTTTACTGTTAATTAAACAGAAAAATTCATTACGTATGAAAAAAAGAAGGAGTAAAAGATGATTAATTTCAAGAAAAAAGTAATTTCAGTTTTTATGATACTTTCAGTATTTGTAGTATCTGTTGCATTCACACCTACTGAAGTTGTTTCTGCATACGAAGAAGATGTTGTAATATCTAACATAACTTCTTCATCATTTGACGCAAATTGGAATGGTGTTATTAATAACTATTTAGATCCTAATACACAGACTATCACTGGTGTAGATGTTACACTGTACAAATATGTAGATGGTAATTCAACAGTTGCATTAAAAAATTCATTTGATTCAACAAACTATATAACTTACGGAAATTTCTACAACTTATCTTCTGATACTTTATATCAGGTTGAGGTAATAGTGTACGTATTTGATAGTAATTTGAACGATACATTATCTTATACAGGAATGTCAATAGGTGTTTATACTTTGAACTCAACTTCAAGCAACACCAATACTAGCAGAAATACTAACAACAACACTACAAACAACAACACTACTAATACAACAACCAATAATTCGACAAATATTACAGTACCAACACCTTCTGTCGCAGCTGTAAAAATGAGAGATACATATGTCAATGTATCAGCAAATGGTTCAGCAAAAGGTTTCGAATACAGAATATGCAATTCAAAAAATAAAGTAATTAATTCTTATGATACAGCATTGACATCTTGGATATTCTCCGGAATCAAATCAAATTCTGTATATTACGCACAGGTTCGTGCTTACAATTATGATAGTAATTACAATAAAGTTTATTCAAATTGGTCAGCAAAAAAATACTTTATAGCTCAACCAACTATCAATCCTAAAAAATCAAAGTATTCTAAAGATGGAAAGTCTCTTACATTTAAATGGGGAAAAGTAAAAGGTGCCAAGTCATATACTGTTTATGCAAGAAAAAGCGGAAAGAAATGGAGCAAAATTGGTACAACTAAAAAGACTTCTTTAAAATTTACAAAGCTCAAGAAACAACGCATTAATTTATTTAAGCAGAGATATGAACTTACTGTTGTTGCCAACGGTAAAGCTGGCGGAAAGAAAATCAAATCTGATAATTCAAGATACCTTTATACTTATACACTTTATTACACTAAATAATTATCTGGATATGTATTAATTAGTATTAATTTGAATTAATATATAAATAAAAAGGCATTGCGCTACTAAATTTCAATATTTTTTAGTAGTGCAGTGCCCTTTTTTTATATTATTTAATATATTCAATAAACGCCTCTACGTTATTACCCCTACCTTCACTTTGCTTTGAGAAGGGGGACGTCTACTTCATAGTTATAGATATCAAAGTAACTTATAATTTTTTTTGAATTTTATCAAATCAATATAATCATCAATTGTGTTCAGTCTTTCATCCGTCCTGACTCCACCACCAAGGACCTCATGATGATGGCCGTCAGAGCCACTTGTCATAGGAAGATTATAGTCTTTTGCATATTTGTAAGCTTCTATATTTTCCTGTTCCCTATTACCGTAATTTATTACTTCAACACCGTCAACCAGATTTGGAAAAAGTCTAATTTCAGGAATGTAATTTCTGTCTCTAAAAGGATGAGCATGTATTACCATTCCTCCATTTTCTGTAACCATTCTGTATTGATTTGCAATAGTGCAATGCTCAATCTCCGGGTGCGCAATCAGCCATTGCTTGTCAAGTCCATAAATTAGAAAGTCTGTGCCATTATAAGTTTGCTCAAATCCAAAAAACACCTGTAAACCAATCTTATCACCGGTTTCCTTTGCATTTTCATAGCCTTTGCAGAATAGTTCTATTCTGTCTTTCCAGGGAAGCGTCCTGTCAATACAGGTATTTCCGCCAAAGAAATGATCAGTGATAATGATTCCTTCATAACCTGCCCGCTTATATTGAAGTGCCTGCTCACTTCCGGTAACACTGGCACATTTACTAGCCTCTCTGGTATGTATATGAGTTTCGTATTTATACATAGCTTTATACCTCAATCAAAGTTGTAAAATAAGCATTTTTATAGTATCATTAAGAGTGGTGATTACTCAAATTGTTCTTTTATATTTTATATCATACATACCAAGTATGCGCAATAAAAGTAGCATTTGATAACACAATTATATTTTAACACAATAATGATATTATTTAATATTTTTATAAAAAGAAAAAGAGGTTTATTATGAATACCGGTATATTTTTTGATTTGGACGGAACATTATGGGATTCTGCAGAAAATGTTGTTAAATCATGGAATGCAACATTCAAAGAATGCGGATATGATTTAACACTCACAGTTGCTGATTTACAAAGTGTTATGGGAAAATTAATGGAAGAGATAGCAGATATTCTATTTGTTTCCATTCCGGAAAATGATAAATATAATGTATTAAAAAAGTGTGAAGAAAACGAAAATGCGCTCTTAGAAAAAGAAGGCGGAGTACTTTTTGATAACATTGAAAAGGTTATTAGCGAGTTATCAAAAACGCACAAACTTTTTATTGTAAGTAACTGTCAGGCTGGATATATAGAAGCATTTCTTAAATATTATAATTTTGGAAAATATTTCACCGACACAGAAAATCCCGGTGTCTCAGGTCAACCAAAGGCAGAAAACATTATGCTTGTTGCCAAGAGAAATGATATAGACAACATTATATATGTGGGAGATACTAACGGAGACTATCTTGCAACAAAAAAAGCCGGAGGAACTTTTATCCATGCAGCATACGGCTTTGGAGAAATTGAAGATGAAACAGCAAAAATAAACGACATTACCGAGTTACCTGCTTTAATTAAAAAGATGGAAGGAGATTATCCTGTAGATTAGTCTGATAAATACAGTGATAATATTTAAATGAGAAAATTAGCTTTAGATGATGATATTCTTTTGACAATAGAAAAACCAGCCAGATATATTGGCAACGAATACAACATGGTAAAAAAAGATCCTAATATGGTAGATGTCAGATTCTGTATGGCATTTCCTGACGTTTACGAAATTGGAATGTCTCACCTCGGAATTCAGATTCTCTACAATATGTTCAATGAATGGGATGACGTTTATTGTGAGCGAGTGTATTCACCATGGACAGACCTTGATGCAATCATGAGAGAAAAGAATATCAAATTATTTTCTTTGGAAACTCAGGATCCAATCAAAGATTTTGATTTTCTTGGAATTACACTTCAGTACGAAATGTGTTACACAAACGTTTTGCAGATGCTTGATTTATCGGGCATTCCTATGTTTGCAAAAGACAGAGGAGAGAATGATCCAATTGTAATCGGTGGAGGCCCATGTACATATAACCCTGAACCTGTTGCGGATTTTTTTGATATGTTTTATATCGGTGAGGGTGAAACTCAGTACAGAAAGCTTCTTGATTTATACAAGAAAAACAAGAAAAACGGCGGTAGCAGAAGAGATTTTCTTAAACTTGCCGCTTCAATACCTTGCATATATATTCCTTCATTTTATGATATTGAATATAATGAAGATGGCACTGTAAGTTCTATCATTCCAAATGAGGAGTGTGCACCTGCAAAAATCAGAAAAGATATTGTTCTTGATATGAGTTCATCCCCATATCCTAAGAAGCCGTTAGTTCCTTTTATAAAAATCACCCAGGACAGAGTAGTCCTTGAAATACAGCGCGGCTGCATAAGAGGTTGCAGATTCTGTCAGGCCGGAAGTGTATACAGACCTGTAAGGGAAAAAAATATAGAAACACTGAAAGAAACGGCAAGAGAGATGTTAAGAAACACCGGATATGAGGAAATTTCCCTCAGTTCATTAAGTTCCAGTGATTATTCCAATCTTCCCGAATTAGTTAACTTTCTTATTGATGAGTTCAAAGAAAAGCACGTCAATATTTCTTTGCCATCACTTAGAATAGACGCATTCTCGCTGGATGTAATGAGCAAAGTTCAGGACATTAAGAAGTCCTCACTTACATTTGCACCGGAAGCCGGAAGTCAGAGAATGAGAGATGTCATAAATAAAGGTCTTACTGTCGAAAATATTCTTACAGGTTCAATGATGGCATTCAATGCAGGTTGGAACAAAGTCAAATTATACTTTATGCTTGGACTTCCTTTTGAGACAGTCGAGGATAACGAGGCGATTATGGATTTGTGCGAGCTCATAGCCGAGGAGTATTATACAATTCCAAAGCAGGAGAGGAATGGCAAAGTTAATATCACTGCCAGCACTTCATTCTTTATTCCAAAGCCTTTCACACCTTTTCAGTGGGCACCAATGTGCACCAAAGACCAATTTATTGAAAAGGCAACAATCGTAAAAAATAAGATGAATACGCTTCGCAACAAGAAATCAATCAAATACAACTGGCATGAAGCAGATTTGTCAGAACTTGAAGGATTACTTGCAAGAGGAGACAGAAAATTATCTGCAACAATTCTTGCCGCTTACAATAACGGATGTATTTACGATTCATGGTCTGAATGTTTTAAGTATGACATGTGGCAGAAAGCTATTGCTGACACAAATGTTGATATGGATTTTTATATAACAAGAGAACGTGATACAGAAGAGTTGTTCCCTTGGGATATGATTGATATAGGCGTAACCAAATCATTCCTTATCAGAGAGTGGAATAATGCAAAAGAAGGAAAGGTAACTCCAAACTGTAAGTTACAGTGTTCAGGTTGTGGAGCTGCTTCATTTGGAGGAGGAATTTGTTTTGAAAATAAGAATTAAATTTAGTAAGCAGGGGCAAATGAGATTTATCGGTCACCTTGATATTATGAGATTTTTTCAAAAAGCAATTCGTCGTGCCGGAATCAATATTAATTACTCTGAAGGTTTTTCTCCGCACCAGAAGATGTCTTTTGCATCTCCCCTTGGAGTCGGGCTCATAAGCAGCGGAGAATACTTTGATATTGAAAGCAATACCTCATTTTCATCTGAAGAATCTTTAAGATTATTAAATGGGGCAATGGTAGAAGGAATGGAAGTAACAAGTTTCAAAAAACTACCTGACAATGCCAAAAACTGTATGGCCAGTATTGCTGCGGCCGATTATGTACTTCACATCAACAATACTGCAAATCCAATAACAAAAGAAATAACTGATTCTTTTTTATCAAGAGACAATGTTGTTATTACTAAAAAAACAAAAAAGAGTGAAAGAGAAATAAATATCCGTCCTTTTATTTATGAATTATCTTCTGATGAAAAATCTGTATTTATGAAAGTTGCTTCCGGAAGCGTCAATAATATCAAACCGGAAATTGTAATTGACGCAATTTGTTCGCTCTACAATCTGGATACCCCAAAAGGAATCTATGAAAGAGTGGAAATGTATGCTAATACCGGAACTGAAGATAATATCAATTTGGTTACATTAGAAAGTTTAGGTGAAAATATTGAATAGTAAATTAGTTATTTCAGACTTTAATGGCAATATTATAGCTTTCAGATTTGACAATAACACAGTGACTGATATTTATTCATGCAATGATGACAGCCTAATCGGTAATATCTACGTTGGAGTTGTATCGGATGTTGTTCCCAATATTAATGTCGCATTTATCACCTTCAAAAACGGATGTAAAGGTTATTACCCGTTAAATGACAACATTCCTATATACCTCAACAAAAAAAACAGTGATAAAATCTGTCAGGGAGATCGTGTTTTGGTACAGGTTACCAGTGACAAAATAAAAACCAAGGATTATACAATCAGTTCCAATATTTCTTTCAGAGGACGTTACGTTGTATATACTCACAATAATACAGGTGTCAATATATCCAAAAAGATAACTGATTCTACTAAAAGAGCATGGCTCAAATCATCTCTTGAACAGTATAACAACAGAGATTTTGGACTGATTGCAAGGACAACTTGCAATGAAGCCTCTATTGAAGATATAACTTCGGAAATAGAATACTTTATAAACAAATATAAATCAATATATGAAAAGGCATTGCATGCAAATGTATGCAATTTAATTTACGGCGAGAGTATCGTGATTAAACGGGCAAAAGATGCATGTTATAAGAATATTGAGCAGATTATTACCGATGATTTAGACATTTATAACATTCTTATGACGGATGAAGAATTGCAGCAATCCGGTATTATTCGTATGTACGAAGACTCTTCATATTCACTAAAAAAATTATATTCACTTGAAACCATACTTAAAGAATCACTTATGAAGAGAGTATGGCTAAAGTCGGGCGCATATCTTATTATCGAGCATACCGAGGCCTTGCATGTAATAGATGTAAACACCGGAAAAATAAGCACTAAAGGAAACAAAGAAAGCATCTTTTTTAAAACCAATATGGAAGCCGCTGTAAAGATATGCAACGAGATTAGAAAAAGAAATCTTTCGGGGATTATAATAGTTGATTTTATAAACATGAAAGAAAAAGAACATTATGCTGAACTGTCATCCAAGATGCAGAGTTTGCTTAATAATGATGATGTCAGTTCAACAGTTGTGGGGTTTACAAATTTAGGACTCATGGAAATTACAAGGAAAAGAGTAAACAAGCCTTTATATGAAGTCTTAAATTAACAGAAAACGGAGGGGTATTTTTGAAAAAAAGAATTACATTAATATTTGTTTTTATATTGATATTTGTATCTTTTATTTTTAACAGTTGTCAGACAGTCGATAAAAACAAGGCTTCAAAAACTGATGACAATGATATTATTGATTTATCATGGTATATTAATTTTTCATGGTTTAATAATGAGTGGGGTAACGACTCAGTTTCTAAAGCCATAACAAAAAAACTTGGTGTTAATATTAACTTTGTAGTTCCGACAGGTGACCCTCAGGACAAACTGAATTCAATGATGGACTCTGATTCATTACCTGATTTGATAACACTTGGTTGGTGGGAAGGTCAGATTAGTTCAATGATTGAGCAGGAAAAGGTATACGCGTTGGATGAACTTGCCGATCAATATGATACCTATTTTTGGAAAGTTACAAACGATCAATCTGTACAGTGGTACACTTCTGAAGACGGGCATTTATATCAGTATCCGAATTCATCATTTTCACCTGATGACTACGCTACATACAATCGTCTTGCATCAAATGAGACATTTCTTGTCAGAAAGGATATTTACGAGGCAATCGGAAGTCCTGACATGACCACTCCGGAGGGATTTATAGCCGCTGTTGAAAAAGCTGCTACAATGTTTCCAACAGCAAATGCAAATAACGATCCGCTTATACCAATCGGATGTCACGAATTTTCCGACACCGGTTGTGACTCATTTGATGGATTTCTTTTTGATTTTCTTGCGGTTCCATATATGGAGAATGGTCGCGCAATAGACAGACTTACTAATCCTGATTACATAAGCTGGCTCAAAGCTTTCAGAAAACTTGGAAGTGAAGGCTATCTCAAGGACGAAATATTTATAGACACAAGAAAACAAATGGAAGAAAAGATAGCTAAAGGACAATACTTTTGCATGATTTACCAGAGAACCGATCTGGTTGATGCAGAAATGAGTTTATACAGAGATAATCCGGACAGCATTTATATCGCAGTTGACGGTCCAAAGAACATGGCAGGAGACGACTACCGTTTGCCGGGAACAAGCATTAACGGTTGGACTGTAACTTTGGTTTCAAAGAATTGTACTCACCCGGAAAAAGCAATCGAACTTATTACTTATCTGATTAGTGAAGAGGGGCAGATTATGACATGGCTTGGTGTAGAAGGTGAGACTTGGGATTATGATAAGAATGGTGTTCCTCGTCTGAAACCTGAATACGAAGATATGTTTAATAACAATCCTACTGAATTCAAAGAAAAGTTTGGAGCTGACTCCTGTTACTGGATGTTCCAAAATGATGCGATTGCAACTAAGTGGCTCAGAGACGATGAGAACAGTCCTCTGACCCAGTTAAAACAGTGGACTTATCCTTATACCACATATGTTGGTCAATATACGATTACATTTGATTCTTCCAATGAAGTGTATGACATTAAACATAATGCGGACAAGCAGTGGGGCGATACGCTTCCTAAATTATTACTGTCATCTTCTGAAAAGGAATTTGACTCAATTTATAACAATTTCATCAAAGAACGATATGAAATATACAATTACGATAAAGTACTGGATGCACTTACGGAAGAGATGAATAAAAACATTGAAAAATTAGGTATAGAAAATGAGCAAAATTAAAATGTTATATACTTCCTTCAGTGCAAAGGTAACGCTTCTTATGTGTGTTATAATGATTGTTTCTTCACTTGTGTGGTCCTTTGCCATAGTAAATAATATGAGAATGGCAGCAATCAACAACATTATCAGTGAAGAGGAAGCTTTCATTAACAATACAAAAAACAATACCAAGAATGTAAAAGAAGTGTGTAACCTTGCACTTAGAATTGTTTCTTCACTTGATTCATTAAACAATTATCTGAATCTTGTAAAATCAGGTGAGGATTTATCTCCAAAGGAAAAAATAGATTTTTATAACAATAATATACTGTCGATATCCAACATTACTAACCTGAATCCATATCTCTATCAGATTAGAATATATGCTGCTTCGGATAATATAAGCGAAAACGCACCTACCCTTTACAATATTAATCGAATGAACAATTTGTCTTGGGCAAAAAATCGCGAAGACGGTAAATGGATATTCGATTACAACGATACTATTTTTGACGAAAACAACAAAAAAAGACTTTTTGGTATAACTGACTCAATAACCGATCTCAATAACGAGACCATCGCGATTATTGAAGTCGCTGCAGAAATAGAAGCGCTATTTCCGGATATGTTTACAAGCACAAAAAATACATGGTCCTGTTTTATTGAGGATACCGGAAGAATCCATTACGATAAAAAAAACAGATATATTCCGGAACAAAAAAATAAAATTGCAAAAGTTGTTACTTCCAGAAATAAGGAAGATTGGGTTGACACAATAATATTAGGAGAGGAGCAATACGTAATTTCCTCGACATATATCGAATCATTTAACGGGTCATATGTTCATTTGTCAAAGGTAACATCTTTTGTAAATTCCTATTTTCAAAGTCAGCAAAACTATATTCTTTTGATTATCTGTTCAGTAATATTATCTGTTATTGTCATGACACTTGTTACTACTCATATGTTCAAGCGTTTTAACTACATTACTGAATCAATTCAGAATATTACACAGGGGCAGACTGATTTGCGAATTCATGTACAGGGCGATGACGAAATAAGCAATATGGCAAATCAGTTTAATCAGATGTTAGACAACTTAGAACGTTTGAATCACGAAAATACAAGCAGACAGTTGATTGCCAAAAATACAGAAATCAGATCTATGCAAAACCAGATAAATGCTCATTTTATGTATAATGTTTTGGAAAGTATAAAAATGATGGCTGAGATAAAAGGCGAATATGACATCTCCGATGCAGTAACTTCCCTCGGCGAAATGTTCAGATATAGTGTTAAATGGACCTCCGGAAAAGCGACTATTGGAGAAGAAATAAAATATATCAAAAACTATCTTTCTCTTATGAATTTGAGAAGTGATTACGAAATCGTATTATCTTTAAACGTTCCGCAGGAACTGCTCAATTACAGAATACCTAAAATGTCTCTTCAACCAATCGTTGAAAACTCTGTTCATCACGGTATAGATGGATCAGATATGGATGCTTCGATTTACCTTAAAATATTTGTTGAAGATGATAATCTCCACATTGAAATTTCTGATAACGGAAACGGGATGGACGAGACAGAACTGGGCATAATAAAAGAAAAACTAAAAGATCGTATTGATGTGGATGAGGCAAAAGTCCACGGGCTGGCTCTTAAAAATGTTCAAAACAGAATTAAATTATTTTATGGTGAGAACTATGGACTTGAAATCTATTCTCAAAAAGGGTTATATACAAAAGTTGTAATAGTATTACCATATTCAGATAACGAGGATAATAATAATGACTAGAATTATTAATTCACGCCATAACAATTAGATTTAATTTTTTAGAGGGAGACATAAATGAATAAAGTATTAATATGTGAAGACGAAAAATTAATAAGACAGGGAATTAAAACAATGGTTTTGCGTTCCGGCGTTCCAATTAACGAAGTAATAGAATGTAACAACGGACAAAGTGCATTAGATATAGTTGCAAAATCACAGATTGATGTACTTTTCACGGACATAAAAATGCCAAAAATGGAAGGAACCGAATTAGTTTCCAAAATTAATTCTCTTAATCTTGAAACTCCTCCACTTATTGCAACAATCAGCGGATATGATGATTTTGAATATGCTGTTGAAATGATGAGAAACGGAGTAAAAGAATATCTTTTAAAACCGGTGGATCGAAATAAAATAGCAGAAGTACTTCAAAAATTCGAAAAAGAAATAAATGAGAGAGAAGAGGAAAAGCAACGTAAAAAGCAGACAATTTATCAGAAACTTTTGTATATGATTCTCTACAACAGCATAAAACCTGAAGAAATCGAAGAAATTTCAGACTCGCTGAGAGACATTATTCCATTTGAAGAATATGTAGTAATTGTTTGCAATTATGAAGGCAACGAGATAGAAGAAAGTGATGATTACCTGTTTTTCAACGGTATTGATTACATGAATTTCTTTATAGTAGATTTTAAACACAAATTTGATCTGATAGACAAACTCAAAAACTATTGTATCGGTGTAAGTCACATTTATAATAACTTAAGGGATTTAAGACAGGCTTATTACGAAGCAGGTGCCATGAGAAAGATTGCGTTCGGCACAGGCATTCATATTATTGACAACGAGTTTTACCGCACAAATCCGAGTGGTAAATACAGCGTAAAACAGATGATGCAGACCGCCAACCTTATCTGTTCAGGTAAGATAGACGAGTCTATTGAATTGCTTCAAAGATTCGTAGATAATGTTACTGCGAGAAAATATTCTGTTGAAGAATTTGAGGAACAGATAAAAATCATTCTTACAACTACAATCAATATGTACAAATCTTCGTTAAAAGCCGGAGAAGAAGATATCATGGATCTTCTCACAATGTACAGATACCAGACTATCGAGGAATACCTTGATGTAATCAAAAACTGGATTTCAAGATTTGATGAACTGATTGAGGAAGAAGATGATGACAGCAGAAATTATATAAAGATCCAAAATGCCATTGAATATATCAAAGATAATTACGCAAGCGATCTTAATATGGCCGTTGTATCCAATTATGTTTCAATGAATTATTCATTGTTTTCATTTACATTCAAGAAATATACAGGCACAAATTTCGTGAATTATCTAAAAGAAATCAGAATCGGAGAAGCAAAGAAACTACTTCAGGAAACAGATATGAAGATAGTAGAAATATCATCAAAAGTCGGCTACGAACACGAGAAACATTTTACACGTACATTTAAGACCATTACAGGTCTTACACCATCACAGTATAGAAACAGTCTTCTATAAAAGTAAAAGCAGTTCAAGAAAATGGGTATCTTAAGAAATTTATAAACTTTTGTTTTGGAAAATAAAAGTAAATCTTTGTAGCATGTAATTATGAGCAGGTTACAAGATAGAAGGATTTCCGTATAGGAATTTTACTATTTCTTATTAAGGTACTTTTCAAAACACAGGAGGACTGTTTAATGTTAAAGAAATTAATCGATATGGCTATAAGTATTTTATTTAAATTATTTATTGCAGGCATAATTTTGTTTACAATTTTTTTAGTTTGCATTATAACAACAAATATAATAATAGTTCAAAGTACAAAGAACCGCATTCTTACTTACGACCAAATTAATGACAACGATTACGACTGTATTTTGGTTTTAGGTGCAGGAGTAAAAGACGGTCAGCCAACATGGATGCTTGAAGACAGAATACTTGTAGGTATGGATGTTTATAATATGACAGGCAATAAACTTCTAATGTCAGGTGATCACAGCAAAGTAGATTATAACGAAGTAGGCACCATGAAGGATTATGCCATGACAAATGGAGATATCCCATCAGAAGACATATTTATGGATCATGCAGGTTTTTCAACTTATGAATCTATGTACAGAGCCAAAAATATATTTGGTGCCAAAAAAATCATAATCATTTCACAGGATTATCATCTATACAGATCAATCTATAACGCTAAAAAATTAGGAATTGATGCTTATGGTGTCTCAGCTGATTTGAGAAATTACAGAAAAATGCCTTATTACAAATTCAGGGAAAGTCTTGCTAGAACAAAAGACTTTTTCAAACTGATATTCAAACCTGAACCTACTTATCTTGGAGAAACAATAAGTTTAGAAGGAAGCGGAGATGTTACAAATGACTGAACAATATCTCGCAAAAACTCTGAGCAACTTTAAATAAGGCTTAATTATTTAAATAGCGCTTAATTATCTAAAGTTGATTGACAAATCATAGTGTTTTCTCTTATTATAATATTTAGTGAAATTTTATTCTATCGCATTCAATAATGCATAACAGATATAGTATTTATCATTTATTTATATTTTGTTATGTAATATTGAATGCGATAAATTATGAATAGAATCTGCATCTGCAGATATAAGGAGGAAAAATGGCAGAAGCATACAACCACAAAGTTGTGGAAAAGAAATGGCAGAAATATTGGGAAGAGAATGAAACATTCAAGACTGATGTTTGGGATTTCTCAAAGCCAAAATATTACGCACTTGATATGTTCCCATATCCATCAGGAGTTGGTCTTCACGCAGGACATCCTGAAGGATACACAGCAACAGATATTATGTCAAGAATGAAAAGAATGCAGGGTTACAATGTATTACATCCGATGGGATATGACTCATTTGGTCTTCCTGCAGAACAGTATGCTGTAAATACAGGTAATCATCCAAACGGATTTACTCAGGAAAATATTCAGACATTCTCAAAACAGTTAAAAGAATTAGGTTTTGATTATGACTGGTCAAAAGTAGTTGCTACTTCAGATCCTTCGTTCTACAAATGGACTCAGTGGATTTTCAAACAGTTATATAACAAGGGATATGCAAAATACATTGACATGCCTGTTAACTGGTGTGAAGAACTTGGAACAGTTCTTTCAAATGACGAAGTTATCGATGGTAAGTCTGAGCGTGGCGGTTTCCCTGTTGTAAGAAAGAATATGAAGCAATGGGTTATTGATCAGGCTGCTTTTGCCGAAAAGTTATTGGAAGGTCTTGATGAGATTGACTGGCCTGAATCAACAAAAGAAATTCAGAGAAACTGGATTGGCAAATCTACAGGTGTAGAAGTTGATTTTGACATTGTTGGAGGCGGAAAGTTCTCAATCTTTACTACATGTATCGAGACAATTTACGGTATCACATTTATGGTACTTGCTCCTGATGGAGATATCGTTAAAGGCCTTATGGACAGAATCGAAAACAAAGAAGAAGTTCAGGCCTACATAGATGAAACAATGAAGAAAAGCGATCTTGACCGTACTGATCTTAACAAGACAAAGTCAGGATGCAAGTTAGAAGGTCTTTATGCTATCAATCCTGTAAACGGAAAAGAAGTTCCTTTATTTATCGGAGACTTCGTACTTGCAAGTTACGGTACAGGTGCTGTTATGGCTGTTCCTAGTCACGATCAGAGAGACTTCGAGTACGCACAGGTTCATGGCATCGACATGATTCAGGTTATCGATGGAAGAGATGTATCTGAGTGTGCTTTCGAGAAGCAGGATTACCTTGGAAAAGGCTGCAAATTAGTAAATTCAGAAGAATTCACAGGTCTTACTGTCGAGGAAGCAAAAGTTGCCATTACAGATAAGCTCGTTAAAATGGGCGTTGCAAGAGAAAAAGTAAACTACAAATTCCGTGAATGGATTTTTGCACGTCAGAGATACTGGGGCGAACCAGTTCCTTGTGTATACAAAGAAGACGGAGAAATCTATGTACTTCCTGATGAGGAATTACCACTTATTCTTCCTGAACTTGATGATTACAAGGGCAAAAACGGCAAAGCTCCTCTTGAAAATGCTACAGAATGGAAGCAGTATGATGCAAACGGCGTAAAAGGTACAAGAGAGACATCTACAATGCCTGGTTCTGCCGGATCATCATGGTACTACATGAGATATATTGATCCTGAAAATGACAAAGAATTTGCAAATCAGGAATTACTTAAACATTGGCTCCCTGTTGATTTATATGTAGGTGGTCCTGAGCATGCAGTAGGACATCTTATCTACTCAAGAATCTGGAACAGATTCCTTTATGACGAAGGTCTCTCTCCAGTAAAAGAGCCATTCAAAAAGCTTGTTCACCAGGGTATGATTTTGGGCGAAAACGGAATCAAAATGGGTAAACGTTTCCCTGAATTCGTTGTTGATCCTAGTGATATCGTTAGAGATTTCGGTGCTGATACATTAAGACTTTACGAAATGTTTATGGGACCTCTTGAAGTGTCAAAGCCATGGAACTCAAACAACGTACATGGTGCAAAAAGATTTATTAACAGAGTTTGGACATTCTTTACAGAGCCTGCAAACATCATTGACGGAAACAATGATAACCTCACAAAGGTATATCATCAGACAGTAAAGAAAGTTACAAATGACTTTGAGACCTTAGGATATAATACAGCTATCAGCCAGATGATGATTTTTGTAAATGAAGTATACAAAGAAGGCTCATGCCCAAGAGAATACGCTGAAGGTTTAATCAAGATGTTCTCATGTATTTGTCCTCACGTAGGTGAAGAAATCTGGCAGAAGATGGGACACAATGACACAATTGCTTTCGAATCATGGCCAACATACGATGAAGCAAAGACTGTTGAATCTGTAGTTGAAATCGCTGTTCAGATTAACGGAAAGACAAAGACAACAATCTCAATTGATAAATCTGCTTCAAAAGAAGATGCAATTGCAACAGCAAAAGAAGCACTTGGAGATAAGCTTTCAGGAAACATTATCAAGGAAATTTACGTTCCGGGAAGAATCGTAAACATCGTTGCAAAATAATAATTGACATATTTATATATATTAGAATATTGATAAGATACTCTCTATTATGTGATTTAACACGATAGGGAGTATTTTATTGCACATTCACTTTATACTTATGGTGGAGTTGAAATATCGCAATAATTACATATAGGAGAGTAGTTTATGAATTCAAAAGTACGATACTCAATATCATTCTATGGAGATGTGCAGGGCGTAGGATTTAGATATACTGCCTGCCACGCAGCGTCGGCATATGGATGCACAGGATGGGTAAGAAATGAAGATGACGGAAGTGTTACTATGGAAATTCAGGGAACGGTTGCTGAAATTGACAGAGTAATAGAAAAGATTGAAAGAGGTCGTTTTATTTCCATTGAAAGAATAGACAAGAAATCAATTCCGGTTTTAGATAACGAATGGGGATTTGATACCAAGTGGTAAAATATCACTGAATTTATCTCACCTATTGATTAAACAAAAATGGTATTCTATAATTTAAATTGAAAACGATTACACTTTAGTTTCAATTGGTTTTAAATATGAAATATAGTTATGGAGAACAGCAAATGAAAAAAGAAAAATATGATAAAACTTTCAATGACCGTCTGTCCATTTACTATGATGAATTAAAATGGCTGTACTGTGAGATTTATAAAAATGATATGCAGGCATTTGAATACTTTATCAGCATGCTGTATGAATATTACCGGAATCGAGACAGTGAATTAAAAGACTGGGACGAAGCAAGGACTGTTGTAAAAGATTGGTACAGTGGAAACGAGATGCTAGGCATGCTCATGTATACAAACTGTTTTGCAGGTAATCTAAAAGGCGTAAAAAAACACCTTAATTATATACAGGAATGTGGTGTAAATTATCTTCATCTCATGCCTCTGCTTGAAAGTCCGGAAGGCAGAAATGACGGCGGTTACGCAATCTCTAATTTCAGAAAAGTACAACCCGAACTTGGAACAATGGATGATTTGGCTGATCTTTCAAAAGCATGCCACGAGAGAGGAATCGGAATATGTCTTGATTTTGTTATGAATCATACAAGCGAAGATCATGAATGGGCAGTTCGTGCCAAAAGAGGAGAAAAAGAATTTCAGGACAGATATTTCTTTTTCAATAACTGGGATATTCCTAATCTCTTCGAAAAAACAGTTCCTCAGGTATTTCCACAAACCGCTCCCGGTAATTTTACCTGGTGTGAGGAAGCCCAAAAGGTAGTAATGACCACATTTTATCCTTACCAGTGGGATTTGAATTATTATAATCCGACAGTGTTCAATGATATGACTGCTACTATGTTGTATCTATGTAATCAGGGAGTTGACATTATCAGACTTGATGCTGTTCCTTATATATGGAAAGAGATTAATACATCCTGTCGAAACCTTCCGGAAGTTCACACTCTTGTAAGAATTATGAGGATTGCAACTGAAATTGTGTGTCCCGGAACATTACTATTAGGCGAGGTTGTAATGGAGCCTTCCAAAGTTGTTCCATACTTTGGAACTGTTGACAAACCTGAGTGTCAGATGCTTTATAATGTCACAACAATGGCCAGTACCTGGCATACAGTGGCGACAAAAGATGTCAGACTTATTAAGCACCAGCTTGGAACAGTCTTTGCTCTTCCAAAAGAATATGTATTTCTTAATTATCTCAGGTGTCATGATGATATAGGATGGGGGCTTGATTATAATTTCCTTAAACAATTCGGATGCAAAGAGCCTGATCACAAAAAATTCCTAAACGATTATCTGACAGGCAAATATTATGGTTCTGATGGTCGTGGTGAATTATATAATGACGATCCAAAACTTCAGGATGCAAGATTGTGCGGAACAACCGCATCACTATGTGGTATTGAAGCTGCCGAATATGAAAGAGATCAGGATAAACTTGCAAGAGGAATAAAACTGGATATTATGCTTCATGCATTCTTGCTAACCCAAAGTGGAATTCCTGTCCTGTACAGCGGTGATGAAATAGGACAGCTTAACGATTACACTTATCACGAGAATCCAAACAAATCTTCAGACAGCAGATATCTTCACAGAGGAGATTTGAATTGGAATGCGGTCGCAAAACGAAAAAAGAAAGGTACCAGAGAAAATCAAATTTTTAACGGACTAAAGAAACTAACAAAACTCAGATCTGAACACCGGGTATTTGACAGCAATGCTGATGCCTGGATTGTAGAGACCTGGAATGATCATATACTCGGAATAGGAAGATATTATAAAGGCGAGAAATTAATTGCCCTTTTCAATTTTAGTGACTGTGATGAGACTGCCTGGATTGACGAGAGTGAAAACTATACTGATATCATAACAAGAAAAAAAGTCATCGTTAAAAATATAACTCTTAGCAGTCATGAGTTTAAGTGGTTTCTTACAACGTTTAAAGAGGTGAAAGAAACAAATGACGATTAAAGATATTGCAAAAATGGCCGGGGTATCCGTAGCAGCCGTTAGCAGATATTTTAACGGTGGTTCCCTCAGCGATGAAAAAAGAGAGATAATACAAAAAATAGTTGAAGAAAATAATTATGTACCAAATGCCATGGCTCAGACAATGCGTACGGGAAAAAGCGGTAATATCGGTGTCATCGTGCCAAGACTTGATTCAGAATCATTTGCTCAAATAATGGCAGGAATAGCAGATGAAGTCGAAAAAATCAATTATACGGTAATTCTCGGCGTAACAGATAATAAAAAAGAAAAAGAAATTTATTATATTGAGCAAATGGAAAAATCAAAAATGGACGGAATCATTTTGATGGGTACTTACATGACACCTCATCTCAAAACAACATTGGAAAAATGTTCGATACCTATAGTTGTTACGGGACAGCATTTTAAAGGTGTTCCATCTGTATTCTACGATGATAAAAGTGCAATGTACGACATCACTAAGCTGATGTTAAAGAGCAGGAAGCATATCGCATTTATAGGAGCTCCAAGCATTGATCGTGCTGCAGGAAAAATGAGAAAAGAAGGGGTTGAAAAGGCTCTTGAAGAAGCTGGAATCGACAAGAAATCTCTAATTGCATACGAATCAGACTTCACAATAGATGGTGGATACGAAACAATGAAGAAAATTCTTAAATCCCACAAAAAAGTGGACGGAGTAATTTGTGCAACGGACCGTATGGCACATGGTGCAATGCTTGCAATCAGAGAGGCCGGCAAGAATATTCCTGATGACATTTCAATTACCGGAGTTGGTGACAGTTGGGGTGATAAAATATCATCTCCTCAACTTACAACAGTTCAACTGTACTATAAGAAATGCGGTCAGACTGCAGTAAATCTTTTATGGGGATTAATGAAAGGTGAGAGTGACAGCCATCTCATCAGCAAAGTAATGTTAGGATATTCAATCATCGAAAGGGGGTCTGTCTAAAATGAAACTTATATTTCTGGATATTGACGGAACGCTTACCGGTGCAGGTGAAAATACACCACCTGAAAGTGCAGTCATGGCAATTAAGGAAACACAGAAAAGAGGAAACAAAGTCTTTCTGTGTACCGGCAGAAATTATGACATGTTAAAACCTCTGCTCAAATATGGCTTTGATGGCATTGTCGGAAGCAGTGGCGGATATGTAACAGTTGGCGATGAAGTATTATTCGATTGTCCTATGAGTAACGAGCAAAGAGACCTGGCTTTGGATATATTCCACAAGAACGGGGTATTCTGCACCATCGAAGCTAAAAACGGTTCCTGGGGCGATGACAATATGGACGAGTTTATACAAAATCAACCTGAAGGAAACAGTGAGATAGAACGATGGCGAAAAGCATTATCATCAAATCTTGGAATCAAATCCATGAGTGAATATGATGGGAGTCCGATATACAAGATTATAATGATGTGTACTGATCCTGCACAATTGGATGAAGCAAAAAAAGAACTTAGCGATGATTTTAGTTTTGTAGTTCAGGAAGTAAAAGCACACTCATGTATCAACGGCGAATTACTCAACAAAAAATTTGATAAAGGAAGAGGCGTCAGACTTGTTGCTGAACATTTCGGTCTTGGAATGGAAGATACCATAGGTTTCGGAGACAGCATGAATGATCTTGAAATGATAGAGACAGTAGGCACATCAGTTTGTATGGAAAACGGTGCTGAAGCATTAAAGAAAATAAGTGATATAATTTGCCCACCGGTAGATAAAGACGGTCTTGCAAAAGGTTTTGAATTGTTGGAATTACTATAATAAAAAATAAAAATCCAATTAAAATATCTTTATAATTTTTCATTTTTTAACTTGCAGTCAATTGACGCAACATAGAAATCATGTTACCATGAAAATAGATTGTAATCGTTTTCAATTTAATATTATTTTTTGGAAGGAGGTTGTTTCTTATGGCACTTGATTACAGAAAATGTGCCGAGCAGATAGTTTCTCTGATCGGAGGTAGAGAGAACGTTGCTCAGGCAGCACATTGTGCAACCAGACTTCGTCTTGTAATAAAGGATAATTCCAAAATCGACAAGGCGGCTCTTGAAAATGTTGACGGAGTAAAAGGTATGTTCGAAAGTAACGGACAGCTACAGCTCATCATCGGAACAGGAACGGTAAATAAAGTTTATGATGAGTTTTTATCAGTGACAGGAATGTCTGCCGCAACAAAGGACGATGTAAAGGCAGCCGCAGCTGCACAACAGCCTGCATGGAAGAGAGCACTCAAATCAGTGGGTGACGTATTTGTTCCTATTCTTCCTGCAATCGTTGCATCAGGTCTTATGATGGGTGTTGTTGAAGCTCTTGGTAAAGCAATACCTTCATTCGCAGATACTGACTGGTATGCATTTTTGGATATGGTTGCAAATACTGCATTTGCATTTTTACCTGTTATTGTTGCTATCAGTGCAGCCAGGGTATTCGGTGGAAATGTTTACCTTGCTGCAGTTATCGGACTTATGATGGTACATACCGGATTACTAAATGGTTGGAATGTTGGTAGTGCTGACGCAATCAACAGTTTCTTCGGTGTCACTGATGGAAAGATACCGTCATGGAACCTGTTTGGTGACATAACCATTGGCGATTACGTGCTGGGCTCCATATCCCGACATGGCTATCAGGGACACGTAATTCCTGTTATGATTGCTATTTGGCTGATGTGCAAAGTTGAAAAATGGCTTCATCAGCATGTAAACGAAATGATTGATTTATTTGTTGTACCAATTACAACAGTTTTTGTAACAGCACTCTTTACATTTGTTGTTATCGGACCTATCTTTGCAACACTTGAAAACTTTGTTCTCAAAGGAGCTGAATGGCTTGTACAGTTCCCACCTGGAGCTATGATTATGGGAGCTATTTATCCTGCAACGGTTGTTATGGGTCTTCACCATATGTACAACGTTATCGAGGCAGGTATGCTTTCATCAACAGGTCTGAATACCTGGATGCCAATAGCATCTGCAGCAAACTTTGCACAGTTTGGTGCATGTCTTGCAGTTGGTATCAAATGTAGACAGGCCAAACTCAAAACAGTAGCAGTTCCATCTTCAATGTCAGCAGCACTCGGAATTACAGAACCTGCTATATTCGGTGTTAACTTCCGATTCATGAAACCGTTTATCTGTGGTATGGTCGGCGGTGCATGCGGTGCACTCTTTGGATCAATTGTAAAAATCGGTGCCACAGCTTACGGTGTAACAGGTATTCCAGGTTACCTCACAATCAACAACCCTGGTGTTTATACAATCTTACTTTTAATTTCAGGCGGTGTTGCATTCGGACTTACAATGTTCTTCTGGGAAGAAAATCCTGAACCTGCTGCACATGCTGTAGATGCAGGCGCAACTAATAATGAACCTGCTGCATCATCAGGCATAGGAACAGATATTGTATCAAATACAGTTATGACTTGTTCTGCAGGCAAAATCGGACAGCCTGTAAAAGGTAGTATTATACCATACACTGAAATACCTGATGCCACATTTGCTTCAGGCGTTCTCGGTCAAGGTGTTGGAATCAATCCGGATGAGGGTATTGTTTATGCTCCGATGGATGGCGAGATAAGTTCAGTTGCTGAGAGTAAACACGCAATTGGAATTACAGGCGCAGGAGACATGGAATTACTCATTCATGTAGGTGTAGATACGGTTGAGATGAAAGGCGACGGATTTAATACATTAGTTGAAGAAGGAGACAAAGTTGTTAAAGGTCAGAAAATAATGGAGTTTGATATAGGAGCCATAAAGGCTGCCGGAAAACCGGAAACAGTCGTTGTTCTTCTCACCAACAGTGATGACTATGATGATTTTACAGTCAGCTAACAAAGAACTTTAAACATATATAACAATTACTAAATATATAGTTTCCAAGGAGGAATTAATTATGAAAGAATTCAAGTATGTAATTACAGATGAAGTTGGTATTCACGCACGTCCTGCAGGACTTCTTGTACAGGAAGCAAAAAAATTCACAAGCACTATTATGTTCATCAAAGGTGAAAAAAGTGCCAAAGCAACTTCCCTTATGAAATTAATGGGAATGGGAATCGTTAAAGGCGACGAAGTAACTATTACCGTTGAAGGTGACGATGAAGATGCTGCTGCAGAAGCTATCGAGGCATTTATGAAAGCTAATTTCTAAAATATCAAAAAACTTCAAAAGCATATCAATTGAACTTTTGAGTTGATTATTAAACACGGGGTTCTCACTTGGGAACCCCGAATGTATATACAAAATATTCATTTTCAAATAAATAATATTTAATTACCAGGAGGTAGAATAATGATATATGGTGCACTGGAAGCCGGCGGAACTAAAATGGTTTGTGCAATAGGAGATGAGAACGGTAAAATAGTAGACCAGATTTCTATTCCGACAAAAACACCGGACGAAACAATGCCTAAAATTATTGAATATTTTAAAGATAAGGATATTAAAGCATTGGGTATTGCAACCTTTGGTCCTGTGGATGTACATCCTGAATCTCCAACATACGGTCACATTCTTGAAACTCCCAAAACAGCCTGGATTGGTTTTGATTTATTGGGCTGTTTGAAAGATGCCCTTAATGTTCCTGCCGGAATTGATACCGATGTAAACGGTTCATTAATCGGTGAAGCTACCTGGGGTGCTGCAAAAGATGTAAGTGATGCAGTATATATTACTATCGGCACAGGTGTTGGCGGAGGTATCATATCGGGTGGCAAAATCGTACACGGAATGCTACATCCCGAACTAGGACATATGAAAATGGTCAGGGATTCTTCTGATAACTACACAGGAAAATGCCCATTCCACGGGACCTGTCTTGAAGGTCTGGCAAGCGGACCCGCAATAGAAGACCGCTGGGGAGTATCGGCAAAAGAACTTGTAGACAGAGATGAAGTATGGGAACTTGAAAGTTATTATATAGCCCAGGCTATTGCAAATCTTATATTTATTATCAGCCCAAAAAAAATAATTCTTGGAGGCGGAGTAATGCATCAGGAACAATTATTCCCGTTAATCAGAAAAAAAGTTCTTGATAACCTGAACGGATATTTCAAACTGGATGAACTTTCTGATATTGATAATTACATTATTCCGGCAAGTCTCAATGATGATCAGGGAATTATGGGGGCAATAAAGATAGCGATTGATGCTGTATAGTTCATTAATTTTAGGAGGTGGACGTCGTATGGAAATTTATGAAGGCAAATCTGTATTTGAAGGCATTGCGATTGGCATAATAAGTGTTTACAAGAAACAGGAACAATCTGTTAAGCGCGTAAAAATCGAAGATAAAGCCGCAGAAATCGAAAGATATTCCGCAGCCAGAGAAAAGGCAATAGAGCAGCTCAAGCATCTTTACGATAAAGCAGTAAAAGAAGTTGGAGAATCAGGTGCTGAAATATTTATGGCTCATCAGTTGATGATAGATGATGAAGATTATATCGAGTCAGTTGAGAGCATCATTGATACAGAGAGTGTAAATGCTGAGTATGCCGTTGCAACGACCGGAGACAACATGGAAAAGATGTTTCTTGACATGGAGGAAGAGTACTTCCGTGGAAGAGCAGCTGACGTAAAAGATATAACAGAAAGAATTATCAGTGCTCTTGCAGGAAACGACAACGGTGGAATTGTGTCCGATGAACCTGTAATTGTAGTTGCAGATGATTTGGCTCCATCAGAGACAGTTCAGATGGACAAAGATAAAATATTATCCTTTGTTACTGTACACGGCTCTGCAAATTCGCACACTTCAATTCTTGCAAAAACAATGAGCATCCCTGCAATTATCGGTTGCCCGATTCCATTATCAGATGAAGTTAATGGCAAAATGGCAGTTGTAGACGGATTCGAAGGCAAAATATACGTAGAGCCTGATGATGAGACAATGGTTGCAAAGAAGAAACTTTTCCTCGAAGAAGAAGAAAAGAAGAGTTTGCTTAAACGTCTCAAAGGCAGAGAAAACATCACACTTGATGGTCAGAAGATTAATCTTTACGCTAATATTGGAAATACTAAAGATTTAGGTCTGGTTCTTCAAAATGATGCCGGAGGAATAGGTCTTTTCAGATCTGAGTTTATTTACCTTGGATCAGATGATTATCCAACTGAAGAAGAACAGTTTGCTATATATAAACAGGTTGCCCAGACTATGGCAGGCAAAAAGGTAATTATCAGAACCCTGGATATCGGTGCTGACAAACAGGCAGATTACTTCAAATTACCTGTGGAAGAAAACCCGGCAATGGGACTTCGTGCAATAAGAATATGTCTCACAAGACCGGAAGTATTTAAAACTCAGCTTAGAGCAATTATGAGAGCAAGTGCATTTGGTAAGATTTCAATAATGTTCCCTATGATTATTTCAGTTGATGAAGTACGAAAAATCAAAACTATAGTTGCTGAAGTAAAGAAAGAATTAGACAATGACGGAGTTGATTATGACAAAGACATCGAACTTGGAATCATGATTGAAACACCTGCTGCTGTAATGGTTGCAGACGAACTGGCCGAAGAGGTTGATTTCTTCAGTGTCGGAACAAATGACCTTACACAGTATACTCTTGCTATAGACCGTCAGAATCAGTCATTAGATGATTTCTATGATTCTCACCATCCTGCAATTCTCAAAATGTTAAAGATGATTGCAGAAGCTGCACACAGACATGGTGCCTGGGCAGGAATATGTGGTGAACTCGGTGCTGATTTATCTCTCACAAAAGAATTTCTTGCCATGGGATATGATGAACTTTCTGTTTCACCGGGTATGATTCTTCCAATCAGAAAGGCAGTTTTGGAAACCAACGTTGCTGAGTATAAAAAATCAAAAAATTAAAAAAATATTTGAGAATCAGAATATACATAATTTCTGAAAGCAAAAACAAAAAAAAATCAGATTGGCAAGTAACAAAAATTAAAAAAATAAAGTATAATAAAAAAATCAAAAAAGCACTTGATTTAATTTTTAATTAGTGCTAGGATTGTGTCAATAAGTTAAACCGTTGATCGGGAGTAAGTAGTCGCTAGGGACGCTTTTCAGAGAGTTGATGGGTGGTGTGAATCAACAAGCTATCGGTGATGAATGGACCTGAGAGGGCAACTTGAAACCGGAATTATTCGGAAGTAGACGTTGACGGAGCCTTACCGTTACAGAAGGTAGCATATGTTGGTATGTGAATGAGTGAATGTGATACACATTAAATTGGGTGGTACCGCAGAAGTTGATTTTTATAGCTTTTGTCCCTTTGCAGGGACAAAAGCTTTTTTTGTTTACACGACGAGGAAAAAGCAGAAAGCTTGCTTTCATGCATTTGGCGACCGTAGCTTTCACTTATTCATAAAAAGGAGGTAATTATGAACACAACATCATTTGACCAGGTCAAAAACTTCATATCTGATTACAGTATGATTCCTGTTTGCAAGGAAATCTACTCAGATGTAATTACACCAATTACATTACTCAGAAAAATGGAAGCTTTTGACAAAAATTTCTTTTTACTTGAATCTGTGGAAGGTGAGAAAAGATGGGCAAGATATTCATTTGTAGGATATTCACCTGTACTTATGGTTTCTTGCAAGAACCACAAAGTAACAATCAAAAGCGGAGAAGTAGAGCATGTAGTTGAAAAAGAAGGCATGGACGCTTTAAGAGATCTTTTAAATAAATATAAGTCACCAAAGATTCTAGGTCTTCCAACTTTCACAGGAGGATTTGTAGGATATTTCAGTTACGAAATGATTTCTTACGCTGAGCCAAAGCTAAATATCAAAGAAAATGACATCGATGATTTTCAGTTAATGCTTTTTGATAAAGTTTATGTATTTGATCATTTAAAACAAAAAATAATCGTAATTGCAAATATGAAAGCAGAAGACGGATTGCAAGGTTACAATGCAGCTTTACTTGAAATCGAGAAAATGATTTCTCTTATTCAGGATGATTTCAGACCTGCAAACACTCCATCTCAGCAGAATGTACACTTTACATGCAATGTTTCTAAAGACGAGTATTGCGAGATGGTTGAAAAGACAAAACACTACATCAAAGAAGGTGACATTTTTCAGGGAGTTATCTCAAGAAAATTTGAAGCTGAATACAACAGTAGCCTGATAAATCCTTACAGAGTTCTTAGAACAACAAATCCATCACCTTATATGTATTATCTTCAGATGGATAAAATTCAGATAGCAGGTGCTTCACCTGAAACATTGATCAAAATGGTAGATGGAAAACTCACAACTTTCCCTGTTGCAGGAACAAGACCAAGAGGCAACACTTACACGGAAGATATGGAGCTTGAAAAAGAACTCTTAGCAGATGAAAAAGAACTTGCAGAACACAATATGTTAGTTGATCTTGCAAGAAATGATATTGGTAAAATCGCAAAATACGGAAGTGTATACGTTGAAGAATATATGCAGATTCATCGTTTCTCAAGAGTAATGCACATAGCCTCAACAGTTTGCGGAGACATTAGAGATGAATTTGATGCATGCGATGCTATATCAGCATTACTTCCGGCAGGTACATTATCCGGAGCTCCAAAATTCAGAGCCTGCGAAATTATTGACGAACTGGAAAAACACCCTAGAGGAATATACGGTGGAGCAATCGGATACATCGATTTATCAGGAAATTTGGATGTATGTATTGCCATAAGAACTGCAGTCAGAAAAGATAACAAAGTAACAGTTCAGGCGGGTGCGGGAATAGTTGCCGACAGCGTTCCTGAAAATGAATATATGGAATGTGCACACAAAGCAGGTGCTGTAATAGATGCAATTCAAAAGGGAAGTGAGGTGAGTAACTGATGGTACTATTAATTGATAATTATGACAGTTTTTCATACAATCTCGTTCAGTTAGTCGGCGAGTTGTCTGATGGAAATGTTAAAGTCGTCAGAAATGATGAGATTACAATCAATGAGATTAGAGACTTAAATCCCGACAGCATCATCTTATCACCGGGTCCGGGAAAGCCAGTAGATGCCGGTATTTGTGAAGATGTAGTCAGAGAATTAAAAGGCGAATATCCAATACTCGGCGTTTGCCTTGGACATCAAAGTATTTGTGAAGTATTCGGAGCAACTGTATCATACGCAAAAGAACTTATGCACGGCAAACAAAGCGACATGGAAGTTGATAATAACGTGGAGATCTTTACAGGACTTCCAAATGTTATAAAAGGTGCACGATACCATTCACTTGCAGCAATCGACGATACAATTCCTGATTGCATGGAAATCATCTCAAGAGATGTAAAGGACGGAGAAATAATGGCTGTAAAACATAAAGACTATGAAATATATGGATTACAGTTTCACCCTGAGTCAGTTCTGACACCGGACGGAAAAATAATTGTTGGTAACTTTTTAAAGATTAAAAACTAGGATTAAAAGTAATCTACAAATCAAAAATATGTTAATTACAAAATTACTAAAACAAAGAAAAATATGTATAAAAAATAATTCGCTTAGGAAACGAATTAATCTAGGAGGATAATATTATGATTAGAGAAGCAATTGAAAAATTAATTAAAGGAAATGATTTAACTTACAATGAAGTATATGAAGCAATGAATGAAATTATGAGTGGTGAAACTCCAAACGAGCTCATAAGTGCTTACCTTGTAGCACTCAGAATGAAAGGCGAAACAATTGATGAAATCTCAGGTTCTGCAATGGGAATGAGAAACAATGGAGTAAAACTTGACCACAACATGGATGTACTTGAGATTGTAGGTACAGGCGGAGATCAGTCATACTCATTCAATATTTCATCTACATCAGCAATCGTTGCTGCAGCTTCCGGTGTAAAGGTTGCAAAACACGGAAATCGTTCAGTATCAAGTAAATCAGGCGCTGCAGATGTTCTCGAAAAACTTGGAATAAATATCGGCATTGAACCTTCACAGAGCAAAGAACTTCTTGAAAAAATAAACATCTGTTTCTTATTTGCTCAGAAATATCACACATCAATGAAGTATGTAGGACCTGTCAGAAAATCTCTTGGAACAAGAACAATTTTCAACATTTTAGGACCGCTTACAAATCCTGCCGGCGCAAATATGGAAATACTCGGTGTATACGATGAAGCACTTGTTGAACCACTTGCAAATGTTCTCATCAACCTTGGTGTAAAAAAAGGAATGGTTGTATACGGACAGGATGTAATGGATGAAATCACATTAAGTGCCAAAACAACAGTTGCAGAAATCAGAGACGGCAAGATCACAAAATATGAAATCAACCCTGAAGAATACGGATTCAAATTATGTTCTAAAGAAGATCTTGTTGGAGGAGACGCTAAAGAAAACGCTAAAATCACAAGAAACATTCTTTCGGGTGCAGAAAAGGGACCAAAGAGAGATGCTGTTATTTTAAATGCTGCTGCATGCATCTATGTATATAATGATGACTTGAGTTACAGAGAGGCTATAGACGTTGCAAAGAGAACTATAGATAGTGGAAAAGCTTTAAAGAAACTTAACGAATTCGTAGAAATGTCAAATAGTTTTACTACAGTAACATGCGCATAAATATTCATGTCAAGACTGTCATCAGGAGGCTACAATGTTAAACAAATTAGCAGAATCAACAAAGAAAAGAATAGAAAAAGAAAAACTTGCAACTCCGCTTGAAGTTGTAAAACAACAGGCTCTTGCAATGCCTAAAGGTAACTTTCAGTTTGAAAAAGCATTGGCAAAAGATGGAATTAGTTTTATATGCGAAGTAAAAAAAGCTTCTCCTTCTAAAGGCATAATAGCCAATCATTTTCCTTATATCGATATTGCAAAAGAATATGAAGCTGCAGGTGCTGATTGCATATCAGTTTTGACTGAGCCTGAATATTTCATGGGTAACAAAAAATATTTGAAAGAGATAAGTGAAGCTGTAACAACGCCCCTTATCAGAAAAGACTTTGTTGTTGACGAATATATGATTTACGACGCTAAAATACACGGTGCTTCCTGTGTATTACTCATATGTTCCCTTCTTGATACAGACACAATAAAAAAATACATTTCAATTTGTGATTCGCTTGGAATGTCCGCATTAGTTGAAGCTCATGATGAAAGCGAAATTAAGAGTGCAATCGAAGCGGGAGCCAGAATAATCGGAGTAAATAACAGAAATTTAAAAACATTTACCGTTGATATTCAAAACAGTATCCGCCTTAGAAAACTGGTTCCTTCAAATATTCTATTTGTTGCTGAGAGCGGAATCAAAACCCGAGAAGATATATCAGAACTGATGAAATCCAATGTAAATGCAGTACTCATTGGCGAAACATTTATGAGAGCAGACAATAAAAAAGAGATGCTTGACTATCTTAAGGGAAACGCCTAAACTCTAACGAAGGGATTATTAATAATGGTTAAGATTAAAATTTGTGGCTTGAAGCGTCTTGAGGATATTCAGATTGTAAATAAATACAAACCGGATTATGTGGGATTTGTTTTTGCAGGTTCAAAAAGATTTGTGTCAGATGAACTTGCCAAAAATATGAGAGAACGTCTTTCAAATGACATTAAATCTGTGGGTGTATTCGTAAATGATTCTTTAGAACATATCAAATATCTTACAGACAACAATATAATCGATTGCATACAACTCCACGGAGATGAAGATTCAACTTATATTGAAAGTTTAAGAAAAATAACAGATAAGCCCATAATTAAAGCTATAAGAATGAAGGATTCATCATCAATAGAAAAAGCATCGAAACTTTTTCCTGATTATTTTCTTCTTGATTCTTACGACAATTCAATGTATGGTGGTACAGGAAAAACTTTCGATACCGCTTTAATAAAAAATAATATAAATAATTATTTTTTGGCAGGTGGACTAAATGAATCCAATATTATCGACACTTTAAACAGATGTTCACCTTACTGTGTCGATATAAGCAGTGGGGTCGAAACCGACGGTTTTAAAGATGAAAACAAAATCAAAACTATAATTGAATTAATAGATAATTACAACAAACATTAGGAGGTTATCCATGAGCAAAGGAAGATTTGGAAATTACGGAGGTCAGTATATACCTGAGACATTGATGAATGCAGTATACGAACTGGAAGAAGCATACAACAAGTATAAGAACGATCCTGAATTCGTAGCTGAGCTCAATGATTTACTTAACAATTATGCAGGAAGACCATCTTTATTATATTATGCGGAAAAGATGACAAAGGACTTAGGTGGTGCAAAAATCTATTTAAAGAGAGAAGATTTAAACCATACAGGTTCTCACAAAATCAACAACGTTTTAGGTCAGGTTTTGCTTGCAAAGAAAATGGGTAAAACAAGAGTAATCGCAGAGACAGGTGCAGGTCAGCACGGTGTTGCAACCGCAACAGCTGCAGCTCTTATGGATATGGAATGTGAAATATTCATGGGAAAAGAAGACTGTGACCGTCAGGCATTAAATGTATTTAGGATGGAACTTTTAGGTGCAAAGGTTCATGCCGTAACAAGCGGAACAATGACACTTAAAGATGCAGTAAATGAAACAATGAGAGAATGGACCAACAGAATATCAGATACTCACTATGTTCTCGGATCTGTTATGGGACCTCATCCATTTCCAACAATTGTACGTGATTTTCAGGCAGTAATAAGCAAGGAAATCAAAAAACAGATTCTTGAAGCAGAGGGCAGACTTCCTGATGCAGTTATCGCCTGTGTTGGTGGCGGTTCTAATGCCATCGGAGCATTCTATAATTTTATTGAAGATAAAGATGTAGAACTTATCGGATGTGAGGCTGCAGGCCTTGGTGTCGACAATCCAAAGAACGCAGCAACAATTGCAAACGGATCTGAGGGAATCTTCCACGGAATGAAGTCAATTTTCTGTCAGGATGAATTTGGACAGATTGCTCCGGTATATTCAATATCAGCAGGACTTGATTATCCCGGAATCGGACCTGAGCATGCTATGCTTAACGACACTAACAGAGCCCGCTATGTACCAATCACTGACGTAGAAGCAGTAGAAGCATTTGAATATCTCTCAAGAACTGAAGGTATCATTCCTGCAATTGAGAGTTCACATGCTGTTGCTTATGCAATGAAATATGCAAAGACATTGGACAAAGATAAAATCGTTGTAGTAAATATTTCAGGACGCGGTGATAAAGACGTTGCTGCAATTGCAAGATACAGAGGAGTACAGATTTATGAGTAGAATAAAAGACGCATTTAAAAATAAAGCATTTATAGCATTTGTCACAGGAGGAGATCCTGATCTTGAAACAACAAAAAAAATAATTTTAGAAATGCAGGATAAGGGAGCTGACCTTATTGAAGTTGGAATTCCATTTTCAGATCCTGTAGCAGAAGGCCCTGTAATTCAGGAAGCTGATCTTAGAGCATTAAACGCAGGATGCACAACAGACAAGCTCTTTGATACACTCAAAGAAATCAAAGATCAGATAAAAATTCCGCTTGTATTTATGACATATATCAACGTAATCTATGTTTACGGAAAAGAAAAATTTATGGATAGATGTAATGAATGCGGAATCTGCGGAATCATTGTTCCTGATTGTCCCTTCGAAGAGAAAAATGAACTCCAGCCTGAATGTACAAAGGCCGGTATTGAATTAGTCTCTCTCATTGCACCTACATCTAACGACAGAATTAAAGAGATTGCCAAGGAAGCTGAAGGTTTTGTATACTGTGTATCATCTTTAGGTGTTACAGGTGTAAGAGAAAACATCACAACAGATCTTGGTGCAATGGTAAAATTAGTAAAAGAAAACACCGATATTCCATGTGCTATCGGTTTTGGTATTTCAAAACCTGAGCAGGCACAAAATGTTTGCAAATATGCAGACGGTGCAATTGTTGGCAGTGCTATTGTAAAAATAGTTGCCGAGTATGGAAGAGACTGTGTACCATATGTTGGCGAATATGTAAAATCAATGAAAGAAGCTTGTCTCAAAGCATAAAATAATTCAAGACTTGCTCGCAAGTCTTGCTATGAACAAAAGGCTGATGTACTATTTATATAGTAGTCGGCCTTTTTTTTATTTTTTATGCAATAAATCAGATAATTGATTCGTTTACATATTTGAAAGACAAAAACAAAAAGAACTAAGAGTTCTCAATAATTAATAATATTTTATGAAAACAAATTTTTAATGAAAAAAATGGAGGAAATGAAATGAAAAAGAGTAGTTTATTTATTTTAATGGGAGCAATGGTTGTTTCAAACATTTGTAGTTTTAATGTTATGGCAGACACTAATACAAACGCCAATAACATTTTATCAATTTCTCAGTCAGTAGATATAGAGAATTCTGTGTCAGACCAAGATATCTATAACAGAATTGATACTGTTGAAAACGGAAATGAACTTGAATTTGATACAATCTTTCATAAAAAAATAGTCAAGAATGATATCAGTTACACATTCAACAATGGTGTTCTTACAGTTGCAGGAACCGGTATTGTAGATGATTCTTATACAAAGAACTACAACAAAGATTCAATTAAGGAAGTAGTTATATCAAAAGGAATTATCGGAATTGCAGATTATGCTTTTATGGGATGCAAGAATATTAAAAAGATTACATTGCCAGATGGGCTTGAACAAATTGGCTGTTACGCTTTTGCTGATGCAGCACTTAAAGAACTTACTATTCCTGCAACAGTTACTAAAATCGGATATATGCCTTTTGAAAAAATATCAAAGGATGCAGTAGTTACCATGCCTGCAACGGGTTTAGAAGCTAAATGCGTGGAACATTATGATGTTCTTTCTGATGCGATATTTAACAGAGTTAAAGAAATTAATCTCAACACTAACTATACACCGGACAAAAAATTTATTTTTGCTTCTGAAAAGTTAAACGTACTTGGTTCAGATCCAAATTACTCAAGCTTTGACGGAGTAGTTTACTCAAAGGACGGAAAGAAGCTTATCCAGGTTCCAAGATACAAAGATACACTTAACATTCGCAAAGGATGTACTACAGTGTCTCTTCAGGCTATAGTATATCTGTACGATAGTAATAATGACGGAGCATGGAAAAACTATTGTGTAAAATTCAAGAGCATTACTATTCCAAGTACAGTAAACAAAGTTATTAATGATGTGGAGCACGCTAACTCTGATTATTTTAACATTCTTTATGATGATGATTGCGAAGATACAAGTTTAGCAAAATGTAAATGGACTATCAAATCAAAGAAACTTGATGGAAAGAGCATTTTAAGCATTTTAAGAATAGCAAATAAAAAGACTTACAAAAGCATTATTAAGGATAAAAAATTTAAAATCAAAAAAGTTGGTAATATGTACATTTCCAAAGATGGAGTATTATTAAGATATACAGGAAAAGAAGCTTCTGTTACAATTCCGGCAAAAGTCAAAGTAATTGGTGATGCAGCATTTTCAGATAACAACAATTTGAAAGTTGTAAAATTTGCAAAGAATAGTAAAATCAAAGAAATCGGAGCATATGCATTTTCATACAAAAGCATAAAATCCATTACAATTCCAAAAGGTTGTAAGGTTATAGGAAATGGAGCATTTAGTAATAGTTCTCTAACAACAATTAACCTTCCAAACACAATTACTACAATCGGAGACTATGCTTTCTTCAAAACTCCGATCAAAAAGATTAAAATGCCAAAGAACTTAAAGACTATTGGAGATTCTGCTTTCGCAGGGTGTGAGAAACTTAGCACTGTAGCGTTCAACAAAAAAATAAAGAATATTGGCAACAATGCTTTTAATCAAACAAAATTGAAAAGTGTTAAGTTACCAAATTAAGTTAAAAAATGTGGTACTTACTGTTTTGCAGGAACTGAAATCGAAACAATTAAATGTTGCTGACTTGCGAAACAATTCAAAACAATATTGCAGTGCGTCCTGCCTATCTGTTTATAATGAAAATGAATCAAGTAATCTCACTGTGAATTTTAATTATACTTTTAATAAATAATACTTTTTCAAGATTTTATTATCGGAGGTTTTGATGGTTAACACAACACTATGTTATATAGAAAAAGACAATAAGTATTTGATGTTACACCGAACAAAAAAAAAGAACGACATCAATGAAGGACATTGGATTGGAGTAGGCGGAAAATTTGAAAAAGACGAAACACCTGAAGAGTGTCTGCTCAGAGAAGTTAAAGAAGAAACGGGATTATCACTTACCAGTTTCAGACTTAGATCAGTTATTACTTTTATTTCTGATGAATATGAGACTGAATATATGTATCTGTATACGGCAGACGATTTTACCGGTGAATTGCTGGAATGTGATGAAGGAGATCTTCATTGGATAGATAAAGACAAAGTGCTGAATTTAAAGACCTGGGAAGGAGACAGACTATTTTTGACAAAGCTGATTAACGGAGATGATTTTTTCACTTTAAAAGTTCGCTATGAGGGTAAAAAGCTGGTAGAATCTGTCGTACATCAATATTAGCTATTTTTTAAGGAATTATGATATCTTAACTCATTGATATCATAATTCCTTAATTCATAATGATATTAATTACTTATCACATGTTCGTAACTTTTTTCTTGTTACCCCAATATAATAATGATATAATTCATTTTAGAAAAAATAGGAGAGCGTAGTGAAACTACCACATATTACAATGTCAAAAGAAATCAAATCTATTATTTCAGAGGCAGTAAAAGACATTGCCTCAAATTATGAAAACAACGATATATATGCCGGCGACTGTTCCAGCAGACTTCCAAACAGAGGAGAGATTATCAATATTATAAAGGACATCAGAAGAGTAATGTTTCCGGGATATTTTGGATATGAAAACATTGCCACTTCATCTCCTGATTATTTTATCGGTCATTACCTTACAAAAGTCTATGAACACTTAAATGCACAGGTTCAGCTTGCATTCAGATACAATAACTGTTCATTATCAGATGAAGAAATTGAGAATCTCACTGACAATGTATGTGAGACTTTCTTCTCAAAGATATCCGATATCCAAAAGATTCTTCTCACTGATGTGGAAGCACTATATAATGGAGATCCGGCCGCTAATAACAAAGAAGAGATAATCTTTTCATATCCGGGATTATTAGCAATCTTTGTATACAGAATTGCACACGAGCTCTATCTCATGGATGTGCCATTCATTCCTAGAATTATGACAGAATACGCCCATAGTAGAACAGGTATAGATATCAACGCCGGAGCTACAATTGGTGAATATTTCTTTATAGATCACGGTACAGGAATAGTTATAGGTGAGACTACAGTTATTGGAAAAAATGTCAAAATATATCAGGGTGTTACACTCGGTGGTATTTCTACTCGTGGCGGTCAGTCACTTCGTGGCATAAAGAGACATCCGACTATTGAGGACAATGTTACTATTTATGCAGGAGCAACAATTCTTGGTGGTAATACAGTTATTGGTAAGGATACAGTAATCGGTGGTAATACCTTCATTACTGAGTCAATTGATGCCGGAACTAAGGTTTCCATGAAAGCACCGGAGTTAAATTATAAAAACCAATAATATAACGAATTAATCGCACTCTGCGATTGACAAGGAAATAACTATGTGCTAATATAGTTGAGTATGCCGCACAGTGAGGTTTCAAAGTATTGATTTAATCAATCACCGAAGCTGGCGAGTAATGGGTAATAGGAGGTGCCGTATGTACGCAGTTATAGCAACAGGTGGAAAACAGTATAAAGTTTCTGAAGGTGATACAATCAGAGTTGAGAAACTCGGTGTAGACGCTGGAGCAAAATATACTTTTGACCAGGTTCTTCTCGTAAGTGGAGATGACGTTAAAGTTGGTGAGCCAACAGTTGCCGGAGCTTCAGTAGAAGCAACAGTAGTTGGTGATGGAAAAGCTAAAAAAGTTATCGTATACAAGTACAAGAGAAAATCAGGTTACCATAAGAAGAATGGTCACAGACAGCAGTATACTGAGCTTAAGATCGAAAAGATTAACGCTTAATTTGGATGGTGCTTAGATGACAAATGTTATTATTTATAGCACTGACAACAGATATTTTCATATCAATGTAGCCGGTCATTCGGGATACGCTGATGCAGGTGAAGATATCGTTTGTGCCGGGATATCCGTTTTGGTTACTACATTTGAGAACTCATTAGATCAATTAACTAATGATAAGTACAGTGTATCAGCCATAGAGGAAGGAGATGCCGTTATTGATATTATCATAGAAGGTGTCCCAAGTAACGAATCCCAGCTATTATTCAAGTCATTAATTATTGGACTTGAACTGATTAAAGAAGAATACGATGATTATATTTCATTAGACTATAAGGAGGTATAGCTATGTTAAAATTGAACCTTCAGTTTTTCGCCCACAAAAAGGGAGTTGGTTCTACAAAGAACGGTAGAGATTCTGAGTCAAAGAGACTTGGTGCCAAGAGAGCAGACGGACAGTTTGTTAAAGCTGGAAACATTCTTTACAGACAGCGTGGTACAAAAATTCACCCTGGCGTTAATGTAGGCCGTGGTGGTGATGATACATTATTTGCAACAGCAGATGGTATCGTTAGATTTGAGAAAAAGGATAAGAACAGAAAACAGGTTTCTGTATATCCGGTAGCTGAATAAGTAGGAATTCATCAGGCTTCAAATCATGTTTGGTTTGAAGCCTTTTCTTTATAAGAGTCTTAAAATAAAAGGAGGTAACCCATGTTTGCAGATAGCGCAAAGATCTTTATAAAATCCGGAAAAGGCGGAGACGGTCACGTTTCTTTCAGAAGAGAAAAATATGTTCCAAACGGCGGTCCCGACGGCGGTGACGGTGGTAAAGGCGGAGATATTATATTCGAAGTTGATAAAGGTTTAAACACTCTCTATGAATTCAGACACAAGAGACAGTACAAAGCAAGACCGGGAGAAGAAGGTGGCAAGAAGAACAAACATGGTGCCAACGGAGAAGATCTTATTATTAAGGTTCCGGAAGGAACTGTAATTCGTGACGTTGAAACAAGAAAGGTTATTGCTGACATGAGTGGTGATAATACCAGAGTGGTTGTACTCAAAGGCGGTAACGGCGGTAAAGGAAATCAGCATTATGCCACTTCAACAATGCAGGCTCCAAAATACGCACAACCCGGACAAAAGAGTCTTGAGTTAGAAGTGTACCTTGAACTAAAAGTAATTGCTGACGTTGGTCTTGTCGGTTTTCCAAATGTAGGAAAGTCAACATTCTTATCAAGAGTAACAAATGCTCAACCAAAGATTGCCAACTATCATTTTACAACTCTCAATCCTAATCTGGGTGTTGTTGATTTAGATGGCGGAAAAGGATTTGTTATCGCTGACATTCCGGGGCTTATTGAAGGTGCCTCAGAAGGAATCGGACTTGGTCACGAATTTTTAAAGCATATTGAGAGAACAAAAGTTATTATTCACATGGTTGATGCCGCTTCAGTTGAGGGAAGAGATCCTATCGCTGACATCAAAGCAATCAACAAAGAGCTAGAGGCATTTAACCCTGATCTTTTAAAGAGACCACAGGTAATTGCCGCAAACAAAATAGATGCGTTCTATGATGGCAATTCAGAAGTTATTGAAGAGATGAAAAAAGAATTCGAACCTCAGGGAATGAAAGTATTTCCAATTTCTGCTGTCAGCGGAAAAGGACTGAAAGAGTTACTCTATTATGTCCGTGAAATGCTCGATAACTTCGATGATTCGCCTACAGTTTTCGAGTCAGAATATGATCCAACTGAATTTATAGACAATTCACAGGATCCATATACCGTTGAAAAAATCGAGGACGGTGTTTATTCCATTGAAGGACCTCGAATCGAAAAGATGCTTGGTTATACAAACCTTGAATCCGAAAAAGGTTTCATGTTCTTCCAGAATTTCATGAAAGACAACGGAATCCTTAAAGAACTGGAAGATTTGGGAATTGAGGACGGTGACACTGTAAAAATTTACGGTCACATGTTTGATTATTACAAGTAATACTCATTAAAGACTCACGCCTATACAAACAAGGAAATTAACCAATAATAACATAAATATATTGTAGTAGAATGGAGATATATTATGAATAGCAAACAGAGAGCATATTTAAGAAAAATCGCTGCAACTATTGACCCGATATTTCAAATAGGCAAATCATCTGTCACACCTGAGATAACAAGTGCAATTGCTGAAGCTTTAGAAGCCAGGGAACTCATCAAAATAACTGTTTTAAAGAACTGTTTTGATGACTGCAGAGATGTAGCTGAAACATTGGCAGAAAGAACTCATTCAGAAGTTGTTCATGTTGTAGGAAGAAAGATTGTTTTATACAAACCTGCAAAAGATGAGGCAAAAAGAAAAATCATTTTACCATAATCGTATAATAATTTACTGATTTAGTTAGTTATTGATTTACTTAGTTATTGATTTACTTATTAATATGTTTATTTAGTAATTTACTGATTTCTGTACAATTTCAGTATATTTATTTAATTATATATATTATACCAATTATCATAATT
>JAILRH010000228.1 GCA_024698345.1 Lachnospiraceae bacterium | reverse complement strand
TTGTTACTCACCACTTAGCACATATGTGCTTGAAGTGGGAGTCATCTCGCATCTGATATATTATTTTATATTCTCAATGTTTGAATCAGTTACAATATATACAGGTCTGTCCTTGCATTCAAGGTAAAGCTTTGCCATATACTGACCAACAATTCCGATTGTAAACAACTGCAAACCGCCGAGCAAAGTTATGATACAAACAAGTGACGGCCAACCTGCAACAGGATCTCCAAATACTGTTTTTCTTACAATAATAAATATGATTGCTGCAAATGCAATCATACAGAATATCAATCCTAAGAATGATGAGAATACCAGTGGAACTGTAGAAAATCCTACGATTCCTTCAATACTGTATAATAACAAACTCCAGAATGACCATTTGCTCTCGCCGGCAACACGCTCAACATTCTCATATTCTAACCATTTTGTTTCAAATCCAACCCAACTGAAAAGTCCTTTTGAGAATCTGTTGTACTCTTTCAGCTGAAGAAGTGCGTTAACAAACTTACGATTCATCATTCTGTAATCTCTCGCACCGTCAACAAACTCTGTCTTAGACATTTTGTTGATAATCTTATAGAAACATCTTGCAAAGAACGAACGAACCGGCGGTTCGCCTTTTCTGGTTACACGTCTTGTGGCTACCGAATCATATCCCTCTTCCTTGATTATCCTGTACATCTCACCTAACAAATCAGGCTTGTCCTGCATATCCGCATCCATAATTACAACGTAGTCACCTGAGGAATTCATAAGTCCTGCATATATTGCTCCCTCTTTTCCAAAGTTTCTTGAAAAAGAAATATATTTGATTCGTGAATCTTCCTTGGCCAGTTTCTTCATCAATTCATATGTGCCGTCAGCTGAGCCGTCATTTACAAGGACAACCTCTGTATCGACAGGTATGTCTTTTACTATTCGTTTTAATTCCTTTATAAAAAGTGGAAGCGCCTCCTCTTCATTGTAACAAGGTACAACCACTGATAATAATTCTGCCATATTCCCTCTCCTGATTAAGTTATCTTTTAAAGCAGTTATCCCCTAACCGCTTATTCGTTTTGTACTTATTTCAGTATACTAAAAGATGCCCTTTTTTTCAACTTGACTGTTGATTCTTTTGCCCTGCTGATTTAAAATTTAACGTGAAAGTATCGCACGAAAAAACACACTTTTTGTGTTCAAAAACACATTATATTTTAGGAGACAAAAATGCTTACTAATCAAAAAATAATTAGCTCAAATAGTATTAATTCAAAAAATATTAATTCAAATAGTATTCTTCAAAAACGTACTATCATTTTTCTCTTTTGTATTGGGTTTATTTCAATTCTATATTCCTTTAATTTCAAAATAGAATCACTTGGAATACCAAACACAGTTGCAAAATGGATAATCGACAATCATTCCATACCCAAAACTGATGTTTTTTCATGGCTTAGCTATAGAGGTTCATTATCATTTATTACTCACGACTGGCTATCAGACATTATTATATTCTTCCTTTATAGTATAGCAGGATATGGTGGCATCAGCTTCGTATGTGCACTTTTAGTTTTTGTTTTTTGTGTTTTAGCATATTTAGCCGGTGGAAAAGATATTACATACAATACAATCTGGGCAGTATTCTTTTTTGCTCTTTTTGTTATTGCATTCAAAAACCACACATACCTTAATGCAGATACCTTAGTGTTCTTTTTGATTTTCGCTGAGCTGTTTATTCTATATAGATACATGCAGGAGGAATCCGGTATAATATGGTTCCTTCCTCTTATCGGCTGCCTGTGGGCAAACATTCAGGGAAGTACATCAAATCTTTCTTATTTAATAAGTTTTCTATTTGTGCTTGCACATATGTTTGATAAGTCTTTTGGAAAAGTGCAATTTAAAAAAGCAAGCAAGGCCTTTTTAGGAAAAGCATTCCTTGCAACTCTTCTCTGCATTTTTGCTATATGCATTAATCCTTATGGAATGAAAATGCTCTCGTTTCCTTTTACGTATAAGGACGGCATCAATTTCTCCATGATTTTTGCATCATACGCAGCTGTTGATGCAAAAAACTTTATGCACCTGGTTTGTTATTTTGTACCATTATTCTTTGTAACTGCTCACTTGATTACCACAAAGAAAAAAATACGCGGATTTGATTTTATTATATTTGCAATTTTTGCCTTTTTGGTTTTCAGAAGTATGAAAAACATTAATATGTTTATGATTACATCTTCATTCTATGTTTTTCATTACACACTCCCTTACAAAGATATAGCAATTGGCAAGTTGACCCTTCCAAACATCGGGGCAAAGATTGCCAATACAGCAACTGCCTTTGCTGTTGTTTTTGCCATTACAGGAATAATTGCAGGAATCGTCCTTCATATTTATGCAGGAAAAAACAATAATAATTTTTATCTTTCAAAATATGCAATTTCATTTGTAAAAGATGAACAGCCACAGGCTCTTTTTAACAACATTGATTTCTCTGCAGAATTAATCGAAAACTATATTCCTGTTTTCATTGATACCCGCGTTTCGGTATATGGAAAGAAGAATTTTACAAATTACCTTAGGTTGTCTTCTGCAGTGTACTCAGAGAAATACAATTTCAAAAATGACAGTTTTATGACAGAGATTATAGATACATACAATTTCGATGCATTTCTTGTAAAGAAAACAGATCCATTGTATGCATATCTTGTTTCTTTCCCGGATAAATATGATTTAGCTTATTCAGATGATAAAGCAGCTTATTTTAGGATAATTGAATAGCTCTTTTATTTTCAATTTCTACATAAATTGACTAATTTTTGATTTTTACGGAGGCACATGAATGAACTCAAAAAAAATATTTAATCTTTCAATATACAGTATGCTGATTTTCGCAATATGCTTAGCCACATTAATATATGCATTCTCACTGGGAATAAACGGCAATGATTTTTGGTGGCATCTCAAATCCGGAGAGTGGATTGTTAATAACAAATCCGTTCCTACTACCGATATTTTTTCCTGGTATACGGCACCACTCCACACAAAATGGATTTCACACGAATGGTTATCGGAAGTTATTTTCCATCTGATAATGAAAGGGACCGGGGTTGTTGGAATCTTTCTTCTGGCACTTCTCACTGCAGTTATTTTATATGTACTTTTTGTAAAAGCTGCCGGTGAAAACATGAATAACAACTACCTTATCTCATTCACTGCCTGCATTTTCTTTGCATGTCTTATGTATATTTACTGTTACGGAAGACCACAGATTTTTTCGTTTTTATTATTATCTGTTGAATTACATATTTTATATACATTCCATAAAAACCCGGACACTAAATTTATTTGGATAATACCTGTTCTTGGGCTTATATGGTCTAACATCCATGGAGGTTCTTCAAATGTGGTATATATACTTCCGGTAATATTTTTGGTAAGTGGAGTATTTGACATCAGAATCGGAAAGATTATTTTTCAAAAATACACATTTTCCCAAATCAAAAAACTCATTGGTGTAATTATTCTCTCAGTAATTGCCCTGTGTATAAATCCGCATGGAATCGGAATGTTACTCTATCCATTAAGCAATATGAACGACTCTCTCATGCTTAAAATGATAGTTGAATGGGCAGCCCCTGACGCAAAAAAAGTGGAACAGTTGTTTTTCTTCTATTTTCCGGTAATCAGTGTTTCACTTATATTGATTCTCACAAAAAAAGACATTGATGGAATTGATTTTCTGATATACGGTTTCTTTACATATATGTTTTTCAGAAGTACACGATTCATTGTTTTCTTTGTTATCGCTGCCGGATTTTACATGTTTAAATATGTGAGTAAGCCAAAAAAACAAGTTACATATGACGGCACAAGATCCGAAAAAATGGTGGCAGGTATTTTATTTGGACTTGCTGTTATTATGGCATGCTTTGGTCTGTACAACTGCACAGTCACTTACCATTCAAAAAGGGGATTGATTGCAAAGGCAATGAACGATGATTTTATCAAACTAGTCAAAGAAGAAAAACCGGAGCGTCTTCTCAACGATTACAATTACGGCGAGACACTGATATATAACGACATTCCGGTATTTATAGACAGTCGTGCCGATGTCTACACCGGAGAGATATTTTCAGATTATTCAAAGCTATATATGCTCAAATTAAACGATGGGGATAATAATGATGAAACTGTAGAAGAAATACTGAGCAAGTATAATTTCGACGCATTCCTGTTATCTAACTCATCTCCGTTAGTAACATACCTCTACGATCACAAAGATAAGTATGAAATGATAAAGACTTCGAAGACAACTTCATACTTTAAAGTTATAAAATAAAGAATAATTAAAGATTGTTTCAAAACAAAAAAATAAGGAGAGGACAATTATGACTAATTCAACCGCACAAACAACCGATATTAATTCAACCACAGCTGCTTCTCAAAAATACAGCACACACTATTGCCTAATTATATATGGTGCAATTTCAATACTAATGATGTGTTTTATGTTTTTACGTCGCGCACTCATTGATGATGGTCCGTTTCATTTTGGAAGATTATGCGCATTGTCCAACGAGATATCACTTTCCAATTTGAGACCGGCTATATACAGTGACACATTCTTCCATACAGGATATCCACTTGGTATTTATTATCCGGATATTTTTATGTATCCCTTTGCCTTACTCGGTAAACTTGGAATAAGCAAATACGTTCTGTTTGTCCTTTTTCTTATGTGCATTAACTTTGCCAGCGCAGCTTCCATTTTTTATTCGCTTAAAAAGATACTGTTCTATAACAATGTCAAATATTACCAACACATTGCTTTTGTTTCAGGTATTATTTACCTGGCTTTTCCATACCGTCTATATGACATGTATATCAGAATGGCCATAGGTGAATGTATGGCCTTCATATTTATCCCTATTGTGGTACTTGGAGTGTATGAGATTTTCTATAACAACAAATTTGGACTTTGCCTCTTTTTTGGAATGACGGGGCTTGCACATTCTCATATTCTTTCAGTTGCAATGACCGCCGTTGTACTTCTTGCCTTTTATATACTAAATGTGAAAAAGCTAATTAAGAATCCAAAGATTATTGTTAACACTGCATTCAATGCTGTTCTGACGATTCTTTGCACATTATCCATTATTCTTCCTATTTTGGAGATGCAAACATTTACTACACTCTATTACCAAACAGGAATAAAAACATTCGGATTACTGGAAACACACTGTATACACTTGATTGGAAATGATATTATTTCTCTCATTGTTACTGCAATTATTTCCGTTGCATGCATTATACTGCAGGCACGTCTTCACACTAACGGACGCCTCATTTTAGCTACATTGTATTTCATTTTTATGTGTACTGACGCATTCTGCTGGGGCTTTTTAGAACACTATATTCCGGCACTAAACACACTTCAGTTTCCTTTCAGACTTCTTGTTTTCACCGGTATTCCTCTTTCCTATTATTTCGGGAAATTGTTGTATGTGCACAAACCGTTATACATATCTATTCCTGTAATACTTCTTAGTGGTCTCATCTTCCTATCATACGTCAAATATCTGCCAATTGATACAGTTGATATTTATGGACTCTACAGTGTAGGTCAGGGTGAATATCTGAATCAGGATTTCAGAAACTATTTTATAATCGATGAATCCATAGATGGAATATATAAAGAGTTTGATATTAAAAGAAATGATAATACTTATACTTTTACTGCCGACAATGGCACAGTAGTTCTTCCTGTTGGCTATTATAAAGGCTACCGGGTAACTGACAACAAGGGAAATAAATACGAATATACATCCCGCGACGGACTTTTAAAAATAGACAATGTAAAGGTAGATACACTAACTGTTAAGTACATAGGAACTGCGGTACAAAAAGTATCATTATTTGTTTCACTTATAACTTTTATTGTCACATGCTTTATGGCATGCCGCTTGCGTAAAAAGGAAGAATAAAAAGAAATGATATAAATGATATATAATAATTCAAAGAGGAGGCTATCGTTTGATAGTCTCCTCTTATCATGAGTTGTATATCTGTTATGCACCCGAAAGGGGAAGAGGATGCATGAACATTCATTAGTTTACTCTGACAAATTTCCACTGCTGGTTAGCCTGAGCTTTGTAGTCCCACTGCTGAACGTTTCCGCCTGCAGATGTTGACCATCCACCAACTTCAAGAGATTTGTTACTGTTCTTATTGATAAAGAATGTATATCCGTTATCAACTGATGTGAGATACCATCTCTGATTATCTGTGTTGTTATTATCCCACATAAGAGCATTTCCACCATTATCTTTTGACCAGCCGCCCATATCGATTGCCTTGCCATTGATTACACTTGTAACTACATATGTTGAATCACTCTTATTAAAGATAACTTTCCATTTCTGCGCGTTAGAGCCATTGTCTGTCCACTGCTGAACATTTGCTCCGTTTGCTGAACTTCCACCTGAAACATCAAGACAAAGTCCACTGTGTCTGTTAACAATCTTGTATACAGCTCTCTCTACCTTGATAGATGATACTTTGTCATTCCAATCACTTCCTACATAAGACTGGTCAGCGTAAATTGCTTTTGATGATCCTTTGTAGTTGTCATCAGCATACATAATAACCTTGTAGCCCCATGGTACCTTGATTGAAGAAATAGAATCATTTGCGATTCCTTTATTCTGCAATGATGCAAGATTGTAGCTTCCTACTCCAAGTGAAGCTGACTTTCCGCCATAGTTGCTGTCACCGTATACATAAACATCACCTGATGCTGTGTTTACTGATCCTGAATTTGAACTTCCTGATTTGCTTGATCCTGAGTTTGAACTTCCTGATTTGTGTGTATATGTGTAAGAAGCTGAATCTTTTGCAACTCCGTTTGTATCAGCATATGTAAACCAGTATTTTACACTTGCCCCATTTGATAATCCACCGATATTGTATGTAGATTTTGTTCCTGACTGAGACATTCTAACGTTCTGCTGTGCACCACCATTTACTGAATAGTGGATATCTGCCCATTTTGTTCCGTTAACATATGCCTGAGCTGTACTTGCGTTTGAGTATGTAATTCCCATTCCTGAAGCAGGTGTTGTTGTAGATCCGCTGTTTGATCCACTGTTTGATCCACTGTTTGATCCACTGTTTGATCCGCTGTTTGATCCGCTGTTTGATCCGCTTGTGTTAGAATCAACTCTGTTTGATGTAGATCCCTGGTAAGATGGGTTATCCTGATATACACGAATGTAATCAACCTTCATCTCCTGTGGCATTCCACCATCATTGATTGAGAATCCAGGCCAGTTTCCTCCAACTGCCACATTCAAAATCATATAGAATGGTTTGTGAAACTCTTCTGTACTTCCTGTTCCGTTTGTAATATTAATCTCATAGAACTTATTTCCGTCTAAGAAACATCTTATATACTGGCTATCCCACTGAACTGCATATTTGTGATACTGTGTAATATCAAAATTGCCTGTTGGTAATCCGTATTCAGCGTGTCCGTTTGAATCCCAGTGACATGTTCCGTATGTTCTGTTTTCAGTATTGATAGCTTCCATAATGTCAATCTCACCACATTTTGGCCATCCCACTGATCCGATGTTCTGTCCCAACATCCAAAATGCAGGCCAGATTCCCTGGTTTCTTGGAAGTGCCATTCTTGCTTCAACATATCCGTACGTGAATGCAAATTTGCCACTTGTGTTAATTCGTGCTGATGTATAGTTCTTTCCGCCGTAAGATTCTCTCTTTGCTTTGATGTGAAGAGAACCCCCTGATACATAGCAATTGTCCGTTCTGTTGGTGTAATACTGTAATTCGTTATTACCCCAGCCGCCGCCGCCTGTTTCATAACCCCATTTTCCTGTGTCCAGTGATGATCCGTTAAATTCATCACTCCATACAAGTTTCGAAGATGTTGTTGGCGCTGCATCAACTTTTTCCGAAAGACTTACAGAAGTAAATCCAAAAGAAGATACGGCTAACGCCAAAGACAATGTAGAAGCCAAAGTCTTGTTAAATAAACCCTTTCTCATAAATAACTCTCCTTCTAAAAAAATATTTAGTTTTTGTTTTTCGTTCCTTCATGCTAGGTAGAGTATAAACTCAATCAAAACAATCTCGAAAGACCGTTTTTTTTAAAAAGGGGTGTCATTTTTTATAAAAACTGTTTTATTGAGTCAAAAAGGTTTTTCATGTAGTGTTTTTATACACATTTTTTTGCATTTTGTCGCTTTCCCCCTTATTTTATGGGCTTTTCGGAAACGGTACCATTATTTTTCATTGATAAAATATAATATTTTTCGTTTTTCTTTGTGAAACGTTTTTATTAATATTATTCATCCTTTTGTTAATAATATCGGTTATTTTGCAGAAAATAGGGTGTCATTTTTTATTTTATCTCTACATTTCGTTTTTATTGGTTTTAGATAGTGATTGTATTGGAAATATGTTAAAATATAAGTACATTAGATGCTCGGATTTTTTATAATTTTATATTCACAACCAAATAATGACTTATTGGGACGGGAGGTGCATACTATGACCAACGACAAAATATTCATCGAGAACTACCAATCGATAGTTCGAAATCTGTTAGGTGAAAATCTCAAAGAGACACCACTCCAAAACATTGTTATTTCGCCTTATTCTATTCTTTACCTATTGAGTATTGTTGCACTTTCAACTGACAACAACACAAAAGACGAGATTACACAATTTCTATCCTGCAAGCAAAATCAGCAAATCACCGGATATTCCGATTGCGATGATTCATGCACCGATAGCAGTGGAGATTTCTGCGATTATCTTTTAAGCGTTCAGAGATTTCTGGATGAGTGCAAAGAATTATCTGTTTCAAATGCCATTTGTGCAAAATCCCTTTTTAGCAAATCAATAAAAAAGGAATTCGTTCATAAATTATCAAAGCAACATAAATGCAATGTTTTTGCATCTGATCATGTTGCAGATGATGTAAACAAATGGGTCAAAAAAAATACAAAAGGGATGATTAATTCTCTGTTGGATCCTTCGGCAGACTTTAATGCCTGTTTTCTCAATGCCATTGCTTTTATTTCAGAATGGGCGACTCCATATGAAAACGACGATATTTACGAGGATGATTTTACAAATGCAGACGGGACTGTAAGCACCGTTGAGATGTTGAGAAGTACTGAGAAAAAATTTGTTGTGGACGAGAATTTTTACGGATTTGTCAAAGACTACAAAAACAATAACTTCAGTTTCATGGCGCTTCTTCCAAAAAATAAAGCTAACGTTTCTCTTCTTATCAAGTCACTTGAGAAGATTAATTTCACAAAATTATACAGCCAAAGTTCGCGCAAAAAAGTATATGTCACCATGCCGGAATTCAAATATTCTTTTTCTAATGAATTAACAGATTTTTGCAAGCGACACGGAATAAACGAATTGTTCACTCCAGCTGCAGATTTTTCGCCTATGTGTTCTGCGCCATTAATGGCAGATTCCATTTTGCACAAGGCTTATATCGAATTAGACAGAAAAGGGACAAAAGCTGCTGCCGTCACCGGAATGGTAGTTGTGGCCGGCTGTGCTCCTATGATGGAAGATTATAAAGAGGTAATATTGGACAGACCTTTTGTATATGCAATTATACATAACAAAACAGGGCTACCTATTTTTACCGGTATAACAAACAAATTGTAAGCCACAAAATCTTCTTTAAACAAAAAGGCTGCCACTCTCAATCTTCTAAAACTGTAAAACAGTTAGAATATCGAGAATGGCAGCCTTTTTTATATCTTGGATATCCGCCGTCATATTCCAGCTTTTATACTATCTGTTCCAGTATGAACGGATCCTTTATTTTATTGTCCTCAGCAAACATCAAAATCTTCGACATTATCTCTGCTGTCTTTGGATCATCATCCACAAATGGCAGGAAGATTCTTCCTCTGTTCTGTGAATGAACCGGGAGTACATTTATCATCGGACCGCCCTCCTGATGAATCACACCGCTTCCAAGGTGAATTGTGTATGTACCTTTCTTTCCCTCGACAATCGCATGTGTTTTTGTGAAGCTGACGTTTCCAAGTTTGAAGCTTTCTACTGTGAATTCTGCAATAGCCTTTCGCATCTCAACTGTAGAGTGGGACATTTCAGGATCAACGCCTCCTGCATGTGCCACACTTACTGCCAAATCAACATCTCTCATTACTTCAGAGAAAATAACATCTGGGACATCTGAGATTTTCATCTCAGTAAAATTCTTTCTGTCCGTAAATACAACCCACTCTAAGGTTGGCTCCTCAATATCCGACGGGGCGAACCAGTCTGCAAGTGCATATATTCCCGCAATGATATTCTCTTTATAGTAAATTTTCTGAAGTCCGCTCTCCACATCAGTCACCCATCTTCTGCCGCCAAGCATTGCCATCGTCTTCTTTGGCTGAATCTGGTTTCCGGCATAGCGCATACTGCGGTTAACTTCCTTCTCCTCATCTGTCTTTACATAGAGTTCCCTGAATACCTGCTTAAACGGTTGCTTTATTTTATTATCAAAAATTTTCTTCTGCATTTGACGCCACACGCCCGCCTTGTACATATGAACCGGGTGAGCAACAATCACTTTGTCTTTGCCGGCAACGCCCGCATCCTTCAACTCGCCTGCAAATCCAAACTTGTCACCTGCTTTAAATATAAGCTTATCCACAATCTTTGAAGACATAGGATTACTATCCATATCAGCAATCTCCTCCATGAAGAACTCTGTTTCACTTTCCATTGCCTCTTCCATCATAATCCTTGTTCTTCTGTACTGCTCTGTCAGTTCTTTCTTTGTCTCCTGCAACGCCAGGATATACTCATCTTTCTTTATTTTTGCAGGTATGGATTTTTGCATTTTTTCACCCTTTTTCACCCTGACTTCGATTTTGCCTTCTTCATTCACCTCAAGCCATACAAGTACTTCCCCCACTTCTTTTGGTTCAAAATATCCTTTAAGATCTGATGCAATATTGCTTTCCATCCTAAGGATAAATCTAGTCTCGTCTGAATAACCTGCTGCCGTTGCCATGTTTTTTACTGCCATTTCATAGGCAAGTTTTTCGCTGGCACGTCTCTGCGCTCCAAACTTCTTAGACTCTTTCAAAAACTTCTGAAGGAAAATGTATCTGTCACTGTACTCTGATTTCTTTGCAGGTATGAGTCCATAAGCCATGAGCAAATCCTTATTTCTCTTGGCTTCTATTTCAGTTTTGATTTTGTCCGCTTCAAATTTGCCACTTGATGCGTCAGCATACTTTCTTGCTCTCGAATGTTTTGCACCGTCTGAAATATATTTTGCAGCGGCATAAATCATATCAAAATGCTTCTTTCCAAGCTTTTCGTACACTTCATCAAACCAGTTTTTGTCAAATGCCCCCGCATTCAATTCTTCCGGTGAAAGTGGTGTGTACTTGGCAATTACCGCCTTCTTATTATCATCAAACTGCTCATTCATATGAGCCATAAAGTAATAACATCCTGAGACAAATCCTTCCCATCCAAGATGCTGTCCTATAATCTCAAGCCACTCCGGCGAGAACAATGCAGCCTCAATAAGTCTGCTCTCTTTAATATCTGTGTCCTTCAGTAGCTTAGCCAATTTTTCAACCTGCTCATTTAATTTTCCATCACGATAATCCGGCATACAGTTCTTTAGCAAATGTGACAGGCTCTCTTTCTTGCTGACCTTAGCATTACCTGAATAACTGCTATAATAATATCTTGATCTGTCCAGTGTTTCCTTTCCAAGTGCAGAAAGAATCTTCACCAGATATGTAACTCCGTATAACCGTTTCAGACTGAAAATATATTTTGAAAACTCTGTCTCTGTGTCACCTCTGACAAGTTCAACACCAAGCACCAGACTGCTAATCTTTTCAAAACATTCAAGTGCCAATTCGATAACCTTATTATCTTTGCCATCAAAGACATTTTCAGCGAACTTTTCCGAAGTTTTTTCCGAAGTTTTTTCCGAAGTTTTTTCCGAAAGCCTTTTGCCGATAAGTCTTTCCACAGTTTCCTTCTGTTCCCTGATTTTCCAGATTGCAGTTGGCTTTTTTGTCAATGTAGCCTTTGCTGTTTCCCTGATATAAATGACAACATTAGATAATTCTTCTAAAGTCGTAGACAGCATATTATCATCCATTATACTTTTAAACATAAAATCTCTGCTGATAATGCCTCTGTAACAGGCAGAGATATAATCAACAGGCTTTGGACTGATTTTTTCACCATACAATCCGTTATAATAAAGGTTAGTTCTTTCTTCGCTCTTAAAGAAATTATACTTCTTGACAAATGCATACAACACTTCAAAACTATCCCTGTTATACATTATATATTTCATGAAAAAATTAACACTTTCATATCCGGTAATGTAATAGGTGATACTCTTTTTTGGATCAAATGCCCTTCTCATCCATTCAGATTTTATGTCATTTACACTGTAGACATAATCAAAGGATTTACCTGATGTTGCCATGTAATAAAGCAGATATGATGCGTACTGTCCCAACATTCTGTTTGGCACTCTCTCATCTAAATAATACGAAACAATGGCATAGATATGTTGCCATCTTCTAATTCCGTCCAAATCCCTATTTGAAAGATCAGGACCAAAGAACTCTTCCGAAATCGGTACAAAATGTTCATAGTAACCCCTGATACTGTTTTCGCTTCTGCTTTTGTTAATCAAATATAATCTAAGGCGTACTAATTCTTCATTAGTCTTAACATTCTCTTCAAAGAATTCATCCCATATTTCTTTGAACGGCATTACCCATTTTCCGTCTTTAAATATCCGATTAATTTCATTTCCCAACAGCTCTGTCTCTCCGCGACTTGTATATTCAAGATGCTTATGTTCCTCTATTAAGTCATCAAGTTTCTTAAGTATCTGTTCTTCCGGCGAAATGTCACTATCACCTTTCTCAGGCGACAACAATTTTGTCAATACAGAGCCAATCGAACTGTTTGCTGATTTTCGTTTATTGGTATCTATTATCCTGCTGTTTGGAAATGTCTTTGCAAACAGCTGTTTACACTCCTCTAAATACTCTGTTTCTAAAATAGGTTCGTATGTGGCATTCACATCAAAAATACCGTATCCGTCTTCCTTTGAAGGTGCATCGCCTTTGTTTCCAACAATCTCATTTATAAGAATCGCTTCTTTCGTTGTAGGGTTTGAAAGGCTTTCTACCGATGACATAACCTTAGGTAAGCTCTCGCTGTTGTTCTTCTTCATCTGAATCACCATGTCAAGCGCAGCTGTTCTCTTCTCCTCATTCTTATCAAGAAGAAGTCTTTCAATCATCTCTACTTTTCTGTCCTCAGGCATGGTGGAGAGAAGCTCTAACACATTTGCTCTAACATCTGATTTTTTGTATCTGAGCATATCCTCAAGCAGCACATAGCACATCTCAGGGATTCTGCCTTTTGGCGCTGCCATCTCAGGGGCAAGATTTCTTGTATCTCTTTTGACTTCTCCTCGCATAAGTTTTATTGCCACCTCTCTGGTCATTGTTTCCCCATCACTTATGCAATTTGTCAGTATACAAAGAAGCTCCGGTCTCTCAGGTTCTGCAAGCAGCAATTCTGCCACATCACCTCTGTCGCTGTATGTTTCTACAATTCTGCCCAAATTTTCTGCCACTTCTATAATCAGTTCATCATCACGCAATGCGCTGGCACAAAACGCCATTCTTCTTACCACATCTGATGAAGTAAGTGACACATCATTCCACGGAAATGCCAGACCTTTAAACTCCAAACTCTTCTTTGGAATGTCAGCCAGCAGTTCCTTTAACAGATTATAAACTTCTCTGGTTTCCGCTTCGCTTTCAAAATAAGTCCTGTAATCAGTAAATACTCTCTTTCGTGGTTTATTATCATTACTGTATCTGCCACAATCCGAATATAATACATCATATATTTGCCTTGATACATTACTCATAAACACGCTCATAATGACAGCAACTGTATCAAGCTCTGTGCTAAACTCCTTAAACACACTGATTGTTGCCTTATTGACGCTAAAAGGAATATCTGCACACCTTATAAAATAAGATGCCACTATTCTTTGATGATGGGTACCTTCCCTTATCAACCTAAGTGCTCTGTCAAGTGCAACCTCAATGTCCTCAAATCCATAACTCCAAAGAGCAAGATAAATCTCCATGCTATCCTCGCCGTGAAATGCCTGCTCTCTCTTTTCACTATCGGAAAGATACTCTCCAATGAGTGTTATTTGTTTATCACTGATTCTTTCAACATTCTTTTCTTCATAACTCAGCAGTCCCGTGCATACTGCAAGAGCCCTTTTAACTGAAGCGAATCTTATGAGATTATTATCTCGGATAATATTATAGATATACAAAAATCCCTCTTTAGTACCTACATCCATATTTTCACAGACAGACTGTCGAAGCCCCTCCTGCAATCTTGCAGCAAGAAGTAGTTTGCCTAAGAGTTCATACATTTTTGTATTATGGCTCATTAAAATACCACGAATAATCTCTACAGACAATTCGCCGCCTTCTCCCATAATAATGTCTTCTATTATGCGTTCCAGTTTTTCATCTCCCATATCAAGTGTTGCGGCAATTATCCACTCATTCACAAAGTTTCTCTTACACTCCATAAACGCTTCGATTTCTTCACTTGTATTTCCTGTTAGAACAGAATAAATGTCGTACTCACAAAGAGTCAGATATCTAAACACATGTGCAATATTTAAAATCTTTTCAGAATACAATCTGTAATCTGCACTTCTGAAAGACTTTCTGTAGAATGAATCAGAAATCTGCCACTCATTAACATGGTCTATGGCATAATAAAAGCAAGGCAAATACTTCTCTGAAATATATCCTTTCATCTTTTTTTCGATATGCATAAAAAAATCAGATGGTTTTTTGCCATCAGAAAACATCTGCATCATTTTCTTGTAATATTTGTTATTTGAATCTACCGTAACCTTATAAATATAGTTGCATTTTTCATTCGCCAGAAACTTAAACATTTCTCTATCAAAACTGCTGTATACTTTCTCATTCTTTTTTCTGAAATCATCTGCCACTTTCTCTGAAAGTTCATATGTTGTTGCCACTTTGTATCCTCCTTTTTATTTTTATGTATTTATCTTGAAGCGGGAGTCATCTCACATCTGTTCAAGACTCGCTCGCGACAAAAAAGTTTTGTCGCGTGTCTGGATAATTACCACATCCGTCCTGCTAACATTGCAAGCCTGATAAAGGCTATCTCGTCTCCATCTTTCAGATTCAACTTATACTCCTCAAGATCCTCTAATCGGACAACCCCGTCATTTCCCGGAACATCAGTCAACTCTCCATTTATAAATATACGAACCATTCCGTCTATATAAGCCATAAGTGCAGTGTCGACTGCCTTTTCTACACTCTGCTCCTTTTCATTATAGACAATGCCAAATGCGACTCTTCCAAGCTCTGCCATTGAATCAATCTCTTCATCTGTCATCAGCCTGATATTTGAATCTTCAGTTCCTTTTCTCACTCTCTCATTAAAAGATTCCACCATAATAGTAACTGTATACTCTATCAGTTCTCTCAGGTTAGTAGGGGGCTGTTCAAATGTCATTTGAACAGGTTCTATCTTCTTTCTATTTTTACCAATCTGCTTTTGCAGGATATTTAAAATCATATATTTTCTCAATCCCCTTTCATAATAATAACAATTCTTATCCGACTGAGATAACAATACAACAGCAACTGCTACTGGAATTAGACCCCTTACAGTTGCTGCCGCTCTTTCTTTCTTAATTCACTTGAATTTTATTATTCTCGCCCCACATATTGTTTTGCTTAGATGGGTATCATCTACTCAGTAAATCTTGTTACCCCTGCCTTCACTTTGTTTAGAGGAGGGGGCATCTGCTTCTTAGTTATATCTTCTTACAAGTACTGCTATACTTGCATTCACTAGGACACTTCGCATCATACTTGCAATTTACACATATTTGGTTAGCAGGCATCCCTTTATCTATACGCTTTCTCACAAACATGTTTCTCTCAGCTCTTGCAAACACATCATTGAAAGTATAGTCTTCGCCTTTCATATACTCTGCCATTCCAACTGCAACAACAACCTGGTCACCATGCTTGTGCTGCTCCATCAGCTCGATGAAAGCTTTCTCCAATTCCTTTCGATTCTCATAGTCCTTGCTCTCAAGAAGTGCAACAAACTCATCGCCTCCCACCCTGAAAACAGGACTGTGTTTGAACTGATTGCAAATTATTTTACAGGCATTTTTGATATACCCATCGCCCATTTTATGTCCAAAAGTATCGTTTATTTTCTTGAGTCCGTTTATGTCAAATACAGCAATGGCAAATTCTTTTGCACGTCTTTCTCTGATTTCAATGTCTTTTTGATTTTCAAATTCTACATAGGCTCCCTTACTTTTTACTCCCGTAAGTGGATCTTTGAATGTTGCTTCTCTGGCTTCCCGCAAATCCTTTAAATGCTGTTTTTCTCTCTCAAGAGACTGCTCTAATTGATTCCTGTACTCTTCCTTCTCATCATTTACAACAAATGAATGCAGCATACATAATCCGAGCAGGTATGCAACTGAATAAAGTGGAAGCAATGGAAACCAAAGCATGACAAACAAAAATACAGATACTATCAAACCAAACAAACCAACTGTTCTGTATCTCTTTCTAAGAGTTCCCTTCTTCTTCGAATATGATGCAAAAGTATATATAGATATAATTATCAGCAGTAAAATCTGAATAATATGCATAATCCATCTTACTATCGTAGTGTGATATTCACAATCTATGTCAATCGAGAATAGGACAGGTACAAAAAGATTTGCACACACCATTCCAATAAAAACACCGCTGAATATTCTTCCTGAATAGAGAATCCACTTTGCAAATCTGTCATTTTCACCAATATAGGTAATGGCGTACTGTGTCCAAAATCCTACACAGGCAGCCATAGCAATAAAATAAGCCAGTGTATCCACAAACAACACTTTCTGAATTTTTAGAGTCAAATAAACTCCCCAGATAATGTCCGTTGTATGAAACAGCAATGTTGCATACAACAATCTCCTATACATCTTCCATGCAGATGACTTAATATCCCTGCTTCGCTTAAACAAAATATCATGATTCTGAATGGACAAAACCATGAACGCAATCGCCCCAATCGCTGAATAATACATTTTTTCACCTCTGCTTTTCACGCTGTTCCCGTACCCGTTAATCCAATAATGTCCTCGGCATTTTTGCTGCTGACATCTACTTACAAAAAGTATACAACAATTCACGTCAACGTTCCACAGGCTATTGTGATTTTGTGAAAATTGTGTGAAATGTCATTCTAAGGGGTGCATTATTATTCATATTACTATTTTTTTGTACATTTTGCACAAACAATATGACACTTTTATCTTAGTTCGTCGCTTCTTGTCAGTCGTCTTTTGTTTGACAGGATAGTTCAAAAAAATATCTCCCATACGGACGATGCCATATGAGAGATATTTTGAATCAAACCGTTACCTATCGGGTTTTCTTTGATTTAACTTTTGACCACTTAGAAAGGTAAGTCTTTCCACCGGATACTTTATAATATCTTATTCTGATATAATACTTCTTATTGCTCTTTAATTTCTTTATTACCTTTGAAACTGAAGAACTTTTCTTAATATTTACTGTCTTCGCCTTACTGAATTTTTTATTCAATGAATACTGAAGTTTATATCCTTTTGCACCTGCCACTTTCTTCCATTTTACTGCCAATGCTTTTTTCTTTGCTGTTATCTTCTTGATAGATGTGGCTTTTAATTTACCGGCATTCTGTTCACTCAGTGCTGACGCCTGGGCATTGTTTCCTGCTGTATCAGGCTTTGCTGCTTCCACATTGTTGCCCGCTGTGCCAGGCTTTGCTGCTTCCACATTGCTGCCCGCTGTGCCAGGCTTTGTTGTTTCCACATTGCTGCCCGCTGTGCCAGGCTTTGTTGTTACCACTTCTGAACTTGTCTCACTCTCTGTATTTTTCTCATATTTTGCAATGAGTTTGATATCCTTGCTTACAATTGAGTCCTGTGTATACTTCTCATCACCGTCAAACCATCCAATAAATGTATATCCTTCTTTTTCAGGTGTCTTTGGCAACTTAATAACAGTATTACTGGTAATATAAACAGCTCTCAAATCGTTCTTTCCATCTGCATAATCAAATACTACTCTGCAAGGTACTCCGGTAGCACTATTTGAAATGAATACCGATGTCTTGTCATTATCAGTTGTAACCTGATCCTCCTCTGTCTCAATTCTTACACCGATTGATGCTGATTCTGCTTTGTTATAAACACTGTCATCCACTACATAAGTAATGGTAGCAGACTCACCGTAATTCAACTCTCTGATTGGCTTTTCATCAAATACCCTGTCTGCATTATCTTTATCGTAGAATACCAGCTTTCCTGATGCTGCTTCTATTCCAAGGTTTTCAACTGTTGAAACCACCTCATAAACATCATGGTTTACACTGACTTTCGCTGATACACAAAGATCTGCGTATCCCATTGATATTGATTTGATTGCTGTGCTTTCTCCACATGTCACCTCAACGGTGTATGCAGATACCGACAATGTAAACGGAAGATTAATAATAACTTCCTGTATTTCACTTGTTCCTGCTTTAACTGATTTAGTTCCTTTTGCCTCGGCTTTAACCTTACCGTTTTCATCTTTTACGGTAATATTGATATTCTCTGCACTAACTGTCTTCAATCCATTGTTTGCAAGATCAATATTCAATCTTACATTTCCACCCGGCATAACTTCACTGTTGTCGAATGTAACTTCATTGATTGAAACCTTGTCATGCTTTCCAATCTCCATAAAGCATAAATCACTGTCAACAGAAACATTATCCTTTGTAACTGAAGCCTGTGTCTGGTTAAACACTGTCAACAACCTGTTATTAACATAGATTCCCGCAACATTTTCAATGTAATAATCCTGCGTTGTTACAGCCTGTGGTTCTCCCCACTGATTTGTTTCCATGTCATAATCAGATACGTATAACTGTGCCTTTCCATCAACTGTCTTCGTAAATACAATACTATAATTTCCATTATTATCAGAAATATAACTGTATCCACATTCTTTTAACAGACTGCTGCCACACAATACGTAAGCTGCTTCGTTTTTCTTATCTGCATAGTACAATGTACCGTTTTCGTTCCATGTAAGGACTTTATTGTCTGTAAATATTCCAAACTGTACGTTTCTTGCATCCAAAGCATATTCTGCACTTTCACCGTCTGACAGGTCAATCATGCAATCAGTTCCTGTTGATGCATAAGCTACATACATTGAATCATCCACTTTTCCTGCATCCATTGAATTGATACCCTGCAATTCTGCTGCAAGTTTCTTTGTACTCCACTCACCGTCTGCGTACTCTGCACAATAAACTGTATCTGTACCTTTCTGTTCAAAGATATCATCTTCGCTGTTCTCATACCATACGGCATAAATCTTTCCATTACTTGCACAAATCTGAGGTTTTAATTCACATTTTTCATTATCTGTAATCGTTCCTAATGATACAAACTTTGTACCATCCCATTTTGCTGCTTTTAATTCAACTGATTTTGCAACTATATCAAGCGTATCGTCCTCAGTAAATCTCTTTGCTGCTTCCTGCCAGATAATATATGTCTCCCCATCTGACTCAAAGACATCAAATCCAAACTGTGCCTTGTCTGATGCATCAACATACTCCGGTTTAGTAAACTTACCATTATCATATACCGAGTAAACTACTCTGCTCTCATTGTATATATCATCATTTGAATCTTTGCTGTTAAACAATAATAATGTCTTGCCCTTTGCGTCAACCATAACAGGATTAGCATCACTATCTATACCATCCTGAATTACCTGAATATCATTTTCAGTTCCGCTCAATGACTCTCCAAGCCATTCCTGCGTCTTTTCATTATCTTCAGGTACCGGATAATAATAATTCTTCATATCATAAATATGATTCTTTATCTCATCCACTGTCATTCCTTTAAGTCCTTTTCCTACCAGTTCCGGATGTTCTCTGTCATAGATAATATATTCACCGGATAAAATAGAAAAATCTGTCTTCATATTAAATAATTTGAATCTTACTCCTAAATCTCCTTCGAGAGATACTTTATTTCCCTGTGTCTTAGGGAGAAGATCCATTGAAGCATTAAATGTAGCCTTTCCATAGATACCGGCTGATACAGTTTCCGCAACACCGATTCCCGCAAATACATCAAGTCCTAACGACATCGCAAGTTCTAACGCTCCACTTATTTTTTCCTTTGATTCCTCTGTCAAATCCAATGCCAGTTTTCCGGTTGCACCAAATTCACCGGTTGCCTCAATAGCTATAACTACCGGGAATGTAATTGGAAGCTGCTGTTCCCATTCACCCGTGATAGTAAACTTAAGTTCAAGACTTCCTTCAAACTTTGTCGATTCATAATTTCCGTAAAGGGAACCAGAAACATCCAGTGCCATACTGAGTTTTCCGGGAATTATTGTAAATAATTTACAAGCCCCCTCACCTTCGCCAAGTGTATTTCCGACAGTAATTTTGCAACCTTCCGAATTGTATTCAATATCATATGGCAATTCATAATCGCCAAGATCAAAGGATATCTCACAGCCTCCAAGAATTGGAATATCCGAACTTACCTTATATGACAATTCATCTGTTCCAATCTTCAACTCGAAATCGCTGTCAATTGCCTTTATAACATTCAGATATAATCTGTCTTTAGTTACAACCTCTTCTCCATCAAATGCGATAAGATAAATCGGTTTAAACGGCTCAAAATGACCTGATCTGACTTCGAACACTCCATTATCTGATGTTACAGCTTCCTCGTCTTCCTGAACAAGTACAAAACTTGTGGCTGCTGATTTTGCTTCATCAAGAATATTGCATGTAATCTCATATGTTGTATCCTGATCTGATGTGTAAATATTGTAAGTCTCTGTCAAAAGATCAACGAATACTGTTTTGTCCTTCAACATAACTTTGTCAAATAATCTCTTTTCAACATATACGTTTAGCTTATAAGTTGCGCTCTTCTCTTCTCCATATACTGTAAGTGCGAGCCTTCCTTCTTCCTCAAAATCACCGCCGCTAAAACTAATACTTAGGGTGTCTGAATCAGTTTCACCCATATCTATTGTTTTTCCGTTTAAAGTAAGTTCATACTTATTGATATTTTCAGTAAATGTAAAATCAAGTGTATGATTTTTATTTACAAGTCTGTTTATGTATTTTGTAAAGTAAATTATACTTGCGCCATTAAAAGTTGCAGCGCTCATTCCAATATCATAGCCCTCGAGATAAGGATTCTTTCTGTCCGTATATTCTCCCTCATCATCGTCTTCAGATTCACCGGGTCTGTACAATGTGATTGTGTCTGTATAATAATCTGTTTTTATATTGTAACTCTGGTTGTAGAGGATAAAGTCATCATGTACTACTGATAGATTAAAGGTTCTTGTATCACCTCTGTTTACTTCAAGTCTTGCTGTACCTCTGCTGTTTGTTATTGTCTGGCACTGTTTTCCTCCACATGAAAGTGTAACAATTGCCCCTTTAACTCTGTTTCCATGCTTGTCTACAATTCTAAGTACATAATCAGTAGGATTTGATGCAAATCCGTCATCTGTAAATGTATTGTCTTCCTCCGGTGTCACCTCTAAAGGTTCATCTGCTGAAATAACTGTGTTTACAGGTGCTTCAAAAGGCATCAGTGTTCCGTTAAATGTTGCACTAAGATCATAGCTTCCCGGTTCATCTGCTCTGATATACCAGTGTGTTTCTTTAGTTTCCTGTGCATGTAAAGTACCAAGATCATTTGTCAGGTATTGCGGTGTGCTTATCTTAAGCAGTGATAATCCTCCCGGAAGATTCAATGTTGCTGTGGAATCAACAATATCAAATCCATAGCCGTCCTCTGCATTATTTGTCACAAGAAGTTTTACATCGTACATCTTCTTTAAGAAAGATACCGTCTCATATACGGTAACAACCTTCTTACCTTCAACGTCAACCATTGAAACATAGTAATATCCGCCTCCGTTTATACCACCGCCATCTCCGCGGCTGACCTTTGTGACTGTTCCCGGATAAAGATTAATATTCTGTGTCTTTTTAACCGGTGTTCCCGGTACTGTATATGTCATTTTGTATGTATATGTATACCAATTATTTGGATCCTGAAGGTCAACACCAAGATCAATAATCTGCTGCAATGTAAGTCTTGTAGTTGTAAGTTCTCCCGTAACAAGTTCTCCCTTTTCAATTTCCAATGTTTGAACCTGCTCATCTCCATTTGCAACAGTAATCCGGTAACTCTTTGGCATATAGCCTTCTTTGTATACATCTACTGTATATGTTCCTGCGCTCAATACAACTGATAATTCACCATAGCTGTCTGCTCTGTAGTTTTCTCCTACACCGTCATTCTCGATATAAATGTAAGAGTAACTCATTATGTAGTTATTTGAGCCTGATTTATTAATTACCTTAAAATCAACTTTAGCTGATATTCTTGAACGCACTCTCACTGTTATAGGAGTAGTGTCACTGTTTCCTGCAGCGTCAGTTACAGTAAGTTTTGCTTTGTAAGTACCCATTTCTTTATAACGGTATCTCACGATAGGTCCATAGACTACATCGCCATTTCCCATATCCCACTTATACTCACCAACCTTAACATTGTCGTGAGAAGCAGTACCGTCAAGTAACAATTCGCTGCCCTGTCTTACTGACATGTCTTCGCTGACTACTGCAACCGGTGCTTCCGTATCTTCTGAAGTTGGAGTAACTGCAACTTCACTGCTTGATGCAAAATTGCCAACTTCATCATACGCATAAACTTTGTAGATATACTTTCTGTCCGGTTTCAGATTCTTGTCTTCATATGTGTTGTCATCCAGTCTTGTAATAAGTTCAAATTCTTCTTCGCCACCAAGTTTTCTGTATACTTCATAGTGGTCAAAGTCATCTTCTTTATTTTCGATCCAAGACAATTTTGCACCATAACCTATTCCTGTTACGGATAATTCCGGTGCAGTCGGAGCAACTGTATCAACCACATACTCTGCAGTAAATGTATTACTGATATTATTCATGTAATCTGATGCTGTTACTCTGACAATATATTTCTTATTCTCAAAGTTAGATACGTCCCAATCAACTGCCGGATATCCAACTGATTTTCCTACTGCTACCGTTGCAATTTCTGTCCATACATCTTCTTCACTGTCTGCAGACTTGAATTCAAATGTAACATTCTGAACTGATGAATTATCAGAAACAATAGCTTTTATGTTTGTTGTTCCCGTAACTTTTGAATTGGTTGCCGGTGTCAATGCATGTACTACCGGAGCCTCATCATCTTTTCTGCTCTGTGCAACCGCTTCAGCTGAGAAGTCTCCAATATTGCCGGCCTCATCAACTGCCAATACCTTATACGTATAAACCTCTCCTGCAACTGCAGTTGTATCATAATAAATGTTCGTAGTAATTCCACTTGCAATAAGTGTGTAGTTACCAACTTCTTCCAATGCGCGGTACAATCTGAACTCTCTAACGCCATCGCTCTCCGGAGCTTTCTTCCATGTTATTGAGTTGTAACCACTCATACCTTCTGCAACCACGTTCATGACTTCTGATGGGGCAGTTCTGTCCACCTCGAAATTATTCTCAATCGGTTCACCGTCTGCATTACTTTCATTGCCCATTTCATCATATGCAAATGCTCTTACATAAACTGTTCCCTCTGGAATGTCATACACATCAAAACTGTGTTTGAATGTGTATGATTTCTCGGCTTTATCAAGCGTAATAGTAGTTATATCTTTCCACTCTTTTCGATCTGTAGAATATGTGAGTCTCAGAGATTTAACCCCTGAATTATCTGTAACATTCAATGATAATGGGATGCTGTCCTTATAATATTTGTTTGCAGGATAAAAACTTTTTACAATTGGTGCTTCTCTATCTTCCTTTGTTGTCAGAACAATCTCATCAGAAGGAATACCTCTGTTATCAAGATTGTCATATCCCACAACTCTGAATGTGTATGCTGTGTCTGAATCAAGATTCTGAATATGTGCTCCAAGCGTTGTATTTATTCTTGCTACCTGCTCGTACTTATCACCTTTTAACTGTTCAACAACAAAATAACTGAAATCATCTTCCGAAACATTATTCCATTTAAGCGTTACGTATGTTGCGTATGCCTTTGCATCATTCACAACAATTTTTTCAATACCTGTGTTATCAATTACTACATCTGCATAATATGGATCAAGATCCATCTCGAGTCCACCGTATGAAATGTGACCGGCAGATTTGTTTCCTGCTGCATCTGTAGCAATAGCACGCAATTTGTATTTTCCATCTGATAATTCTGTTGTGTCAAAATCAAATACTGCTTCGTTATTTGTCACTTCCTTAGTTGTGCCATCAATTCCAATCCACTCTTCGTCTTTAGGATTTTGATATTCAAGACTAAGTGTTGCCAACTTAAGATTATCAGAACCTGTCACTTTGACTTTAGTAACTTTGTTGATTCTCTTATTCTTTACTGAGATGCCTGTAACTTCAGGAGCAGCCTCATCTGTTGAAATGGTTACTTTAGCGCTTTCGCTCTTTTCACCTTCCTGTCCGTAATTATCAAGCCCTGATACTTTGTAGAAATATGTCTTTCCTTCTTCCACATTCTTATCTGAATATTCATTATCATTTACTGTCGCAACCAGTACATAATCGGAATTCTCTCCCTCTGCACGGAATACTTTGTACTTCACGCAGTCTGCACTGTCTGACTCTGACCATGACACCGTAACAACACCATCCGATGATTTTGCTCTGATATCATCTGTAGGTATCGGTCCTTCTGTGTCGATAATATATGAGAATGTTTCTGTATCAGTATTTCCATCTGCATCATATAGAGTTATCCTCATCTTACACTCGCCATTCTTAACATTCATGTAATCCCATATACATCTTGAATAGAGTGTGGTTGAGTTATACGTCTGCTGACCATATGTAACACCGCCAATCTGTTCCCAGACTTTTTCTCCTGCATCGTTCTCACTCTGATACTCGAATTTAACTTTGTTACCAACTGAATTTCCTGAATTCTTGTAGTAAACAGTAATTGTCGTACTTCCTCCGCCGATTGATGCATTATTTTTCGGCTCAACTTTTGTAATCTCAGGCATTGCAAGAGAACCTTTAACTTCCTCACTGTCATGTGATTCATTTCCTGCAGCATCGTATGCCCTGATGCTGTATGTGTATAATTCATCTTTCTCAACATCTGCATCCCTGTACAGAGTTTCATTTCCTAATCTTGCAATTTCTTCGCCTTTTCTGTATACAATATATCCTTTTACAGATACATTATCAGATGACGCATTCCAAGTAATAGTTATTGCAGTTCCTGTTTTTGATTTTACCTTCACTCCTGACGGAACAGAAGGTGCATCTGTATCTTCAAGTGTTGTAACAGTTATAGGATCAGATTCCGTTGACACATTTCTCATCTCATCAAACGCACAAACTTTGTAGATGTATGTTGTACTTGGTGTAAGTCCGCTGTCCACAAATGTTGTCTTTGATGTTGTACCTACCTTAACATTTCCTCTGTAGATTTCGTATCCCGTAACTGTCTCATTATCTGTTGAAGGAAGCCATGAAAGACTTACCTTTGTCGCCTCTTTATTTGTTACAGTCACATCCATAACCTTTGACGGAGCTTCATCATCTTTTGCTTCATTTACGTAATCATTGCAAATCTTATCAATTGCAGGTGTAAATAAATACAATGATTTTGCTTTGTTTAACACAAGATGATTGAACTTACCGCTTCCCTCTGCAGCGAATGTGATTATCTGAACATAATTTCTGTTTGCAGTTCCTGTCTTTCCTGAGAGAACTGTTGTGTGATTACCGCTTGCAGTAAAATTGCCTGTTCTTGTCTGTTTGAAATCTCCTCTGATTTCCAGTGTTCCTTCTTTAAGGTAATTATCGTGTGAATAGTAACTGTCTGTTGTGAAATTACCTGTAACGCATACATAATCCTGGGCATTCGTCATATTCAAATATCCATAGTTTCCAATAGATAAGGATCCTACTACATTTAAATTACCCCCACCGATTGTCAGCGTTCCTTCACTCTGTGTATAGCTTCCTGTTGTAAGTGAATATCCGTTAAGATTAACATTTTTATTTGCTCCAAAACTTCCCAATACAGTAAGATCTCTCTTAAGAGTTGCTGCGTTTTCCATGTAGATATTTCCACCGAAACTGTCGCCCTTAAGATTATCTATATTTTTCAAAAATGTTGAGTATGAAGATTTAGATATCTTTGTATTTGCATCATCCAGATATCCGTTTACATAGATATTACTCTTTAACACTACACCCTTTGATGATGTATTCTCAATTTTCAGATTATTGAAATATGAGTATGTACTGCTTGGATTTGCAAATGTAATTGTCTGCTCCTGCGCCCCACTCAGTACAACTGTGTGGGAGCCTGTTGATCTGAAGTTATAGTTGCTTCCATTATTTTGTACAAAATTACCTTTGATTTCCAAAACACCCTTTGTGAGCATTCCGTTTATATCATATGTAGACTGCATCACAAAATTTCCGCCGACAGTAACTATATCATTATCATTTGTCATATCAAAATATGATGAGCTGTTTGCATATGAAGTCACTTCATTGTCAGCATTCGTAGTAATACTCTGGAATCTCAAATCTTTCTCAACTATGAGTTCACCGCCATTTATGAAAAGTTTTCCTGAACCTATATATAAGTTTCCTGATATTTTAAGGGTATGTCCGTTCAAATCAAGAACATCTGATACAACGTACACATCACCTTCGATTACAGTATCTTCTGTGAGTTTCCATCCAAACACACCGATTCCGTTAATGTGAATCTTTGTTTCATTTTTTATTACCTGTCTTGCAGGAATATTGGCTGACGAGAAATATACTCCATCATTACTTGTATTATTAAGTTCAAGTATATTCAACATTATACTTATATTCTCAATAGTAACTGTCTGCTTCCTGTCTCCGCTTAATAATACTTTATGACTTCCGCTTGCCTGTATATTATTGTATGTTCCGGTTTGGGCAAAGTCTCCTTTTAGCTCAATAGTTCCCGCACTCATCGTCGAAGAAACACTTGACGATATTGTACAGTTGCCACCTACATATATGTAGTCATTGGCATTATTCATTGTGATATGCGTGTATGAATTATTAACTGTCAGGTTTCCTTCGCATATCATTTTTCCACCCTGCAAAACTAAATATGACTGGTAATAATATCCACTTGATGATATCGTCACATTTCCCTCAACATGCATTTCATGTCCGTTTAAATATGCATAACTGCTTGATAATGAATATCCTCCTTTTATCGTCACATCTGCATTAAAAGTTATATTTGTATCCTGACTAACAGTTCCTTCTACAACCAGTGGGAATCCTATTGTTTTTGCTACATGCAAATAGAGATTTCCGTGGTATATGTTGTCTGTGATTGTTGCTGACGCTCCCGGAATCACCCATCCCTTTATGTAATGACCGTTATCTGTGATTGTTCCTGTTACTGTTGCATGATTTCCACCAATTGTAACGCCGTCTTCACTGTCATTTTGTATCTCAAGGTTTGCTATACGGGATGCACCAGGTTCGTTTTGTGCAAAATCAATCTTCTGCGCTCCATCACCATTCATAATCAG
>JAILRH010000118.1 GCA_024698345.1 Lachnospiraceae bacterium | reverse complement strand
ACATAAACACAAAATTCAAATAGAACATATTTTTTATTTCTCTGCTTTTCTTTTTAAGACATATTTTTTCTTTAAAAATATCCATATTTACATTTTACTCCCTAAAATTATTTTTTATCTTTCTTTCCGTATGTTTTTACTATATCGTACTCATCTCTAGCATCCACTTGAGTAAAATATGAATCAACCAATGCATGAACTCCTGCAGCATAACCACCAAGCATCGCTATAATTGCAGTTACAATCGCAGCCGCTGGAAGTGCTAATGTAACAGCATCAAATACAATAATTGCACAAATCACACTGATAGTAAACGTACCACCCAATTCAATCTCTGCTTTAGCAAAAGATTTGCTACTAGATTTTACATACGATTTATATTTATCGCATCTTTTTTGTTTATCACTAGATAAGTTTGAATAATTGATTGTATAAGAAGCCTTACATCCGATATTAAGATAGCTTTTTCCACTCTCAGTTTTTGTTCTATACCAATATGGTGTTCCCCAAAACTCGCTTGTAGATGTTTTTCCTCCCCAATTTGCACATACATGCACACCATTAGCTGCAATGTTATTATCAACAACATTTTTAGCATTCGCAATATAACTAGAATTAATCTTTTTTGAACTAACCACTTTGTACTCATTATTAGCGAGAACATATCCAGTTAATTCAATCTTATTGTTGCCCTCATAAACCATCTTTACCTTCTTATTGCCACCCTCAATCTCTGACAATACTTTAGCACCATTCTTCTGAGTTGTAATTTTATATTCAACACCATCACATACCACTTTCTGTGTTAAGCCAGAACTGGTTTCCATAGCATTGACATTAAAATCATCCACTGAACTAATAATTATTGTAACCGCAACAATAACTGCACACACTCGTTTTAATAATCTTTTCATTTTTTACCGTCTCCTCTTTTTCAATAATTACATTTTTGTTGGAAACAATAATCTCAATATTTAATTGTCTTATCTGGAAATAAAATTGAGCATTGTAAAACCCGCGAGCCCAACTTTTATTATATATATATATATATATATTGTCAAGTTTTAATTTTCATAACAAACGCAACATCCCCTTACGCTTTTCTATTTATTATTATACTCATGTTAATAATGCTCATTTTTTTGATAGTTTTTCTTTTCATATTCAACCTCCTTTTTTAACAGGGTAGGGTCAAAAGACACTCCTTTCTAATTATCATCCTTTTATTTGAACTGGTCAATGTTTTCTTTAACAAATCTGGCAAGTTCATTTTCGATTTCATAATCAAGGCCATCGTACATCATCTCATCGAATTCATCAAAATCATACTCTTCCTCATCCAACATATCCTGAATACTCTCTATGTCTTCAGGAATCTTATTGTCAGGAAATACACTTTTAACTATATTCATAAGAGTAGATAATTTTTTGAGTTTCAACTCATCTGCACACTTTAATGTTTCTTCGAAATGATCACCATAATAGTAAAGATATCCTTCAAATCCATCCGATCCTACTTCAGTTACTACTTCATCTATATAGAAAACCTTTTTTTCAGCTTCGTTGAGTACATCTATATTTTCGCCAAATTCACATTTTTCACCAATGCTATAACTCAACTCACTCATCATCTCTCCTCCATCCTCTATTTTAAGTATTTCATCTATACTCATAGTTTCCTCTTCTGCATAATCATCAACTGGCAACTCGTCACTCACAGTATCACTTTCAGTCACTTTATTATCTGACGGATTATTATGTGTATTTTCACAAGCTGTCATACATAACATTAATGACATTAATATCACAACACAATTAATTGAATATAATTTTTTTCTCATCTTCATATTAAACCTCACTTTTATTACTCAGTTTATTCTATTGCTTCTGCTGTTACGTTTAATGCGACAACCATCTGTTTAAGTACATTTTATTTCTCGCTTACAAGTTCTTATTTAGCACACTAAAACTCTATTCCTTTTTTAAATTTATCAAGTATCCTTTTTCGCTCTTGCTTATTATCAGACCTGAACTTTTCTCTTAAAGGTATTGTGTTGTTAGATTCTTCTATACTATCTCTATCCTTTATAATGCCTCTGTTATAAAGCATTCCCATGACAGCTGTGTTTCTATTTACTTTATTTTCATTGTTAACATATATATCTGAAAGAATTTCAAGTAAGTGTTCACACGGTTTACAATAAGACAGTACCGACACATAAGATATTGTATTTGGGGAGGCATCAATATTTTGTTTTATGATATCCAAATACTTCTCATCTCCCGTGTTATCATACAACACACTACTAATCTCCACACTTGCTTCACTTGGTATTTTTGATAGATGAACTCGTTCTTCTAACGCTTTTATTCCATCATATTTTGTAAGTTTAGGCAAAAATACGGCTAAATCAATTTCATTTTTATTCACAAAATTGTACCATATAATATCCTCCACTTCATCTTTCTCCCAATCATAAACTTCCTCTAAAATATTTGGATAAAACCCATCCATTCTTTCAGTTCCAACTGCATTTAGTTGATTAACCAACAAATGATACGCTACACTATTTTCCATTAACAATCACCTCTTTTATTAATATTGTATTTTCCTCAAGAATTGGCCTTTCAATTTCTGCCCATACTTTACCGATATAACCTTTTGGGTGAACATATGTTACCATTCCCGAGGCTCCCTTTAGTGCTTCACATCAAGATCATTTAGATAGTCTGTCATTTCTTTCTTTAAAGGCTTACCCTTAACTGCAGTAACAACATAAACAATTATCAATAATACTGTAACTATTCCGCAAAGAACAATATTGTTTAACTGCTTTTGCAATATTGATACAATAAGTCTTGTGACAATTAGAGCCACTGCTACCCATACAAGTTTTGAAAGAAAAAATCCGTTGTTGAATTTTCCTGTAATTAGGGACTCATCTTCACCTTTCTCGGTAATATTACCAACAAAGGTAATTGGGACAGGCGCCCTGTCCTTCATACTCTCACCAGGCTTTTGTTCCAATGTGAATTTGTCTCCCTGAAACTTGCAATCGTAACCGCATTTATCCGCCTTTGTTATCATAATTTTTCTGAGACTCGATCTATTTCTATTAACGCTTATTTCCATTTTAATCTCCCAGTATTTTATTAATTACTCACAAGCGAGTCTTGAGCTCACTTCCACCATTCATAATCCAAATCCTCGATATATTCAGGAATGCTGATATTCTCACCTTTTGTGTCAATCGCTCTGTAGAACTCAGGTTGATTCATTAATGTCGTGCCGACATAATATACCATTAGGAAATTATTGTTTTCATCACTCTTTAATGTATAAACTCTAGTATCTTTATCATTTTCATCCGGAACACTGGAGTTGTTCTCATCCTGAATTATATACCCGATGCATTTATCCACTTCTGAGTTTTTCATTGTCTTTCCAATTGTACCAAAGCATACATACTCTCTTTTGTTGTACACAATGCCCATTTCCTCTCCTGTTTTAAATGCTATTGCATCCTTAGGCAAATCCGGATATCTGTTTTTTCCGCATCCTGATAACACTAAAATACAAACTATTAGTAATGATATTATTCTTTTCTTCATACTATTTAACCTCGTACTCGTTTTTACAGTATTTACAGATAATAAAAAAAACAAGTAGCAGGCTGCTGTTTCCAACAACAACCTGCTCTTATAATTCATTACTATTATTTTATCTGCTGCATTTGAATAAGAGATCTTCCCATCTTCTGTCAACTTCCTGCTGATACTTCTCGATAAGATGTTCATTTTCAGGTTTGAAGAGATGTTTGAATCTTGCCTGAGTCTTTAAGAACTCTTCGATTGGAAGTCTGTTCTTTGGTTCGTAATTGAGAATCCATTTTCCTTCAACTACTTCATATAATGGCCAATAATTTGTTTCTACTGCAAGACGACAGATTTCCATGATTTCATCTGTCTTATATTTCCATCCTGTAGGACATGGAGCACATACATTTAAGAATGCAGGACCGTCTGTGTAGATAGCTCTCTCTGCCTTCTCATGTAAATCCTTGAATCCTTTGAAGAATGTAGTCTGTGCAGCGTATGGAATATCATGAGCTGCAATAATTGCAGCAAGGTCTTTTCTGTACTGTTCTTTACCATCACACTGTGAACCAACAGGTGTTGTTGTTGTATCAGCATACATTGGTGTAGCTGATGAACGCTGTGTACCTGTGTTCATGTATGCTCCGTTATCGTAACATACGTATGTGTAGTTTGTTCCTCTCTCCATAGCTCCTGATAATGACTGGATACCGATATCATATGTACCACCGTCACCACCAAAACAGATGAACTTATAATCTTCTTTGATTTTTCCTTTTCTCTTCATGGCATTGTAAGCACCAACAACACCACTCATTGTTGAACTTGCATTTTCAAATGCACTATGAATATAACTGTCTTCCCACGCAACATATGGATACTGGAATGATGATACATTCAAACATCCTGTAGCGCATCCGATAACTGCTTTATCACCTTCATGAAGACCTCTGAGTACGTTTCTTGCACAAATTGTTGCTCCACAACCTGCACACATTCTATGACCCGGTGCAAATCTCTCAGGTTTGTTCATTATTTCCTTAAAATTGTAACCCATTATTTTGCCTCCTTGTCTCTTAATCCCATGTATCTGTAAACATCACCTGTCTCGCCCTTAGCTGCGATATCTTTTAATGTCTCATATACATTCATCATATCTTCAACTCTTACATCTCTACCACCGATACCATACATGATATTGATTGTGAGTGCATCACATTTTTCTGAGTACATTGCCTGCATTGTCTCTGCTCCGACAGGTCCACCGTTTGTAGAGAAACTCTCTGAACGGTCCATAACTGCAACTGCCTTACATCCTTTAAGGGCTGTTGCGATTTCTTTTCCAGGGAATGGTCTGAACGATCTAATCTTAACAAGACCAACCTTGTCCCCGTTTGCTCTCATCTTATCGATAGCATCCTTTGTAGTTCCTGCTGCTGAACCAATAATAACTACTGCATATTCAGCATCTTCCATCTGGTACTCTTCGATGAGACCGTATTTACGTCCTGAAATCTTTTCGAAATCTTTTGCAACATCAAGAATAACCTGCTTAGCATTTTCCATTGCGTGTGCCTGAGCTTTTCTTGATTCCATATAGTAATCTGAAACTGCGTATGGTCCTACTGCAAATGTTTCATCAGGATTTAAGAGGTAGTGATCTGCCTCGTACTCTCCAACGAACTCTTTTACTGTGAGGTCATCTAACAATTCCATATTGTTTACAGCGTGACTTGTGATGAAACCATCCTGACAAATCATTATTGGAAGCATAACATCTTTGTTCTCTGCGATGTTGAAAGCCATAACCATGTTGTCGTAAGCTTCCTGGTTGTTCTCTGCATATAACTGAATCCAGCCACTGTCCTTTGCACCCATTGTATCTGAGTGGTCACAGTTGATGTTAAGTGGTCCTGTAAGCGCTCTACACACTGCACAAAGTGCAACAGGAAGTCTGTGTGAAGCTGCAACTCCAAGAACTTCCCACATGAATGCAAGACCTGCTGATGATGTGGCTGTAAGTGCTCTTGCCCCTGCAGCTGATGCTCCGATGGCAGCACTCATTGAACTGTGTTCTGATTCTACTGTAATGAACTCTGTATCAACTAATCCATTTGATACGTAGTTTGAGAAATACTGTGGTATCTCTGTTGATGGTGTGATTGGGAATGCAGGAAATACATCCGGATTAATCTGTCTGAGCGCTGTTGCTACGGCTTCATTTCCTGACATAAGTACTCTCTTCTTTGGCATCCTACTTCACCTCCATCTTCAGTGCTCCGAATGGGCATGCCTTAACGCAAATTCCACATCCTTTGCAGTGATCATAATCTATAGCCTGTCTCTTGTAATCCTTTACTGGGATTGCGCTGTCCGGACATACCGGTACGCAAAGGAGACACTGTTTACATTTTTCTTCATCTACGACAGGTGCTACATTTGTCCAGTCGCCTGTAACGAAATGTTTTGTTGTTCCACAACCAACAATTGTGTTACCGCGTGTGACATCCTGCCATGCCACATCCTGACCTAATTTTGTTATATCTGAATTTGCCATTATTTAACCTCCTTCAATGCCATTCTAAGAGCACTCATATTACCCTCAATTACTTCCGGCTTCTTTGCAAACTTATGCTTGAATGAGCCTTCCATTTCATTTAAGAATGTCTCATCATCAATAACTCCTGTAACCTTTACGATTGCAGCAAGCATTGGTGTGTTAGGGAAGTTCTTTCCTAAAGTCTCCATAGCAATCTTTCTTGCATCGATTGTGTAAACTTTTCCTTTATATCCTTTTAATGATGGAATTATTTCTTCTTTATCTCTTGCTGTGTTAATCAAAATCGCGCCATCTTCTCTGAGTCCCTTTGTAACATCAACAATATCAACTAAAGTCTCATCAACAACTACCACATACTGTGGATCATAAATGTTTGAATGCACTCTGATTTCATTGTGACTGATTCTGTCATAAGCTGTAATTGGTGCACCCATTCTCTCCGGACCATATTCCGGAAATCCCTGAGCATTCATACCTGTTTTAAAAGCTACTTCTGCTAAAAGAAGCGCTGCTGTCTTGGCACCCTGACCTCCACGGCCATGCCATCTGATTTCAAGAGTATCTTTCATCTTTCTAATTCCTTCTTTTAATTGATAATATTTGTACATCTAATTTGAAACTCTAATAGCAATCATTAATACTTATTATCGCCCCAAACGACATATAGATTTAATTATATAGAATTTAATATATTTTTTCAAGTAAATCTTAACTATCCACTTCTATTTGTGTTAGTGATTACACATTCGCCAAATACAAATTCTTCAGCATGAACAAATTAATTCTTGGTTAATTGTGGATAATAAAATAGATGCCCCCGTAAAATTCAGGAAAGCATCTATTTAAGCTACTTTATCAATATCTATATTAAATTAATCACAGTATTCTTCACTAATCGCTGTTATTTCAAAACCACAAGTTTAATCTGTTGGTTTATATTTAATCATAACTCCATTTTCATACAATATTTTATCGTTGCCTACAATAAGGCTTTCAATAGAATCTGTTAAACTTTGTTTGTCACATCCTGTAATGTCTGAAAAAAATTTAACCATATTCCTTATTTCATAATCCTCTGCTTCTCCGTTATTCATTCCGGAAGTACTCAATAATACTGAAATCACTTTGTTTCTTTCCAGACGCACATCAATATTCCAAGTATTGTCATGGCATTGGAATTCAGCATGTAATATTTCATTTTCTTCATTTTCTTCATTATCGTCCCACTCTTCCAATTCAATCTTATCGTACGAATTAAACTCTTTGTTTAATAATGTTTCAACATCTTCAACCGACGCTGTGAAGTACGCACCTTTTTTTAATTCATCATCATATTCCACAGCACTCTTTATTCCATTAGCATTGAATGCACACAGCAATACAAGCGCGATTACTACAATTATTATTGTTTTTGTTTTCATCATTATCCTTAACACTCAACAATCTGTTCCACTGTCTAATATGCACTTTTCTTTATATACAAAAGATAATTAATACTTTTTAAAATTATCCATACAGAAATAACCACTACTATAGACACAGCTATTTTTGATAGATCTGCACCACTTATAGCTATAGCTCCATAACAGTCATAAAACTTAGCCATAAGATTTCCGAAACACACTCTTATATCATATGTTCCAAACTTCGGTAAAACCATTGCATATACCACTATTCCCAAAATAGCTATTGCATTTTTTTTGATAATTAACGATATTATCATTCCTATTTCTACTGCAATGGATGTAACAAACAGTAAAAGTATTACTTTTGCGAACCAATTATCATGCACGCTAAGATCCTTTACATGTAAATCATTGTATTTATCATGTTTCTCCATATAAATAGGATACCCAATTTTATTAATTATATAGAGAAAACAAATGGATACAACCTCTATAATTATTGCTGCCAAATAATAAACCAAGCTTTTTGCCAAAAAAATATCACTTCTTTTATGTCGTACAGCTTTTAGTCTTAAAATATTACAAGAACTATCATTGCCCAAAAGCAAAGCAATAAATGTACTAATTATCACCATAGCCCAATCTATTGAAGAAATCATTTCCATTTCAATTGTGTAATTAGGATGAATCGTATATAATGCTGTTTCCGCGTTTTCTTTCATATATTTAACATCATCTTCTGTTTCTACTATGATTGTATCATCTTTATCATTGATTCCTGCAACTATTCCCTGTTCAAATGATTCTTTACTGTATATATAATCCTCAATGCTCATTGACACCTTATTGTAATTTGAATAAAGTGTCGCTACGCCTAATAACAAATTAACTATAATGAATATAACTATTATTTTAGCCTTTAATAAGTATTTGAATTCCTCCCTAATGCATTGTTTCATTGTAAATATCCTCCAATTTTAGTTTTTTTGATTTTATGTCAAGATACTCAGTCACTAAACCATCTTTAATTACATACACATTATCAACCAGACCGTCATAAAAACTAAATTGGTGACCTGTAAGAATAATATTTTTATTACCTTTCCATTTTTCAATCATTTCTTTCAATTCCACAAGTGTATCAAAATCCAACCCATTTGAGATTTCGTCCATCAAAATATAACAAGGGTCTAACAATTCAACAAGCGCTAAAGCCAATTTCTTTTTTTGCCCGTAAGAATAATTTTTAACTTTTTTTCTAAGTACATCAATACCAATCATATTTGATACTATTTCTTCTATCTCTTTCTTGTTTCTGTTTTTCTCGTCAAATATTACTAAATTATCAATCCCCGAATTATCCGTATAAAAAGGACAGTCATCCCAAATAACTAATATATCGTTATTATCTACAAACTCTATTTTTCCATTATATCTTTCCAAAGAAGCCACACACTTAAGGAATGTTGTTTTTCCTGCCCCATTTTTTCCCATCAAAAAATTAATTTGATTATCTGGGAAAGATACATTTATATTGTTCAACACCTTTTTTTTCCCATAATTCTTTTCAAGACCTAATACCTTAATCATCTTACTTCTTCCTTAGTTTCCTTTTTTAATATCAAAAATCACACAAATATAGGATGCTTTATTTACAGCATCCTATACTAAATAGCAAATATTAATTATCCCAATCAATTACTGGTTTTTTCTTACTTGTTTTCTGATTAAAAACTGTTATATAATCATTCCATACATGTACATAACCAATATCTATAATTGGTAACTGAACTCCCAAAACATATCCTGTTTTACATGACCATTTATGAGACGAATCTGTTTTTGCAACTCGATCAGCTCCATTTATAGTAACCATCAAACCACTTTTAGCCTGAACTGCACTACTATTTGTAATAACATTCTTTTCCTTTCCATCCTTACCCTTTTTCTTTTCATATGTCCATGTTATGTCTGTATACGCATACTGACCTGTATACTGTCCCTCTCTTTTAACTCTCCATCCTTGAACTGTTGCTGCTGATATTGGAGTTGACATCTGTGAAACTATAACAACCGCTGCAACTAATCTTGCTACATTATTTTTTATGCTCATCTACTTTCTCCTTTTTATATATATAATTAATTATTCTTATTATGATTTTGTTGTACAACTCTGTATATTATATATATATATATATATATTGTCAAGTTTTTCATTATAAGTATAAGTAATTTTTTATTATAAGTATAAGTCATTTATGAGTTATAAGTCATTTATGAGAAAATGGAGAAAAGAGAGCCCCAAACCAGTTGGCGCTCTCTCTTGTTTGATTGATTATTTTTTTATTCATCAACTTCTGTTGATTCTGTAACTTCATCTGCTTCATCGAACGTAATGAAGTCTTCATCTAAATCATCTTCAACTGATTCCTTAACATCTGTGTTAAGTTTTACGTTGTTGTATCTCTTCATACCTGTACCGGCAGGTATTAACTTACCGAGAAGTACGTTTTCCTTAAGACCGATAAGTGGATCAACCTTACCTTTAATAGCTGCATCTGTAAGAACTCTTGTTGTTTCCTGGAATGATGCTGCTGATAAGAATGAGTTTGTAGCAAGTGATGCCTTTGTGATACCAAGCATAATCTGTTCACCTGTTGCAAGTTCCTTGCCTTCTTCTTCTAACTGTTCGTTTACTTCGTTGAAGTCAAGTACATCAACTGATGTTCCCGGTAAGAATTCTGAATCACCACATGTTTCAACTTTAATCTTCTTAAGCATCTGACGTACAATTACTTCAATATGCTTGTCGTTGATCTCAACACCCTGGAGTCTGTAAACTCTCTGAACTTCACGAAGCATGTAATCCTGTACGGCACGAAGACCTTTAATCTTTAATAAATCGTGTGGATTGATACTACCTTCTGTAAGCTCATCACCAGCCTCAAGAACCGCACCGTCAAGAACCTTAATTCTTGATCCGTATGGGATGAGGTAAGTCTTCTGCTCACCTGTCTCTTCGTTTGTAATAACAATCTCACGTTTCTTTTTATTTTCTACTACTTCAACTCTTCCACCGAACTCTGCGATAATAGCAAGTCCCTTAGGTTTTCTTGCCTCAAAGAGCTCCTCTACTCTAGGAAGACCCTGTGTAATATCCCCACCGGCAACACCACCAGTATGGAAAGTACGCATTGTAAGCTGTGTACCAGGCTCACCGATTGACTGAGCTGCGATAATACCAACTGCTTCACCAACCTGTACTGCCTGACCTGTAGCCATGTTTGCACCGTAACACTTAGCACATACACCAACGTGTGATCTACATGTAAGAATTGTACGAATCTTAACCTTTGTAAGTGGGTTTCCGTTTTCATCAACACCATGAGCCATAACGTTAGCTGCACGCTTTGGAGTAATCATATGATTTGCTTTAACAATCATATTTCCATCTTTGTCGAAGATTGACTCAGCAGCATATCTTCCTGTGATTCTCTCTTCAAGACTTTCAATTACTTCATCACCATCCATGAAAGCTGAAATTTCCATAAATGGAATCTTCTTTCCTGCTGAACAATCTACATCTCTGATGATAAGATCCTGAGAAACGTCTACAAGACGTCTTGTAAGGTATCCTGAATCGGCTGTTCTAAGCGCTGTATCTGAAAGACCTTTTCTAGCACCATGGGCTGAGATGAAGTACTCCAATACGTCAAGACCTTCTCGGAAGTTAGCCTTAATAGGAAGTTCGATTGTCTTACCTGTTGTATCAGCCATAAGTCCACGCATACCTGCAAGCTGTTTAATCTGCTTGTCAGAACCACGGGCTCCTGACTTAGCCATCATATTGATGTTGTTATATTTATCAAGACCACCTAACAGATCCTTTGTAATCTGATCATCGGCATTCTGCCAGGTAGTGATAACTTCTTTGTATCTTTCTTCGTCAGTAAGGAAACCTCTACGATAGTTCTTTGTGATCTTCTCAACTGTTTCCTGTGCCTGATTAAGAATCTCTGCTTTACTTGCAGGAACTGTCATATCGGAAATTGAAACTGTCATGGCAGCTCTTGTTGAGTACTTGTAACCCATAGACTTGATATCATCAAGAACTTCTGCAGTCTTGATAGCACCGTGTGTATTGATTACTTTTTCAAGAATCTGTTTTAACTGTTTCTTTCCAACGTGGAAGTCTACTTCAAGCTGAAGGAAGTCTTCGTCATTTTCTCTCTTTACGAAACCTAAATCCTGAGGAATAATTTCGTTGAATAAACAACGACCAAGTGTTGTCTTAATTACACCTGTAACTTTTTCTCCGTTGTTATTGCATACAGTTCTCTTAACTCTAATCTTCTGGTGCAATGAAATATCACCGTTCTCATACGCTAAGATTGCCTGATTTACGCTACTATAGAACTTACCAATAAGTTCAGAAGGTGTACATACGATTGTTCTGTCACTGTCTTCATCAGCGATTACTTTAATCATTGTATCAATCTGAATCTTCTGAGCATCTAATGCTTTGATAACTTCTTCCTCTGACTTGTATACCTTCTTGATACTGTCAGCAAGTTCTGTGTCTGCTGAGTAGTCTACCATCTTACCCATTGTAAGGTAGTAAATACCAAGTACCATATCCTGTGAAGGAACGGCAACAGGTGCACCGTCTGATGGTTTCAACAAGTTGTTTGGTGATAACAGAAGGAATCTACATTCTGCCTGTGCTTCCACAGATAATGGAAGATGGACAGCCATCTGGTCACCGTCGAAATCGGCATTGAACGCTGTACATACAAGTGGGTGAAGCTTGATAGCTTTACCTTCTACAAGGATTGGCTCGAATGCCTGAATACCAAGTCTGTGAAGTGTAGGCGCTCTGTTAAGCATTACAGGATGTTCTTTGATTACTTCCTCAAGTACATCCCAAACCTCAGGCTGAAGTTTTTCAACCATAGTCTTGGCATTCTTAATATTGTGAGCAGTACCTGCTGCTACTAATTCTTTCATAACAAATGGCTTGAATAATTCGATAGCCATCTCTTTTGGAAGACCGCACTGATAAATCTTAAGTTCCGGTCCTACTACGATAACTGAACGTCCTGAATAGTCAACACGCTTACCAAGAAGGTTCTGACGGAAACGTCCCTGCTTACCTTTAAGCATATCAGATAATGACTTGAGTGCTCTGTTACCAGGTCCTGTAACCGGACGTCCACGTCTACCATTATCAATCAAAGCATCAACAGCTTCCTGAAGCATTCTCTTCTCGTTTCTAACGATAATCTCAGGTGCTCCAAGATCAAGAAGTCTGTTAAGACGGTTGTTTCTGTTGATAATTCTTCTGTATAAATCGTTAAGATCTGATGTAGCAAATCTACCACCATCTAACTGAACCATAGGTCTGATATCCGGAGGAATAACCGGAATAACATCGAGAATCATCCATTCAGGTCTGTTTCCTGAACTTCTGAATGCCTCAACTACCTCAAGTCTCTTAACAATCTTTGCCTTTTTCTGGCCTGTTGCTTCAAAAAGTTCTTTTGTAAGTTCTTCTGCATCCTTATCAAGGTCAATAGCCTGAAGCAATTCCTTGATTGCCTCTGCACCCATTGCTGCTCTGAATGCTGTTGAACCAAACTTTTCGCAAGCTTCTCTATATTCTTTTTCTGATAAAATCTGTTTGTAATCAAGGTCTGTTTCACCCTTATCTAATACTACATAAGATGCGAAATACAATACCTTTTCAAGATCTCTAGGTGAAATCTCAAGTATAAGACCCATTCTTGAAGGGATACCCTTGAAATACCAAATATGAGATACAGGGGCAGCAAGTTCGATACTACCCATACGCTCTCTACGAACTGATGATTTTGTAATTTCTACTCCACATCTGTCACAGATTACGCCTTTATATCTGATTTTTTTGTACTTACCACAATGACATTCCCAGTCCTTGCTTGGTCCAAAAATCTTTTCACAGAACAAACCGTCTTTCTCAGGTTTAAGTGTTCTGTAGTTGATTGTCTCAGGCTTTGTAACTTCACCTCTTGACCATTCTCTGATCTTATCAGGTGACGCAAGGCCAATTTTGATTTTATCAAATGTGATCTGCTGATCATTATTATTTTCTGGCATGCTTTTACTCCCTTCTATTATTCTTCGATATCAAAAGTATCTGCAACCTCATCCTCTTCAACTGCCTGAAGCTCACCGTCAACAAACTCTTCTGTTGTGTATCCGGCACTGCTCAACTCTTCTTTTGAAGCCTGATTGTTGCTATCGCTGTTGATAATCGCGTTAAGGTTTGTCTCACCATATTCAATACTTTCCTTAAGTTCGATTTCATTGTCGTTCTCGTCTAAAACAATTACATCAAGTGCTAATGACTGTAATTCTCTTAAAAGAACCTTGAATGACTCAGGAATACCTGGTGTAGGGATATTCTCGCCTTTTACAATTGCTTCATATGTCTTAACACGTCCTACGATATCATCGGACTTAACTGTAAGAATCTCCTGAAGTGTGTATGATGCGCCGTATGCTTCAAGCGCCCAAACTTCCATTTCTCCAAATCTCTGTCCACCGAACTGAGCTTTACCACCAAGTGGCTGCTGAGTTACTAATGAGTAAGGACCTGTTGAACGTGCATGGCTCTTATCATCAACCAAGTGGTGAAGTTTGAGGTAATGCATGAATCCGATTGTAACAGGGCTGTCAAAATACTCACCTGTTCTACCGTCTCTAAGTCTTACCTTACCGTCACGTCCTAATGGAACACCCTTCCATTCTTCTCTATGATCAAGATGATCTTCAAGATACTGAAGTGTCTCAGGAACTAAAACATCCTGATATTTAGCCTTGAACTCATCCCATTCTGTATTTACATAATCGTTTGCCATCTCAAGAGTATCCATGATATCTTTTTCATTTGCACCGTCAAATACCGGTGTGGCAATATTAAATCCAAGCGCCTTTGCTGCAAGACTCAAATGGATTTCAAGTACCTGTCCAATGTTCATACGCGAAGGTACGCCCAATGGGTTAAGTACGATATCAAGTGGACGTCCGTTTGGAAGGAATGGCATGTCTTCTACTGGTAATACACGTGAAACTACACCCTTGTTACCATGACGTCCGGCCATCTTATCACCAACGGAAATCTTTCTCTTTTGTGCAATATATATACGAACTGACTCGTTTACTCCAGGAGATAACTCGTCATTGTTCTCTCTCTTGAATACCTTAGCATCAACAATGATACCTGATTCACCATGAGGTACTTTAAGAGATGTATCTCTAACCTCTCTTGCCTTTTCTCCAAAGATTGCTCTAAGAAGTCTCTCTTCAGCAGTAAGTTCTGTCTCTCCCTTTGGTGTAACCTTTCCTACAAGGATATCTCCGGCTCTTACTTCAGCACCGATTCTGATAATACCTCTCTCGTCAAGGTTCTTTAATGTATCTTCGCTCACACCAGGAATATCTCTTGTGATTTCTTCAGGTCCAAGCTTTGTATCTCTTGCTTCTGTCTCGTATTCTTCAATATGAATAGATGTGTAAACATCATCCTGTACAAGACGCTCACTTAAAAGTACAGCATCCTCGTAGTTGTAACCTTCCCATGTCATGAAACCGATAAGCGGATTCTTTCCAAGTGCGATTTCACCCTGTGAAGTAGATGCTCCGTCTGCGATAACCTGTCCTGCTTCAACGTGCTCGCCCTTGAATACGATAGGTCTCTGGTTGTAGCAGTTACTCTGGTTACTTCTCTGGAACTTAAGTAAGTCATATGTTTCTTTTGTTCCGTCATCATCATAAACCATTGTGATGGCCTTTGATGTAGAACGCTCGATTGTACCTGCTCTCTTTGCTACGATACAAACACCTGAGTCAACGGCTGCTTTTCCTTCCATACCTGTACCAACTACAGGTGCTTCTGTTGTAAGAAGTGGAACGGCCTGACGCTGCATGTTTGAACCCATGAGGGCACGGTTAGCATCATCATTCTGAAGGAATGGAATCATTGATGTAGCAACTGAGAATACCATTCTTGGAGAAACGTCCATAAGGTCGATTGTCTTCTTCTGGAATTCTGATGTCTCATCACGGTAACGTCCTGAAACGTTACTGTTTACAAAATGTCCTTCCTCATCTAATGGCTCATTAGCCTGAGCTACTATATAATTATCCTCTTCATCTGCTGTGAGATAAACAACTTCATCTGTTACAACAGGATTGAGTGGATCTGTCTTGTCAACTTTTCTGTATGGTGCCTCTACAAAACCGTACTCATTGATTCTTGCATATGTTGCAAATGAGTTGATAAGTCCGATGTTAGGACCTTCAGGTGTCTCGATAGGACACATACGTCCGTAGTGAGTATAGTGAACGTCTCGAACCTCGAATCCGGCACGGTCTCTTGAAAGACCACCAGGTCCTAATGCTGATAAACGTCTCTTATGTGTCAACTCACCAAGCGGATTATTCTGATCCATGAACTGTGAAAGCTGTGAACTTCCGAAGAATTCCTTAACAGCTGCAGTTACAGGCTTGATATTGATAAGTGTCTGTGGTGTTACTACCTCTAAATCCTGAGTAGACATTCTCTCACGAACTACTCTTTCCATTCTTGAAAGACCAATTCTGTACTGGTTCTGAAGTAACTCACCTACGGCACGAATTCTTCTGTTTCCTAAGTGGTCAATATCATCATTTGTACCAATACCGTACTCTAAGTTGAGTAAGTAGTTGATTGATGCAAGGATATCTTCCTTTGTTATGTGCTTTGGAATAAGTTCATGTACATTTCTGCTGATAGCATCTTTTAAATCTTCTTCGTTATCATTTGCTTCGAGAATTTCAGCTAATACAGGATAGAATACATCCTCTGTAATTCCAAGTTCTCTGCAGTCAAAATCAACGTATGATGCAATATCAACCATCATATTTGATAATACTTTTTCGTTCTTTGTCTCAGTCTGAATCATTACAAATGGTACAGCTGCATTCTGAATCTTAACAGCGATTTCTTCAGTAACAGTTGTTCCCGCCTCTGCAATAACCTCACCTGTTGTTGTATCAATAACATCTTCTGCGAGGTTAAAGCCTTTGATTCTGTTCTTGAGTGCAAGCTTCTTGTTGAACTTATAACGTCCAACCTTTGCAAGATCATATCTCTTTGCATCGAAGAACATTCCTGAAATGAGAGACTCAGCACTGTCTACACTGAGAGGCTCACCAGGACGAATCTTGCTGTACAAATCAAGAAGACCACTCTCATATGAATCAGATTTGTCCTTCTCAAAACTTGCAAGAATCTTTGGTTCTTCACCAAACAAATCTATAATCTCTGCGTTAGTTCCAATACCTAAAGCTCTAATCAATACAGTGATTGGAACCTTTCTTGTTCTATCTACACGAACGTTGAAAATGTCATTGGAATCTGTCTCGTACTCTAACCATGCACCACGATTTGGGATAACTGTTGATGCATACAATTCTTTTCCTACTTTATCATGAGTAATATCATAATAAATACCAGGTGAACGAACTAACTGGCTAACGATAACACGTTCTGCACCGTTGATAACGAACGTTCCTGTTTCAGTCATCAGAGGAAGATCACCCATGAATATATCATGCTCTGTAAATTCCTCAGTTTCCTTGTTGTGAAGTCTAACCTTAACTTTTAATGGTGCTGAATATGTTGCATCTCTCTCTTTACATTCAACGATAGTATACTTCTTCTCGTCTACACAAAGTTTGAAATCAACAAATTCAAGACTCAAGTTCTGGTTAAAATCTTCAATAGGAGAGATATCATCTAACACTTCTTTTAATCCATCTGTTAAAAACCAATCATATGAGTTCCTCTGAACTTCAATAAGATTAGGCATATCAAGAACTTCTTTCTGTCTTGAGTAGCTCATTCTTATTCCTTTGCCGGCTTTTACGGGACGCATTCTACTTTTCTCCATTGACATTTCACCCCTTGTCTTATTTTTGTTTATTTATGGTAATTTTGTGTCATTTTGGGCGCAAAATGGCATAAAAAGACCTATTACCACAGAGTAAAGACCATTGTAGCATAGGTTTCATCCAAAAGTCAAGTGGCATTTTTAAAATAATCTACTTTTTTATCGCGTGCGAAAGTGATTTGATATCCGAAGGATGAAAATCACGAAAGCTTAGCAGATTTATCTGCGAATTCGAGCTGGCATTGCTGAAAGGCTGAATAGTTACGATATTATTTTTCCAAATATAATATTGATTGATTTTATTTTGCATTTTCCTTATAATAATCCCTGTAAAAACTTAATATAAAGGAGGTACTTATCTATGATACCACAAAGCATTTGTGTCATTCTTGGCATTATTGCTGCAATCGTCTGTACAATACTCTTGTACGTATTAGTTCTTCCAAAAAGCAAAGAGAACCAGCTTACCGGCTTCACTAAGTTCTTACACGATTTCTTTCTTTTTAAGAAGTTGTATATTGAAGCAGTAATCCGTTTCTTCTACACATTCTCAACTATGATCAGTATTTGTGTAGGATTTTTCTTACTTTTCGGAAAGCAGACTTCACTTTTTGGAATGTCAAGCCACAGCACTTTCGGTGCCGGATTAGCTTTGATTATTGGTGGTCCTATCATTTTAAGAATAACTTACGAGTTTATGATGCTCATTATTATTCTTGTTACAAATGTAATAGCCATCAATAACAAGCTCGGTGGTTCAACAGGCAAAGATATTGACTTTGCTGACGACAGCAATTTTACTGAAAAGTTTTCATCTGTCGCTTCTGATGCGGCAAAGAATGTTATGGACGAAGTTCAGAACATGGGAATCACCAACGATAAGTAAGGTTTTCAACTAACTTCACGCGTAAGGATCTTGAGCTTCGCTCAATCTCCACGCGAACATGCGTCGCATGTTCATCCTAACTTCACGCGTAAGGATCTTGAGCTTCGCTCAATCTCCACGCGAACATGCGTCGCATGTTCGCGATAAAAAACAAAAGAGTAGCAGGTTTCGTGCAAGCACGACCTGCTACTCTTTTGTTTTTTATCACTTACGCGTGACTTAAAGTTTTCGCGATTATTTTAATGTGACAACTGCTCCAACTTCTTCTAACTGGCTCTTAAGTGATTCAGCTTCTTCTTTAGAAACTCCCTCTTTGATTACCTTTGGAGCTGCCTCTACAACTGCCTTAGCATCAGCAAGACCTAAGCCACAAGCATCTTTAACTGCCTTGATTACTTTGATCTTCTGTGCGCCAACTTCTGTTAACTCAACGTCGAATTCTGTCTTCTCTGCTGCTGCGTCTCCGCCTGCTGCTCCAGCTGCTGCAACTACAACACCTGCTGCTGCTGATACTCCGAATTCTTCTTCACATGCTTTTACTAATTCATTTAACTCTAATACTGATAATCCTTTGATTACTTCAATGATTTCTGCTGTTGTCATTGTTTATTCCTCCATTTTAATTTTAATTTTTTAGTTTAAATATTTTTGATGCTATGTAGCATCATCGTAGCCTAATAATTAAGCTACCTCCTCGTTCTTTTCAGCGATCTGCTTAATAACACGAGCAAAGTTTGCAACTGGTGACTGGATACTTCCAAGTAATTTTGAAAGAAGTACTTCTCTTGATGGTACGTTAGCGATTTCTTTAACGCCTGCAGCATCATAGTATGTTCCTTCAACTACTCCACCTTTAACCTCAAGAGCTTCTGCTTCTTTTGCAAAGTTGCAAAGAATTCTTGCAGCTGCTGTTGCATCATCTTTACATACAGCGATTGCTGTAGGTCCTTCAAGATGCTGAGCTAATTCTTCGAACTCTGTTCCTTTGATAGCGAAGTTGATCATTGTGTTCTTGTATACTTTGTATACAACACCTGCTTCTCTTAACTGCTTACGAAGGTTTGTATCCTGCTCAACAGTAAGACCACGGTAATCAACTACAACTGCTGTTGCAGCGCCATTAAGTAACTCAGAAATCTCATCAACTACAGGTTTCTTTTCTTCTACTTTAGCCATGATTTTTTGCCTCCTTATATTATTCGGGTTCTCAACCAAATATATGCCGGGAGCAAGCTCCTAAATATATAGAAAGCCTCTCTGCCAAAGACAGAGAGGCGTAATAAGTCATAAGTGTTTGATCTTATTTCCTCGGTAGGCGACTTGCGTCTTACACTTTCGTACCTACTGTCTACGGCATTGGTATTCAAACCAATATGCATGATAGCATATCTTTTTATATATTGTCAACCTTACGGCAACAATCTTTTTTTATATGTCGCAATTACTAATTAGTTAGCCAACTTAACCGGGTTCAATTTAACTCCAGGACCCATTGTAGATGTAAGTGTAACTGACTTTAAGTACTGACCTTTAACTGCAGCTGGTTTAGCTTTGTTGATAGCTTCCATTAATGCGTCAAAGTTCTGAAGTAACTGCTCTTCTGAGAATGAAGCTTTTCCAACAGGAACGTGAACGATATTTGTCTTGTCAAGTCTGTACTCAATCTTACCAGCCTTGATATCGTTTACTGCCTTTGTTACATCCATAGTAACTGTTCCTGCTTTTGGGTTTGGCATTAAGCCCTTAGGTCCGAGAACACGACCTAAACGTCCAACAACACCCATCATGTCTGGTGTAGCAACAACTACGTCGAAGTCTAACCATCCATCATTCTGGATCTTTGGAACTAATTCGTCACCACCAACAAAATCTGCTCCTGCAGCTTCTGCTTCAGCAACCTTATCGCCCTTAGCGAATACTAAAACTCTTACAGTCTTACCTGTACCGTTTGGTAATACAACGGCACCACGGATCTGCTGATCTGCGTGACGTCCGTCACAACCTGTTCTGATGTGACATTCGATTGTTTCGTCAAATTTAGCTGTAGCACCTTTCTTTACTAAAGAAATTGCTTCTTCTTTATCGTATAATGTAGCTCTGTCAATTGACTTTGCTGCCTCTACGTATTTCTTTCCTCTCTTCATTTAAAAACCTCCTTGTGGTAATAGCGGATAAACCTCCCACATTCTTTCAATCTATTAATCTGTAACTTTGATTCCCATACTTCTAGCTGTTCCGGCAATCATGCTGATTGCTGCATCAATGCTAGCTGCATTTAAATCTGGCATTTTAAGTTCTGCAATCTTCTGAACTTCGTCTCTTGAGATTGTAGCAACTGTTGTTGTCTTTGAGTTAGCTGCTCCAGACTGAATCTTGCAAGCTTTCTTTAATAAAACTGCTGCTGGAGGAGTTTTAGTTACGAAAGTAAAACTCTTGTCATTGTAAACTGTGATTACTACAGGAATGATCATTCCCGGCTGATCAGCAGTTCTTGCGTTAAAGTCCTTTGTGAACTGTACAATGTTTACACCATGCTGTCCAAGTGCTGGACCAACTGGTGGCGCTGGTGTTGCTTTGCCAGCTTCGATCTGCAATTTGATATATCCTTCGATTTTCTTTGCCATCTTCGGCACCTCCTAAATTTGTGGTATTAGCGGGAATCCCTCCCACTGCCTTATGTTACACCATAAGACATTCTTTTTTATCATTAAAGCTTATGCTTTAACTACAACTTAAAGTTTTTTGACTTCGGTGAAAGCAAGTTCAACCGGAGTCTCACGTCCAAACACCTCAACGTTAATTGTGACTGTCTGTCTGCTTTCATCAATCTTCTTGATGATACCTGCTACGCCTTCCCATGCACCTGACTTAACTGAAACAGTGTCACCAACTTCAAAGTCAATTTCAACTTTTCCAACGTTAACACCCATGTTAAGCATTTCGGCCTCAGTAAGTGGGACTGGTTTAGATCCCGGTCCTACAAATCCTGTGACACCTCTTGTATTACGAACAACATACCATGTATCGTCATTCATAATCATATTAATCAAAACATATCCCGGGAACATCTTTTTCTGGGACACTTTTCTGACACCATCTTTGAGTTCCACAACTTCCTGCATTGGTACTGACACCTCTAATATCTGATCCTGCAAGTTACGATTTTCTATTGTCTTTTCGATATTAGTCTTTACTTTGTTCTCATACCCTGAATAAGTATGAACTACATACCAATTTGACTCTGACATATAATCACCTTTACCTTTTCAAAATTTACGCAATAATTTTATCAAGTGCTGTCTGAATACCAGCATCAAGTAATACGATTATTAATGCTAAGATAACTGTAATTATCACAACAGTAGCAGTCTGTTTTGCAACAGATTCTTTGTCCGGCCAAATAATCTTGTTAAATTCAGCCTTTAAACCTTTCCAGTAGGAACTAAGTGACATTTTGTTATTTGATTCACTCATAATTAACCTCCTATTATAGACTGCTGACTATTTTGTTTCTTTGTGCAATGTGTGCTTTCTGCAGAACTTACAATATTTCTGAGTTTCCATTCTGTCCGGATGACTCTTCTTATCTTTAGTCATATTGTAATTACGCTGTTTGCACTCTGTACATTCTAATGTAATTTTTGTTCTCACGGCTTCATACCTCCAATATTCCTCTTTACATAACAGGTCTTAATTTTTAGGCATAAAAAAAAGACCTATTCGCTCGTTAAACAACTATATCATACAAAGCAACCCTCGTCAAGCACTTATATTTTTTTAGGCAGCACTTATATTTTTTTAGGTAGCGAAAATTTACCACTGTTTTACTTATACTGTATGTGCATGTCTTAATGGTTACACATTCTTTCTTTGTACCGGCACCCCTGCGCTTATGCATGCGAAATACACTTTTTGTATCCCTGCCTTCTTTAATATGTATGCACAGGCATCAATCGTTGCTCCCGTAGTATATATATCATCTACAATCAGGACATTCCTGTATCTTTTTGCCTTAGAAACATCCACCCCAAATGCGCCTTTCAGATTAACATATCTCATATAGTCGCTGAATTCTTTTTGTGGCGATGTCTTGTTCTTTCTTATAATAAGCTTATCATCATACAAAATCCCTGTTTTCCTTGCTATTTGTTTAGCAAATTCTGCAGCCTGATTGTACCCTCTTTTTATTTCTCTGCTCTTATGTATTGGCACCGGAATTATAGCGTCTATGTTCCACTTTTCAAAATATTTTCCGTAATTATTCACTACTTCACGTGAAAAGAAATCTGCATAATCTCTTCGATTCTTATATTTGAAATCATATATGGAATTACGTATATCACCGGTGTGCACAAACAGACTTACGCCCTGCTCAAACTGATGGATTCCTCTGTCACACTCGTCGCAATATACTTTTGATGCCTCCTGTAACATCCTTCCACACTTTTTGCAGACAGGTTCTCTCGTATAATAAACTTTTCCCAGGCACGTCCTGCATATGCCGATATTACCCATAGGTACTACATCACCACATACAGGGCATGTCGCCGGAAAAAATAATGATATTAAATTATTTATTGTCTTTGAAATATCTATCGTTCATCCCTCCGTGTACCTTCATCCCTTTACACATATATCAAAGCGAAAAATTCTGTATTTGGAACTTTAGTCCCGTATATCTTTTCATTTGATTTTCATTATCAATCATATGCTGAAACGTCTCATTGCTTCCAACAATGCAAACACATTTTTTTGCCCTTGTCACTGCCGTATACAAAAGATTCCTATTCATTAAAAATGATGAACCTGCTAACAGTGGCAATATAACTGCAGGGTACTCGCTTCCCTGAGACTTATGTATGGTGATTGAATATGCAAGCTCCAATTCATCTAACTGTTTGAAAGAATATATCACATATTTGTCGTCCTCAAACTCAATCTCCATAAGCTCAGACTGGTTGTTTATTCTTCTGATAATACCTATATCGCCATTAAAAACACCCATACCTGTCTCTATACAAATACCCGATGGCAACCTCTGCTCCCACTCAAGCTGATAGTTGTTCTTTATCTGCATTACCTTGTCGCCAACGCGAAAAACTGTATCTCCGTATTTTTTTTCGGCCTTACTGTCAGATGGGGGATTCATGTATTTTTGGAGTTCTTCATTGAAGCCTTCAACTCCAAGGGTACCTTTTCTCATCGGAGTAAGAACCTGAATATCAAATTCATCTGCCCCTACATAACCCGGAAGTTTTGTTTTTATAAGACCAATTGTGGCATTAACCACATCCATTGCCGTTGTCCTGTTTATAAATAAAAAGTCTTTGCTCTTATTGTCAAGAATAATGTGCTCACCTTTATTGATCTTGTGAGCATTTATTACAATGTCACTCTCGCCCGCCTGTCTAAAAATCTTGTCCAGTTTGACAACATTAAATGTTTCGGAATCTATAATATCTTTAAGAACATTTCCCGGTCCAACACTAGGCAACTGATTTGCATCACCAACCAGTATAAGTCTTGAGCCAACAGGTATCGCTTTGAGAAGTGAATGCATCAAAAACAAATCAACCATGGACATCTCATCCACGATAATAACATCTGATAGCAGTGGATTTTCTTCATTTCTCTCAAATCTGGCATCATCATCTCCAGGTTCATCAGCGATTCCCCTAAGTTCCAACAGTCTGTGGATGGTCTGTGCTTCGTAACCTGTCGCCTCGGACATTCTCTTAGCCGCTCTTCCTGTCGGTGCCGCAAGACTAATTGTCAGTCCGTCGGCAGCAAACATTCTTATTATAGTGTTGATAGTCGTGGTCTTTCCTGTACCCGGTCCTCCGGTAATAACAAGGAGTCCGTTTGACTGTGCTTCAACTACCGCCTCTCTCTGCCGCTCATCCAGATGTATATCCTGCTTTCTCTGAATAGCTTCTATCTTGAGATTGGTAGTTTCTTCATCTGTAACGAGGGTATGGTTAAGATCATGAAGCATCCTTGCTACATTCAGTTCCGTATAATA
>JAILRH010000200.1 GCA_024698345.1 Lachnospiraceae bacterium | reverse complement strand
CAACAAATTTGTAACAGTAAATTAACACAAATGTAATGTTTGTGAAATATTTACGAAAAATATTTTTATTGTTATAGATCATTGAAAAGACGATTTTTTTGTCGTATATTAAGTACTACACGAGCCTCGAAAGAAAATCATCGATGAATAATTATTAAGGTTAAGTGTATAGGATGCAAAACTATTATTAGTATATGTTATCCACTCCTAATGGTTACTAAAAGAGTAAAAAAGCTATGAGTAAAAATAGACTAATAACCTACAAAAGATTTGAAATAATGAAAAAAGTATTAAAGTGTAGTGCGCATTATTCTATTTGGGGACAGCTGCATTCTTTTGACACAAGAGAGAAACACACAAAAACCTAGACATTCTTATGTCTTGTTATAAATAGGAAGAGCAGAGCAATCAATGATGGAATTTGTTTAATACCATTAAATACAAGGATTGTTAGCATTTAGTTTTACCACCATACGATGGACATATACCCTGTTTTTTTAGAAAGTGAGGTATATTATATTGTTGGAACTTACAAAACAAGAACTTGCAGTCATTATGGCTATAAGGGAGCATCTTTATAATGAAGATGATTTAATCTTAAAATGGGACAGGAAGAGACACATTATAAAGATTTATATTAGGGATTTAAGAAGATTGTAGAACTGTGCGATGGGGCACGGTTATGGCAGATTGGAGCCGCTATTACTTTAAAAGTAGTAGCGGCTTCTTTTAATTCTAAATCATTTTTGGGAGGTGCGATGGAATGTGTAATGTCTCGTTTGAAGTTACAGACAGAGTAAAATCTCTAAGAATAAGAAAGAAAAAAACACAAGCTCAATTTGCGGAAATAATTCACAGAAGTGAAGATTTTGTTTCGAATTGTGAAAGATACAAATCTCAATACACAATACAGGACATTATGTATATATGTGAATATTTTAAGATATCTGCCGATGTCCTTATATGGGGAGAAGTAAAAGGATATGAAGTAGAGAGAATAAAAACAACTGAACAAGAAATGTATGATGAATTAAACAGTTCGGAACAGGAATTTGTTTTAATCATCATGCGTTCGTTGAAGGAGGTGTTTAGGAAAAAGTGTAGTTAAATCCGTTAATTTTACGGATTAAGAATCTACCCGTAAGTGGTCGGTGGACTATATTTTTATCAATGTTATGCTATGTACATACAAAGTGATTAAAACTTTGTAGAAAATGAAAATCTATGCGCATGATTTTTATTCCCCTACTAAAATGGACCGCATACAAATCCCTACGTGATGCACGTTAAAAAATCTGATTTTGCATTATCTCTGTTATCAGAGGCGAGGCTTATTTTTTTATACCATGAGATGTCATGGAGTAAAGGGATAAACACCAGAGCATATTTGGCGGTGCGTGTAGCAATACACTGGTGGCAGCAAGACATTGCTGGTGCGCGCTTCATTTTTAGATATCAATTTCGATCAAGAAAAAAGGAGTAAATAGATTATGGGTAAAGAAGTTGTAGAGTACGATTCTGTTGCAGCAGGAAATAATATTTATTATTTCAGAACACAAAAAGGAATCACGAGAGAAAAATTGGCAGAAGCAATCGGTATTAGAACGCAGCAACTGGGTCGCATCGAAAGAGGGGAGGCGGCACTTACCGTAGTTAAACTTTTTAAACTTTCCCAAATCCTAGAAACAGATCCAAACCATATTCTTTCTTACCCGAAAGAGGATGTGGTTGAAGGAACGGTTTGCATTAATGATAAAGAGTTAGTTGACGAGATTTCTCCGGAAGGAAAAGTTCTTTTATTAAAAATCAAGGTGGGTGATTAGAATGGAAGTGGCTAGGGATGAAAATGGTCAATTAAGTATAAAATATGATGAAGAAGAAACAGAAATTGCTGAGAACTGTTTGGCAGATTATCTGGCGGAGTACATAAAGGAGCAGCAAGTATCGGAAGTAAATGAAAAAGATACTGGAACGACCGAAAACGAAACTGAATTAAATAACGAAACAAGCAATAAGCAATAAGCAAGTAGAAAAGACTTAAAACATAGAACGATGCAGAATAAAACCGAACAAATATTCGAAAAAAGGTGGAAATGGCTGGACTTACATGATATAATATCAATACGGGTTAGGTCTGGCAGAAAGGATACTGATATGAAAAGAAAAGTAGCCATCTATGCCAGAGTTTCCACGGAACATGAAGCACAGATAAATGCTTTATCTAATCAGATACAGTACTATGACAATATAATGGAAGCCCATCCTGACTGGGAGTTATACGAAAGATATATTGATGAAGGAATAACAGGCACTTCTGTTAATAAGAGAGCCAACTTTATGCGTATGATGAAAGATGCAGAAGAAGGAAAGTTTTCACTTATTATTACCAGAGAGGTGAGTCGTTTCGCAAGGAATACCGTTGATACATTACAACAGACACGTATTCTTAAACGGCAGGGAGTTGAAGTTTACTTCACCGAAGATAATATCTGGACTATGAACGACGAGGACGGAGAGTTACGACTCACGCTGATGGCAACACTGGCACAGAACGAGAGTAAGAAAGTTTCAGTAAGAGTTAAGGCAGGACAGAGAATCTCTTTTGAGAACGGTGTCTTATACGGAAATGGTAATGTGTTAGGCTATGACCGTGACGGACATGATTTAGTTATCAATCCTGAACAGGCTGAGACTGTAAAGATGATTTTCGATTTGTATCTTGAAGGATATGGTTGCTCACAGATAGCAAGAACGCTCGAGCAGAGAGGAAGATTGACTTCTACAGGACTTACTAGATGGCAACCTGGAACTATTTCAAGAATTCTTAGAAATCCATTTTATTGTGGGCGTATTATATATAGGAAACAATTTGTTCCGGATTACCTTGAACAGAAGAAAATTAACAACTTTGGTGATGTAGAAAAGATTGAAGTTAAAGGTAATCATGAGACAATTATTTCTGAAGAAGTATTTGATAAAGCACAGGCAATTCTGGATGACAGATCCGTTTCGACTTTTAAAGGTCGGAGGGGAGTTTATCGACCGAAGCCGATGTATTCAAGACTTACAATATGTGAGTGCGGCTCTCAGTTTGAGAGAAGAGTATGGCACAGGTATAAAGACGGAAGAGTTCAGTATGGCTATCAGTGCTACAGACAGGCTAATATGGGTTCGTATCGAACAAGATTAAAGAAAGGGCTTAGTCTTGAGGGAGCATGTAAAGTGCATTTATTCCCTGAGTGGAAATTAAACATAGTTGCCACATTTATTTTCAAAGACTTTTGGAAGAACAAAAAATCGATAATAAATAAGGCAATTAAGAAACTGGAAGAAAATGAAAAAAAGAAGGATTTGTCCGCAAGTAAAAATGAACTTGATAGTTTAGTTGCAGAACAGGACAAATTAAAGAAAAAATTGAATACATTGGTAGATATGAGATTAGAAGGAGATATCTCGAAAGAGGTATTTGAAAGTAAGAAAAAACTGATTAACAATCAACTTAACTATTGCACAGAGAAAATTAATCAGCTTTCTTTAGATAAAGAAGTTGCTAATCCCATAGATACCCAGAGTGCATATTTAGCGGGTTTATTAAACTCGAAATTCGATGAAGTTAAAGGAACTATTCCGGAGGAGTTGATAGAGACTTTTATTGATCGGATTGTTGTGCACGAGAATTATTATGAATGGCGTTTTAAAAGACTTACGGAACCTATGAATTGTAAGGTTACAGGTCGTACAGGAAATGGTATGGTAGAAGTAATGGATGATAATTCATACGAAGTATCAACGCAGCACAGGCTGCAATTGCAGAAAGTGGGAAATAATCAGAACGTGTGTCGAAAGCCTTTAAATATAGGCAATTTCAAGATTTCGAAGGACTACTTGAAAGAGTATAAAAAGTTCGATAGAAACATGAAAAAAGTCAATGTTTGGGAAGACATTAACGTAACGATTACGGTTTAATAAAAAAATAATGAGGGAATCATACTTTTGTATGGTTCCCTTTTATATTTTGAAATTATTATGTAGCCAGATTCATGAGATAAAATAAGAAATGTAATTTGAAAGTGGCCTGAACAGTTGGGGAGGTACTTTTCTAATGCAGTAGAATTGGAAGTATGGTAGAATAAAAATCAGTATAATAAGAACGAAAATGAATGGCAATGAAAACATATGAATCAAATCATATATATGAGATATGGAGCTTTTTTCGATAATTAATGAAAAATCATAAAGGATACATAATTATGAAAGAATTAAAAATTGAAGATTATATTGTTCAAGAATTATTACCAGATGAACAAGAAGTTGCGTTAGAGTTTGTTGACTATCTTAAAAGTAAAAATATTAGTTTTTATCGTGATAATAGTGAATGTTGGAAGAACAAGATATATTATTGGGCTAAGTTAGATAATTGGTGCGTTTGCTTTATAGCAATACATGATCCGGAAGAGCCAGACAACCATTGGACGGTATGGTCAGACGATATGAATTCAGAATGGTTTGAAAAATATAACGTTGATAATAACATAAAAGAACAGGCTTGGAGTTATGTTGATTTATGCGGTAAATGCGGTGCTTGTGATGGTGGACAGCGAAAAAATATTTGGGGAAAAGAGTTTAATGCAGTTTGTGGATGTACATTCAGAATTGATAATCCTCAAAAAGAGGATTTACCATTTTTGAAAACAATAGTAGATATTACTGTTGAAGAAATAATTTGTAGCCTTGGAAAGCAGAAGAAAAATAAAGATCTGCAACTGCAAGATTGAAAGGAAATAAGAATGGCAAGAATTGAAGAAGTTGTATTGATGAATATGTGTATGATTTACAATGACTCAGAAGTATTAGTTCAAGAGAAAGTTGATGATGATTACAGTGGAATCACTTTTCCCGGAGGTCATGTTGAAAAGGGGGAATCATTTACAGATGCAGTGGTAAGAGAAGTTTTGGAGGAGACTGGGTTAAAGATATCAGCTCCACAATTATGTGGAATTAAAGATTGGATTAATGATAACGGTACAAGATATGTAGTTTTACTATACAAAACAAATCAATTTAATGGCGAAGTTAAATCGTCGGATGAGGGAAAAGTATATTGGGTTTCCTTGGACGAAATAGATAAAAGCAAGTTTGCTTATGGCATGGAAAAGATGCTTGAAGTTTTTGAAAATGATGATTTAAGTGAGTACTTCTTTAGAAAGATAGATGGCACTTGGGTTGAGGAACTGAAATGATAACTTTAAAAACAATTGGAGAAAAGAATGAATAAGCAAGATGTCCTATTACAAGTAGATAAACTGATAAAGTTATATAATGAGGGAGTTCTTGGAGGAGAAAATATGCCTGAGCAGGAGAATC
>JAILRH010000156.1 GCA_024698345.1 Lachnospiraceae bacterium | reverse complement strand
AAAAAGACATATTACTTTAAGGTTAAAGTCAAAGTTGACAATGTGGAAAGTGGCTGGAGTAAAGTAAAAAAAGTCAAATTTTAGATTTTTTTAGTAACTATTATTTAATCCTTTGACATATAGTTTTTTATAAAATTATATGTCAAAGGATTTTTTGTTGGTAGCAAAGCGTTTACAAGAAAAAACGGCAGGGCAAGTTTATTTGATAGAATTATATATTTAATGTATAATAATAAATTGTGTGATGTGTATAAGAAGTATTAAACTAATACAATAAAATGAGAAAGGTGCAATTGCGTATTGATAATATGTGTGGTTGCAGGTTGAAGGAAAAATGAAAATAGAATCTGTATTGTCAAAAGTATGGAAAGATTGGAAGCTGGTAAATTATATTGGAGCCGGTTCATATGGTAAGGTATACCATATTCAAAGAAATGAATTTGGATATAAATATGACGCTGCGTTGAAAGTAATTGAAATTCCTCAAGATGATGCTGAAATTCAAAGTATTAGAAATGATGGTGTCACAGAAAAAGAAATATCTTCATATTATGAAGATATGGTACAAAATATTATCCAAGAACTTGCAATGATGTCGCAGTTAAAGGGGAATACCAACATTGTTGGATATGAAGATCATGCAGTATTAAAAAAAGAAAATGAAATTGGTTGGACTATTCTTATCAGAATGGAACTGTTGACCGGATTATACGATTTCTTTGAAAAAAATGAATTGAATCAAGACAGAGTTATTGATTTGGGAATTGAAATATGTAATGCATTGGAATTGTGTGAGAATAAAAATATTATTCACAGAGATGTTAAACCGGAAAATATATTTGTATCTGATATTGGAAAATATAAGCTTGGCGATTTTGGAATCGCAAAGTCCATGGAAAAAAATAGTCCTGATATGTCAAAAAAAGGTACATATACTTATATTGCACCTGAGGTGTATCGTGGAGAAAAATATAACTCAACAGTTGATATATATTCATTAGGATTAGTACTTTATAAATTACTAAACGGAAACAGAATGCCGTTTATGCCACCTGATAATGAGCCGATTAGATTTTCAGATAAAGAAAAGGCGAATACATTGAGACTTTCAGGCAAAGATATAGAACCACCCAAATATGCTTCAAAGCAAGTTGCTGATATAATATTAAAAGCATGTTCTTTTAACAGTGATAACAGATATGCATCAGCAAAAGAAATGAGAGAAGCATTGGAACAAATTGATAGAAATACTCTCGAAAAAGCAAAACTTCAAGTAAATGATGAACATGATGCTGATGATGAAAAGACAGAGGATATGGATAAGACAATGCCTATGGAACAGATTGTTGTTCCATCTCAAACAAAGCCGGATGAGTTATATGATGAAGAGCAAATTGAAGTTAAGAATATCAGTCATCAGGATGATGAAAAGGAAATAGGCAACGCTTCGTTAAAGAGAAAAGAAAATGTAGCTGAAGATGGCGCCGAGACAGAACAGAAAGAAATTGACGAAATTGATAAGCCATCAGAAAATGAAGACGCAGCGGTTGTAAATGAGACAGAACAGTATACAATTGCAAGTAGCATTGGAACAGATTATGAAGAAAAAGGGAAAAGTAAAATAATAGTAATTTGTGGTATTGCTGTTTCTGTAATTGTATTAATGATTATTGTTGGAATGGTACTGTCTAAATCACATAAGTCAGATAATAATGGTACTGCACAAACAGAAACAACACAAGAAGTAGAAGAAACAACAACAGAAGTAGTACTAATGCCGGATGTTGTAGGAGATCACTATGACGATGCAAGAAGTGAGTTGACAGAAATTGGATGTAATGTGAATATTACTGAAGAATATAGTGATATTGTTCCGCGAGGAGCGGTTATTTCTCAAAGTGTAAGTGCAGGAATACCTGTTGAACAGGGACAAAGTATTGTAATATGTGTTAGTAAAGGCACTATGCAGGTGAGTCAGGATACCAATATTGATCTTGAGGAGCAGGTTGAAGAAAATAATAATAATAATGTGAGTGATGTTACACAAAATTTCGACAATCAAAACAGCAATGATTCAAATAATAACTCAAATGATACTAATAACACAGAAAATGTTACAACTAAGAAGAATAAGAAGGATACAAATAGCAGTAATAGTAAGAATAATAGTAAGAAAAATAGTAAGAATAATAGTAAGAATAATAGTAAGAATGATAGTGAGAATAAGAAAGAGACTAGTAAATCAGTATCAAACAAGGAAAATAATATAGTTCCAAATCAAAAAGAAGATAACAGCGTTATTGGCAAGGCTAATATGTCATTGTTGCGTAATTCAATTTCTACGTCAATTTCAGGAAAGGAAGATAGTAATTTAAACAATCTTGCTATATATATGGCCAATAATGGAAAAACAAATGCTAAAAATACAGTAGATGAATTATGTGGTAATAATAGTCTTAATGTTTCAGCCGATGTGGCAACAACAGAGATTGTTTCTTTGGAGGAGTCAGATTTGGCTGATGCGGCAATTGATTTGTCAGGAAAATTTTCAGGCAGTGGAACATATGGAATAGGAATAAATGTAACATTTTCTGAGAGTATAGGTAAATATGTTGTTTATGCGGTTGTTGTTTGGGAATAGAAATAAAAATATAAATAAACAGATTGGAGGAATAAAGTTATGAGTAATTTAAAAAAGATAATTATGAGTTTGGCACTACTAGTATTGTTTAATTTTGCAATATGTGATTCTGACAGTGTTTTTGCAGAAGAAACTTGGGAATATTGGGATGTTACATTAGGAGGAAGTGTTTCTAGAAACTATGCGATTGATGGATGGTATGGGAGAGAAAATGTGCAAGTGGATAACTCGGGGATTACTAATCCGGGAGCAGTTAATTGTACGGTAGATTGGTCAGTTGTTACAATGAAAGGAACTAAAATTGGATATACCAGAGTTAAAATTCCTTATGATAGCAGAGGACAAAATTATAATAACAAAAATATCGGAGTTAGGGTTCATCCTGTTGTTACAGATATAAAAATAAGCAATCCAACATGTTCAGAACCACAAACCTTGTATTTGTACGAAGGAGAAAAATATACACTGACAGCTAATCCTTTACCATTTGATACTAATATAGAAGAAGATTGGAAAGAACAGTCAAAAAATGCATGGCAACAATGTTCAGTGTTCTCAAATGATAACAAGATAGCTACGGCAAAGTGTACATATGGTGGTAAAGGAAGCTCGATTGAAATTGTGGGAGTGAAGTCAGGTGATACAACTGTTAAGATTACAGCAGATGGAAGTACACAGGCAGGATTAAAACCTGTTTCGAAAGAAATTTCAGTTCATGTTAGAAAAAAACCTAGTTTTTCGATGAATACTGATGTTGTTAAACTAGCTACAAATGTAAAAAAAGAGAGTGCGTTGAGCTTTAGTTCAGTTAATTTGGACGATTTCAACGAACTGAGTGTTTGGTGGGAAGGAAATGATAAAAACATTGCTGAAGTTCAGAAAAATTCTAATCATAGTGTTACTATTACAACAGGTTCTAATTCCGGAGAAACAAACATTAAGTGTACAATAGCAGATGATGTAGTTAGGGGAAACTGGAAGACATCTTATGACACATATATATTTAATATAAAGGTTATTGTAAAGAATTATGAATTAAAAGTATTAGATTCTAATCAGAAAACAATTAACGATAAGGAAATTCTTCTTACAAAAGAAGATTTAGCAAACGGATATAATTTTTGTGCAACCGAGGATGAAGCAGGATTAAAGTATAGTGCATCTGTTGATAATGGCGGAATAATAAAAAATCTTGGAGAAGGAAAATTTCAATTTAAAGGAACAACTACAGGAAAGTACACATGTTTAGTACAATCTGAGACCGGAAATGCTGAAAAGGTAACTTTTGTTGTTAATATGGATACTGTAAACGTTGGAAGTGTTGAAAACAGCGGGAATGGTTTGAAGATAAAATGGGATACTGTGAAAGGTTCAGATTATTATGAAGTGTATAGAAGCGAAGACAAGGATGCAAACTATACAAAAATTGGCACAGTTAAGGAAGGAAACGCTTTTATTGATTCTAATGTTGAGATAGGAAAAAAATATTATTATAAAGTTGCGTCAGTTACAGATGGTATCATTTCAAGTTATTCAGATGTTTTTGAAAAGTACTATGTGCCTGCAACTCCAACAGTAGTAGGTATAACAAAACAGTTTTCACAGTATAGAATGGCTATTGAGGGTGAAATATATGATGGCTTTGAAATTTATAGCAACGGAAATTTATTGACTTTGGCTACAACCAACAATGTGACAGTATCACTTAAAGAGGGAAGTTATAAGTTTAAGGTGCGTGCGTTTAAGAAAGTAAACAATAAAAGAGTGTATGGAGAGTTTTCAGAAGAATATTTTTATGTTGTTCAAAAAGAACAGAATGCTGAAAATAAATCCCAGAGTAATAAATCATTATTGCCAGCAACAAAGATAAAAAAAGTAGTTAAAAAAGGAAAAAAATATGTTGTAACTATTAAAAAAGTTAAAGGTACAAAAAAATATCAGATTAAATACTCTGCCAATAAAAAAATGAAAAAATCTAAGATGAAGATATTTAAAAAGAACAGAGGAATAATAAAAATAACTGGTGGTAAAAAAGCCTACTATTTTTCAGTTAGATACTTAAAAGGAAAAAGATGGAGCAAGTGGAGTAAATTAAAGAAATGTAAATAATTAATTATGTACGAGTTTAGTGTGAGATTAAAGTGAGGAGATAACAAATGAATCTTATGAATGAGATTGTTGAGTCTTTCATAGTGCTTGATTCAAATATAGCATATCGATTTGATGAAAAAATAAAGTTAAATGAAACCGATTATAAAATGATGAAAAGTGACAATTATAATTATTTTTTTGATTGTATGAAAGTGGAATACAATGGCAGATTGGAATTGGTTTATAAGGTTGGGATGATGAATTCAATTGAAAAAATACTCCCATTTATAAATCCCAAAATCTTTCTAACAATAATTGAGGAACTTTTGCAGAGTATAGTTGAACTTCAAGATGATGGATTGCTTTCGTGCTGTAATATTGTTTCGGACTTTGGAAAAATTTATGTTGATCAAAAATCGTATAAGATAAAGTTTATATATATTCCAATCTCTGAAAAATTAACGTCGAGTACAATGACATTTATAGAGAAAATAAGAAGAAATATCATCGAAATTATTGATAATAATATTGAATTACAAGATGAAAATACATTACATATTAAAGAATTGTTGTCAAATACTAGTCTTCCGCTAAGAAATATTCTTGAAAGAATAAAAAATGATGAGTATAGAAGTTTGCTGTTTGATTATTCAACGGTTGGAATGGAGGAGACTGAAAACAAAAAAATGAAACTAGTGGGAAGTGAAAATGCAATGGGCGTTGTTATTACGGTTAATAAAAATGAGTTTATTATTGGTAAAAATAAGACGGTTGTTGATTTCCCTATTTCCTTTAATAAATTGGTAAGCAGAGTTCATTGTAAAATAACTAATAAAAGTGGACAGTTTTATATTACTGATTTGGAAAGTGCAAACGGAACATATATCAATGGAAAAAGAATTGAAGCTGATGTTCCTCATCTAATAAATAATGCAGATGAGATAACACTTGCAAATAGTTCATTTTATGTTGTGAAAGAGTAGGAGAGGTGTTTTAATGGCTGACATTAGAGTAGTTATAATAGATACAGATGAGAATTATATAAACCCTTTTCATAATAAGTTACTTCTTGAATATTGGGGACTTATTAATGTTGAGATAATTACAGACATTGATTATTTTAATAAGTTCTTTTCATATCCTCAAAAAATTGATTTGTTAATTATCGAAGAGTCTTTATTTATTGATAATCTGAAAAAACATGATATTGATAGTATTGTGATTTTAACTGAAAAGAGAAATCAAGAGGGGAAAGATAATGTATCATTTTTATACAAATATTCAAAGACAAACGAATTGTTTGCGGAATTAGAAGGAAGATGTAATCTTTCAAGTAAACTTAGTAACTTAAATGAGAGAAATACTCAAGTTATTGTGTTTTCTTCTGCAAATGGCGGGGCAGGCAAAACAACAGTTTCAATGGGAGTCAGTGCCTATCTTTCGAGCATAGGCAAAAAAGTGTTGTATATTAATTCGGGATATCTGCAGAATTTTGATTTTATCCTAAGAGAAAGTAAATGTATATTGGATAATGAGGCTTATATTACTTTCAATAAACCAAAACAGATTACTTTTTCGTTTCTAAACAAATATATTGAAAAGAGTACTTTTGATTATTGGCCTGCATTCAAATTGCCACTGATATCATTGGGACTTGATTATTCAGTGTATCAAATAATTATTGATGTAATTAAAGAACAGAATGAATATGATTATATTATTGTTGATACCGATAGTTGTTTTGATAACAATAAAATGGAGTTGATAGGCAAGGCGGATAAGACAGTGTTTGTTATTAATCAGAGCAAAGCAAGTTATGATGCGACAAATATTATGATGAAAAGTATTGGAAATATCAATAGTGTAAATACATTTTTTGTATGTAACAACTGTATTAAGGATGAAAGAGTTACAAATAATAGATTTGAGATAAGCGAGATTGTAGAAAAAATCGAAAATTTGGAAAGTGATGAAGTCAATCCTTTGGAACTACTTATGAGAGATGGCTATATAAAAAATATAAGCTTTTTGTTGATGTAAATGAGGTGTGGTATGGATACAGTAAATATTTGTTTTCACAATTTAAATAATAACTTTCATCAAGAGTTAGAAGTGCCATTAGGATTGACGGCTAATGAATTGATGGTTCATCGCAATTACCTCTTAAATATAATATCAGTACTGTTTCGAATTCCAAACGCTTCTAGTGTTTTATTCCCTTTGAGGAAAACTATAGGGTTTTCTGCCACAAGATAACAT
>JAILRH010000134.1 GCA_024698345.1 Lachnospiraceae bacterium | reverse complement strand
AACAGCGTTGGCATAAATACCAATATTATCATTAAGAAAAAACACAGAAATAAGCATAATAATAGACATAAAAATAAACATTAAGATAAACATTAAGATAAACATAAAAATAAACATTAAGATAAAAAAAAGGATATGCAGATTAGGATTGCCTAATATGCATATCCTTTTTACGTTACCTGAATAGGTTTACAAAAGTAACAACAAAAAAATGAAAATATTTTGAAATCTCGGCAAAATTCCCATATTGTCAAGATTAATTTATTTTTGTAAAATGGTAACAGACGCATTGGCATTAATCATAGGGAAGCTCCGGATTGGAGGAAATATGATTAAGAGAATGATATTATGTAATCTTATTTTTGCGTTTTTGATATTACAGCTCACAGGATGTGGACTAAAAGAAAAAGATTTTGCTGAGTTATCTATTTCCCATAGTGAAGATGGGCAACAGGAGAGTATTTCGGATAAGGAAACAACGCAGATTAATACAGATTTCGAACTTATTTATATTTACATAACCGGTTGTGTAAAGAATCCGGGAGTGTACAGTATAAATAAGAGTGAAAGAATGATAAGTGCAGTGAAACTTGCAGGTGGATTTACGGATGAAGCGTCAGAGGAATGTGTCAATTTGGCTTCTAAATTAGAAGACGGAGAGCATATTAAGATACTGTCTAAGAAACAGTACAAAAAGATATCTGAGGGTGCAGCCAAAGATACGAACTCATATAATTTTAATGAGTGTACGTCAATTGACAATAGTAATGCGTCAGATAATTCAAATTTGATTAATATAAATACGGCATCTAAAGAAGAGCTGTGTTCTCTTGCCGGAATCGGAGAAGCAAAAGCGGCTTCTATTATTGAGTACAGAGCAGCAAACGGTTTTTTCCAAAAGATAGAAGATATTAAGAATGTATCAGGAATCGGAGAAAATGTGTTTAATAGGATTAAAGACAGTATAACGGTCTAAGTTTCAGATGGAGATATTAAGAAGAGTTTGAATTAGAAGATAAAGATTGAGATTGGATTAAGAGTGGTATAAGTTTTAATTGAGTTTAAGAAGAGTTTAAGTTTAAGTTTAAGTTTAAGTTTGAGTTGATATTAATTATAAATTGTAAATAGTATAGAAAGTTGGTAATGAGTATGGCGAATAAAGTATTAGTTGTTGATGATGAAAAATTAATAGTTAAGGGAATAAAGTTCAGCCTTCAGCAGGAAGGTATGGAGGTTGATTGTGCATATGATGGTGGAGAAGCAGTTGAGATGGCAAAGCAGAAAGAGTATGATATTGTTTTGTTAGATGTTATGCTTCCTGTTTTTAATGGATTTGAAGTTTGTCAGCAGATTAGAGAGTTTTCCGATATGCCTATAATAATGCTTACTGCAAAGGGCGATGATATGGATAAGATTTTAGGACTTGAGTATGGTGCAGATGATTATATTACAAAGCCTTTCAATATTCTTGAAGTAAAGGCTAGAATAAAAGCCATTATCAGAAGAAACAGCAGAAGAGCAAAGAGAGAAGAAGAAGAAAAGAAAACTATCATCGAGAATGGTGATCTCAAGTTGGATATTGAGGGAAAGAGAATATATATTTGCGGTAAAGAGATAAATCTCACAACAAAAGAATTTGATATGATGGAACTTCTTGCAACTAATCCGGGAAAGATTTACAGCAGGGAGAAACTTATGAATCTTGTCTGGGGATCTAAATACAACGGCGATTTGAGAACTGTTGACGTCCATATCAGAAGACTGAGAGAGAAGATTGAGGAAGATCCGGCTAATCCAAAGTATGTTCATACAAAATGGGGTATGGGATATTATTATCAGGGTTAGGTAAGGATGAGGAACAATGAAAATAAAGAAAAAAAATAAGCCTGTATTGACAGGAAAAAAATTTTCTGTTTTTGATTTTATTTACAGCATCAGAGTTCAGATTTTTATCACGATATTTCTGGTGCTGTTAGTTCCTGTACTGATAAGTAATATTTTTTTGCTGAATATTACAAAAAAGAATTATATCGAACAGAAAATATCAAAACTTCAGGCCCAGAATACTATGCTTAGAAACTGTATTCTGAGTGAAAATTATATGGATAATATGGATTCTGCACTTGTAAAGGCGGAACTAAACAGACTGGCTAACGGATATGATGGACGAATTGAGATTATTAACAATGATTTCATTATAGTAACTGATACTTTTGCACTTGATGAGAATAAAACCAGTATTTCTGAATTGGTAATGAGAAGTATGGCAGGAGACAGCGTCTCTGTTTATAATGAGGAAGGGCATTTTCTGGAATTTGCTATGCCTATTGTTATTGTTGGTAACGGAAATGTTGAAGATAATGGTAAGGAAGTGGAAGATTCTAAGATGGTTGGAGCTTTGTATATGAGATATTCAACTGAGGATGCAGAGTCTTTTAATCAGGATTTATTCTCTATGGCAATGGCTATAGATGTAATTGTTTTTGTGTTAGCGGTACTGTTAGCTGCTTTGATTTCAAAGTACATATCTATTCCGTTTAAGAATGCGGATAAGACATTACAGGAGATTACGGCAGGAGATACCGGAAAAACAATAAATATTTCAGGATATACAGAGATAAGACAGATTGGTGAGGGAATCAATCATTTGCTTGACAAACTTGGAGAACAGGAAAAATCACGACAGGAATTTGTATCAAACGTATCCCACGAATTGAAAACACCAATCACTTCCATGAAAGTACTTGCGGATTCTCTAATAGGTCAGGAAAATGTACCTGAAGAACTTTATCAGGAATTTTTGACTGATATAGGAAAAGAGATAGACAGAGAGAACGACATTATAACTGATTTGTTATCTCTTGTAAGGATGGACAAAGAAGATGCTGATATAAATATTGCAACCAGCAACATAAATGATATTGTTGAACTTACATTAAAGAGACTCAGACCGATTGCGGCACTCAAGAATATTGAAGTGGTTTTTGAATCATTCAGGCCTGTTGTTGCTGAAGTTGATGAAGTGAAATTTACGATTGTAGTTTCGAATCTGGTTGAGAATGCTATAAAGTATAACGTAAATGATGGTTGGGTCAGAGTTTCACTGAATGCGGATCATCAGTATTTTTACATTAAGGTTCAGGATTCGGGTATCGGAATTGCCGAAGAAGATCAAGATAGAATATTTGACAGATTCTTCAGAGTTGATAAGGCAAGGTCCAGAGAAACAGGTGGAACAGGACTTGGACTTGCAATTACAAAGCGAATTGTTGTTATGCACAAAGGTGTTATAAAAGTTCACAGTGCAGAAAATGAGGGAACAACTTTTACAGTAAGGGTTCCGCTTAAATATATCGATGGAGAGGCAACAAATAACAAAAAGAATTCAGATACCAAAAAAAATGATACGAACTTGCTTTGATGTCAGGTTCTGACAGGAGGATTTTATATAATGAAACTGAACAGATTTGTATATCTGTGTTCGCTTATTGTGTCGATGGTTTGTGTTTTATTTGGTGTTACAGGATGCGAGAAAGAAAATAATACTGTTACTGAGGGCAAGACATATATCTATTATGTCAATAAATCAGAGACAAAACTTGTTCCAAAAGAATTCAAGTTCAAATCTGATGATCCAAATGAGCAGATTGAGGAATGTGTTAAGCATCTGAAACTGAACACAGATAATGTTGAAATAGTAAAAGCGATTCCAAATGAAGTTACGCTCAAAGATTATTCCATGGAAGACGGAGTGCTGTCGATGATGTTTGATGGAGATTATCTGTCCATGAGCCGTTCCAGAGAGGTGCTTACAAGAGCTGCTATAGTTCTTACCATGACTCAGATCGAGAAGGTGAGTTGTGTTTCGTTTTCTGTTGACGGACACCCTCTCACAAAAGAAAACGGTGAAGTATATGGAAATATGTCTGCAAGGGATTTTGCGGATAATCTTGATAAGAATCAGAATAACAGTCATGAAGATGAATTTACCATTTATTTTGCAAATTCAAAAGGAGATGCACTTGTACCATACAATTTCAAGGCAGAGTATGGAAATAATATATCCAAGGAACAGTTTATTATTAACAAACTGATAGAAGGGCCTGGAGAAGAACCTGGATTTATCAGAACTGTTTCGGAGAATGTTAGCGTTATAAGTGTCAAGACAATGGACAATATCTGTTATGTTACATTTTCAGAAAATTTTCTGACAGAGCAGGTGACGGTTCCTGATGAACTTGTTATTTATTCTATTGTCAATTCGTTATCTGAGATTTCGTATATTCACAAAATTCAGATTATTGTTGTAAATGAAGTTGGTGCAGTTTACCATGGCACTATTCCTTTGTCGGATGCGTTTTCAAGAAATCTTGATTATGTTGAGAAGACAGAAAAAAAGGATGAAAAATAGTTTAACAGAAAAAATAATAGGAGAAGTTTTATATGGCGGAAAAAAGACCGGTAGTGTTTGTAGTGCCGGCCTTGGTACTTGGAGAGGTAGATGCCATTTTAGGAATGCATGGTATTTTGTTATTGCTATGCATACCTTATATAATGATGCAAAAAGTCACAACGAAGAAGAAGGAAATCTTTTTTGTTGTGATTTTTTTGCTCTTTTTAGTAGGAAAGATAAGCGTATTAAGTGAAGAGAGAAAGGTTCAGTATTTTTCAGGAGAGGTGGTGGCGATTGGAACTTTTTCTCATGTAGAGAGCACCTCGGTAGGATACAGATACTATCTGAAAAATGTTGAAGTTGTGAAAGTAAAAGATGGAACAGCCGATAAAGAGACAGCCGATACAAAGACAACAGATGTCAGAAAAAATTATACTGAGACATCTGATGGGGAGAAAGGATACTGCATCAAAAAGAATCAAAAAAATAATTATGATGAAGTCGTAGTATATACCAATAAAAAAAATATATATTATCCGGGAAATAAGGTCTGTGTAGAAGGTTCTATAAAAAAATATGAGAGTGCAGCAAATCCGGGAAATATGGATTTGAATCTGTATTATAAAACATTGGGAAGGTACGGATATATAAAGGAGAAAAAATCAGAAGGCTTAAATAATAATGTCAATCATTACGTTTTAGTTTTGTTTGAATTGAAAAACAAAATGATGGACGCAGTGAGTAAGATGAGTCAGGAGTGTGAAGAAAAATATATTATAACGGCGATTCTTACAGGCGAAAAAAATCAGATTGACGAGGAGATGAAGAGCTTATATATGGCTGGTGGGATAAGTCATATTATTGCAATTTCCGGGATTCACATTACAGCTATAGGTATTGCAATTTATAAATTGTTGCGCAAAAAGTTTAAATTTATAATATCAGGTAGTGGTTCACTTTTTGTTGTGATTTCTTTTGTGATAATGACAGGAGAACAGGTGTCAGCAGTAAGAGCGGTGATTATGTTTGTTTTTTATATTCTTGCTAACGTACTGGGGCGAAGATATGATATGGCAAATGCAGTTTCCTTTACAGTTATAATTATGTGCATTTTTAAGCCCTTTATTATTATGAATTTTTCTTTTCAAATGTCTGTGGGGGCTATTTTTTCAATAATATATGTATACCCTGTATTGTGCAAATTTCTCGGAGTGGAGAATAAAGATGCATTTAAGATAAGATATGTAAATAAAAGGTGCATACAAATAAATTCGGGAATTAATAGAAAAGATGCGTATGAAATTGTAATTGTAAGCATTGAAAAAATAAAAATACAGGTAATTAAATCTTTAATTGCAAGCATTTCGATAAATCTTGTTACACTTCCGGTTGTCACCTATTATTATTTTCAATATTCAAGATTGTCGGTAGTTGTAAATGTTATTGTGGTTTTGATGATGTCATTTGTTGTTATGTTCTCATTTATATCGGTATTATTAAGCCTGATAATAGGGAACGGTAATTGGATATCGGATATTATTATTTCACCGGTTTTGAGTGTGTTAAAAACTTTTACCTTTGTATGTAGGAAGACTGCGATAATTACGGGTAATGTTTGTGTTACAGGAAGACCGAAGGTTTGGCAGATTATAATATATTATTCGGTTTTAATTGTGCTTTTGTACGGAGTACATTTATTGAAAAACATCAGGGAAAAAGAAAAGAAAACTACTGTTCGTGTATTTAGGGGAATATCAATTGGTGCAATCTATCTGATTTTGCCCATATTGCTGTGTCGTTTTGATAACAACAACGGAATTATTGTTAACAATGTCGGACAGGGAGATTGTATAGTTGTTTGCGATAAATCGGCTAATCTTATGATTGATTGCGGAAGCAGTGATGTTGAAGAGGTCTACAAATATCGTGTTAAGTCCGCGCTTAAGGCAAGAAGAATTGACAGGATTGATTATTTCTTTGTGTCACATGCAGACAGCGATCATTATTCCGGGCTTTTGGAAATGCTAAATGACAGTAATCCCGATTCAATTAAAATAGGGAAAATAGTAGTGGCTGATATCATAGATAAAGACAGTGATCTTTGGAAAAAAATAGAAAGTGAAGAAGAGAGAATTATATTTATTGGGGAGGGCGATGCTTTTAAGTTAGAGAATTTGACGGTTGAATGTCTTTATCCGGGAAAGAATATTAATGCAGAAGATGAAAATTCCAAATCTCTTATACTAAAGATAACTCAGAATGGTAGTAAATATTTGTTTACCGGTGATATTCCAATGAAATGTGAAGGAGAATTTATAGACAGAATTCAGGAAAAATATGATGTACTCAAAGTGGCTCATCATGGTTCTAAAGATTCTACCTCGATGGAATTTTTGGAAAGAACAGGAGCGAATATTTTTCTGATATCCTGTGGAAAAAACAACAGGTATGGTCATCCCCATAAGGAACTGGTTGAAAGAATAAGAAAGTGCAGAGGAAAAATATATGTAACCAGTCGCGACGGGCAGATAATAGTTAAGAATCAATAATGGTTAAATATTTATGTTTTTTTGCCGGTATTATGTTATAATCGAGTTTATGAAAACAATTAATCAAGATATAAAGGATAGACAATTTAAAAGAGTATATTTGCTGTTTGGCGAAGAAGAATATCTAAAAAAGAGATATAAGCATATGCTTATAGAGGCAATTGCCGGTGATGACACTATGAATAAGAGCTTTTATGAAGGAAAAGGTATAGATGTCAATGAGGTGATTGATATGGCAGAGACAATGCCTTTTTTTGCCGACTATAAATTACTTGTGATTGAGGACAGCGGTTTTTTTAAAAGTAGTCAGGACAAGCTTGCAGAGTATGTTAAGAATATTCCGGAATCAACAGTTATTGTATTTGTTGAGTCGGAAGTTGATAAGAGAAACAAGCTGTATAAGGCTGTCAAAGCTGCAGGATATGCCTGCGAGATGGGAAGACAGGATGAGAAGGCGCTATCGCTGTGGGCAGCAAAGGTGTTTAATTCTTACAATAAGAAGATAACACAGAGCAATATGAGCTATTTCCTTTCTAAAGTTGGAACGGATATGGAACTTCTCTCAAATGAGATAGAAAAGCTGGTGTCTTTTTGTGGTGACAGAGAAGTAATTGAAAAAAAAGATATTGATGAGATTTGCATCACGCAGTTATCTGTCAGAATATTTGATATGATAGACGCTATTTCAGTCAAGGACAGCAAGAAAACCTTAGAGTGTTATTATGAACTAATTGAGTCAAAAGAACCTCCCGAGAGGATCTTGTTTATGATAATCAGACAGTTTAACCTCATGCTTCAGGCAAAGGATCTTACAGCAAGAGGAATGGGGCAGACCCAGATTGCCCAGGAAATGGGAGTTCAGAGCTTTATTGCCGGAAAGACCATCAGGCAGAGTAAGAATTTTACAATTGGAGAATTAAAGTCAGGTCTTAGGGACAGTGTTGAGATGGATGAGATGTTTAAGAGTAGCAGGATGGACAAAAACATGGGAATTGAATTGTTGCTTGTAAAGTACAGCTCGAAACATTAAGTATCGTGGTTTTTGTGATTATCATCTTCGACTTTCGTAACTAGTCTATCTTTCAGCAATGCCAGCTCGAATTACTTTCGTCTATCTATTGACATTTGGTAGGGGAAAATGTACAATATATTTTGTGTCTGTGCCAACAGTCCGCGAAATCCTATGGCACAGATAAGTTACAGGATGATTCCGAATCTCTCTCAAAGGAATCATGAAAAATTATATTTTTCACGGAGGTGGACAAAATGGCTAACATTAAGTCAGCAAAGAAAAGAATTATCGTAGCACGTACTAGAAACGAAAGAAACAAAGCAATCAAGAGTGGTGTAAAGACTTGCATCAAGAAGGTTGAAGCAGCAGTAGCTAACAATGATAAAGAGTTAGCAGCAAAAGAATTAGTTGCAGCAACAAAGGCAATTGATATGGCATGCACAAAGGGTGTATATCATAAGAACAATGCAGCTAGAAAAGTTTCTAGATTAGCTAAGTTAGTTAACACAATCGCATAATTAATTATTGTGACGTGAAATAAAAGAAGCGTTGCGTTGGTGAGTTAATCACGAATGCAATGCTTCTTTTTTTGTCTATTCAGTATATTTTAACAAATTACTTCTAATCAAAAAGAAGCAACATCATCACAACAGATGATATGATTCCCCTTAAGTAGACATGGTAAATAAGCAAAATCTAATTAAGGGGATTTTTAATGGCAAAATGGAAATACTAATATAGTTATTCTAAATTAAATTTTCGGGGAAAAACGAAGGTGGTGGAGAAATGAATAATTTTCCAATACTAAAGGGAAAACGGAAAAAAGTATTGTTGGTGTAGGAGAATATCTTGCGACAATTCTGAGAGAACAGTTTGGTTACAATGTTATTCACGACAAGACGACTTATGATGTGGTAAATGGAAAATTGGACAGGAACAAGGCCTATGACCAGGCAAGAAGCGGAGTAAAAAATATACTTAAAGCAAATCCGTCCATTAGTCTGGTACTTGATATCCATAGAGACGGGGTGAGAGAGGGAGTAAAACTGGTTACCACTGTAAATAATAAACCTACGGCGCAAATTATGTTTTTTAACGGCATGTCAAGATTTAGGGGAACAGGTGATATTGATTATCTGTACAACCCTAATTTGCGTGATAATCTTGCCCTCAGTCTTCAAATGAAAATGACGGCTGAAGCTTATTAGCCAAACTTCACCCGCCATAATTATATAAATGCGTATCAGTATAATCTTGATTTGCTGCCACAGTGTATGCTTATAGAAATGGGGGGCGCAGACAAACACATTTGAAGAAGTGAAAAACGCCTGCGAACCACTTGCTATGATAATATATCTGACGATGCATAAAAGAAATCAATAACTTTTAATGACATTCAATAATTATAAATAGCATTTAATAGCATTATTTTTTACCTGTTGAGCCAAATCCCTTTTCGCCTCTGTCTGTGTCGTCCAATTCTGTGACTTCATTGAAATCTGCCTTGAGGAAAGGTGTGATGACAAACTGGGCTATACGTTCTTTGTCGGCAATTGTGCGAGTCTCCTGTGAGTGGTTATGAAGGGCAACTATTATCTCGCCTCTGTAATCAGAATCAACAACGCCCACTTTGTTTGCGGGAGCTAATCCCTGTTTGCATGATAATCCGGAACGTGCATATATAAGTCCCGCGTAACCTTCAGGAACTTCCAAAGCAACGCCTGTCTTTACAAAAACAGTCTCTCCCGGAGCAATAACAGTATCGCCACCCATGCACGCGTATAAATCAGCACCGGCTGCAAATTCTGTTCCGTAAGTTGGAATAATTGCCTCAGGGTTCAATTTTTTTATATTTACTTTTACTGCCATAATACTATTTCTCCTTTTTCGAGTGATTCTTTTACCATGATAATCCTTTGGTTTGAGGAACCTCTGAATTTGAGGTTTAAATCTTTTTTTGCTTCGATATATTTTCCGTCAACAATTACATCAATATATGATAAGAATTCCTTGGTTACCGGCCACTTTTGACACATGTCATTAAGTATGTCGGTGTCGAAGGTGTAACCTGTATAGCACCAGATGGTTTTGTCCGGGAACCTTTCTTTGACGGCTTTTGCCAATGGTAAAAGCCCTTGTTGGTTAACGTATTCGAAAGGTTCTCCCCCAAGAAAAGAAATGCCTTTGTAATGTTCGAAACTTAATGTATCTAAAACGGAGGCTAATGTCTCATCTGTAAATGGCTTGCCGTAATTAAAGTCCCAAGCCTCTTTGTTAAAACAACCGGGACATGCATGTGTACAACCGCTTACAAATACCGAAACTCTGATACCGGGACCATTTGCAACATCATATTGTTTAATATCTGCATAATTCATTGCCATGTACCTTGTGCATTATTATAAATAATACAATCCTTTCTGAAAAATCTCTGTGCGAGCCATGAGATAACTTACTTAGTAAGTTATCGACTGCGACAGCGATTATTTATAATCGCGATAGCACAGATTTCCACTTGGCTCGTCGTGGATAAACTATCCACTTGCCGCATAACCACTTCGAATCCGCTTCGCTACTTCTCAGTGATTACACGGTCGCCAAATGTAAATCTCTGTGCGAGCACAGATTTCCACTTGGCTCGTCGTGGATAAACTATCCACTTGCCGCATAACCACTTCGAATCCGCTTCGCTACTTCTCAGTGATTACACGGTCGCCAAATGTAAATCTCTGTGCAAGCACAGATTTCCACTTGGCTCGTCGTGGATAACAAAAGGTGTAGAACCACAGTTTGAGAAGAGAAGGGGTTCTACACCAATAGAATTAATTATATTGGATGAGGACGGTAAATTCCAATATAATCTGCTTTTAGATATGAAGTACTCTGGAAGATATTTCTTTTGTCTTACCTACGTTCCAGAAATTCTCACCAAGATAACCGCATGTTCTACGAGTAACATTCATCTTGGCATGATCCTTGTTATGGCACTGTGGACATTCCCACTCGCCATCCTCATTAACAGTAATCTCACCATCGAAACCACATACGTGACAGTAATCTGATTTTGTGTTGAACTCAGCATACTGAATGTTGTCGTAGATGAACTTAACAAGTTCCTCTAAAGCTTCAATATTATGTCTCATATTTGGTATCTCTACGTATGAGATTGCACCACCAGAGGAGATGTTCTGGAATTGACTCTCAAATGTAAATTTGCTGAAAGCGTCAATCTTTTCACGTACGTCAACATGATATGAGTTTGTATAATATCCTTTATCTGTAATATCTTCAATGATACCGAACTTTTCTTTGTCAATTCTTGCGAATCTGTAACATAATGATTCGGCAGGAGTTCCATAAAGACCAAAAGCAATACCTGTATTTTTCTTCCAAGAGTCACATGCCTGACGGAGACGATTCATAACTCTGAGAGCGAAATCTGTTCCTACAGGATCTGTGTGACTAACACCTTTTACAAGTTTTGTTACTTCGTATAAACCAATGTATCCAAGTGAAATAGTTGAGTAGCCATCATGAAGAAGCTTATCAATCTTTTCACCTTTTTCAAGACGGGCAATTGCTCCATACTGCCAGTGGATTGGGCTTACATCTGATAATACGCCCTCTAACGCATGATGTCTGCACATAAGAGCCTCGAAACAAAGAGCAAGTCTCTCCTCAAGTAATGGCCAGAACTTTTCTTCATCCTGTCCGGAAATAATACCAATCTGTGGAAGATTGAGGCTGACAACACCCTGGTTGAAACGGCCTTCCCATTTGTATTTTCCGTTCTCGTCTTTCCAGTTTGAAAGGAATGAACGGCAACCCATACATGAGAATACTTCTCCGTCATAATTTTCTCTCATTTTTTTAGCTGAGATATAGTCAGGATACATTCTCTTTGCTGAACACTGTACAGCCATCTTTGTGATGTAGTCGTATTTGCCGCCTTTTAAACAGTTGTGCTCATCCAAAACATAGATGAGTTTAGGGAAAGCAGGAGTAACATAAACACCCTTTTCGTTTTTGATTCCCTCAATTCTCTGTCTGAGAACTTCCTGAACAATAAGTGCAACCTCATCAGCGTACTCGTCATTCTCATCAATGTTGAGGAAGAGAGTGACGAATGGAGACTGACCGTTAGTTGTCATAAGAGTATTAATCTGATACTGAATAGTTTGAACACCTGACTTTAATTCATCGTAAAGTCTGTCATTTACAAACTGTTCTATGAGTTCAGGCTGAATTTTGTCGCCATACTTTTTAACATAGTGCTCTGTATATTTGTCACGGCTTTTTCTGAGATACTTGCCGAGGTGTCTGATATCTACAGACTGTCCACCGTACTGAGAACTTGCAACAGAAGCAATAATCTGTGTTGTTACAGTACATGCAACCTGAAAACTTTTTGGAGTTTCAATAAGCTTTCCGTTTATAACAGTACCATTGTCAAGCATATCTGCTATATTGATAAGACAACAGTTGAAAATCGGTTGTAAGTAGTAATCAGAATCATGGAAATGAAGAACACCGTTCTCATGAGCTTTTGAAATCTTCTCAGGAAGAAGAAGTCTCTTTGTGAGGTCTCTTGATACCTCGCCGGCAATAAGGTCACGCTGTGTTGAAGCGATAACTGCATTCTTGTTGGAATTCTCTTCCATGACATCTTTGTTAGTGTTTCCGATGAGAGCGAGAATAGAATCATCGGTAGTGTTTGCCTTTCTGACTAACTCTCTGTTGTAGCGGTAGATAATATAAGTCTTGGCAAGAACAAATTTCTTCTCTGCCATAAGCTTTTGCTCGATAATATCCTGAATCTCCTCAACCGCCATCTCATCGTTACCGCGGTTTTCAATTGATGCAAGGATATTGTAAATCTTATCTTCGCTAATCTTTTCAGAAGTCTCAACCTCGTCGTTTGCTTTCTGAATGGCTGAAACAATTTTGTTGCGGTCGTAATTTGCGTGTCGACCGTCTCTTTTGATAACCCTCTGCATTTGAATACTCCTTTAAATTTATATAAAATGAAATAAAAAACCGATTAATTTCATCGCACTTCATTATAACATTGCAAAATACAATTGTCTACCATATATTGATTGATTCTTTTTAAGAATACAACATATTGTAGTGTGAATGTGTGATTTTGCAAATTCTTCTGAATCGTTTTTTTCCCTTATTTTACACGTTTTTATCAATTTCAAAATCACA
>JAILRH010000115.1 GCA_024698345.1 Lachnospiraceae bacterium | reverse complement strand
AATAGTATCAGTGGGAGTACAATCTCACATCTGATATACGCTCCGCGAGGATTGCAGAAATGCGCAGATGAAAATGTCAGCATGAGATAACTTACAGAGTAAATTATCTCATGACTGACGCGCATTTCGCAGCAAGACTCGTGAGCGAGTCTTGAACGTATGTAGAATCCGCCGCTTCAAGAGCATCTACGTTGAGATATGAGAAAAATGTGAGAAAACTTTTGAAATAAAGAGTATTGTGTAATTAATGTGTAATAGAAATGGAGTAAAAATGAATAAAAAGGATATTTTAAAGAAAATAGAAAGTAATGAATATCTGTTTATAATGATATTATCTTTATTAACTTTTTTTGAAGTTGAAGCTCTCAATGGAGATGGAAAGTTTTTCATTGTTGGCAATGCATTCTTTTTTCTTGTAAATCTGATTTTATATTTTATATTATATTTTTTGCCGGGACTGTTTGTTAAGAACTTAAAAATAAGCAGTATTGTTGTAATGGTTTTTATCAACCTTATTGCCTGGATAAATAACATTGTAATCCAATTTAGGGGAATTGCTTTTAAAATAAATGATATTTTAGCGGCAAAGACAGCAGCGAATGTTGTAGATATGTATACTATAAAGTTTGGAATATTCCATTTAGTATGGCTTGGTCTTTTTGTACTTTCATTGGTAATGATTTTTTTGTGGGCAAATAAAACAGAACGCAAAATTATAGATATGAAAGGGATTAATAAAATAGTAATATCAGCAATATTGATAATTGGACTTGTCGTGGTTCCGTGGAAAATAGCTGAAGTAGGCCTGAATTCCTTTGATGGATGGTATGTTGGAGGTTATAATCTTTTCTTTATTTCTTCTTTTTCATCATACAAAATTCCAAAACCATCAGGATACGATGCTTCTAAGTACAGTGACATTACAAAAGTTGATAATAATTCAGGAAAAAGACCTAATATTATTGTAATAATGAATGAAAGTTTTTGTGATTACAACAGAATAACAAATATTGAGTCATCAGAAGATGTACTTCCTTTTTTTAGAAAATTTATCAAGGAAGATAATATAATAGAAGGAGATGCATACGTATCGATATTTGGCGGGATGACACCGAATTCAGAAATGGAATTCCTGACAGGATCAACTTTGGGATTTTGGGGATATCAGAATGTGTGTTATTCAATGGGATACAGAAAAAAACTTGATATTCTTCCGGAATGGCTCAAACAGATTGGATACGATACATATGCTATGCATCCTGCTTCGGGAGATAATTATGGAAGAAAGATAGTATACCGTTACATGGATTTTAATAATATTTGGTTTTATGATGAGTTTATCAATGCAGGTGCAAAGACTGTTCATTTCGACGATTCAGCATATTTTTTGCATGAGATTGTGCCGGATTCGGAAAATTACAGAATTATCAATGAAGAAATTGAGAAAAATGACAAACCGGTATTTATTTTTAATACTACCATTCAAAATCATGGCGGATATGACTGGAGAGGTTATGATGACGTTAAATTGCTGACAAAAGTCAACAGTAAAAAGTTAGAGACTGAAATGAATGAGTATCTAACGCTGATAAGTGATTCAGATAAGGCTCTTGAGGAGTTTATAGGTGAATTGAGAGAATCAAAAGAGGATACCATCGTATTGTTCTTTGGAGATCATCAACCGATTCTGACTAAGGAAATGGTGGATGATGGAAGTGCAAAAATAGATTTGGTGGATTATTACAGAGTGCCATATTTTATTTGGGCAAACTTTGAAATTGAAGAAAAGCATGATGTAAATACCAGTCTAAATTATTTACAAAATACTGTTTTGAAACAGGCACAGATAGGGCTGTTAAATGAATTTCAGAAGCATCTTGATGCGGTTGAAGAAAAATATCCTATTTTTTGTGTCGCTCATACTGAGGATTCAAATGGAAATGTTTGCAACTTTAATGATTTGATGAAAAATGATGATATGATAAAAGAATATTACAGGCAGGCGTATCACATTATCTACGATGCTGAGTAATAATAAATATGAAATAATGTCCCGGGAGGTTTAAAATGGGCAAAAAGCGTATGGTTTTGTGTGCAATTATAGGAGCTATTATTTGTACAATATTTGTGGTGGCATTTTTAATGAAACAGGGAGTGGTTGATTTGAAAATTGGAAATAAGATAGCAGGCAGCGATTATTTGACGGCGCAGGGAAGAGAACTGAAGAATAAAAAAGGCGAGACAGTGTATTTAAAGGGAATTAACATCGGTAACTATTTTGTTCAGGAATTCTGGATGGGACCTTGTAAGTATACGGACAATGTAACATGTCAGAAGGAACTTGAGGAAAAGCTTGTGGAGAGATTCGGACAGGAAAAGACAGATAAGCTAATTAAGACTTTCCAGGATAATTTCTTTACAGAGAAGGACTTTGACAAGATAAAGGAACTTGGTTTCAACAGCATCAGACTTCCATTTTGGTACGGTACTTTTGCCGATGCTGAAGGAAACTGGAAAAAGAATCCGTTCAAGCGTGTGGATTGGTTTGTTGAGGAAGCAGGAAAGCGTGGGCTTTATGTTATCCTTGATATGCATGGTGCATATGGTTCACAGAACGGAAGTGACCATTCGGGAATCGACGGAAGAGAGCAGAAGATGAAAGCATCTGAGTTCTTCTTTGGAGAAAATGCAGAGAAGAATCAGGAACTTTACTATGCGATGTGGGAAAAATTGGCCGAGCATTATAAGGGAAATCCGGTAGTTGCAGGTTATGATTTGCTCAACGAGCCATATTGCACATACAGATACAATTCAGGAAAGTCAGATGATGAGTTGCACAAATTGGTTTGGGATATTTATGATAAGGCATATGACAAAATCAGAAAGATAGATCCGGATCATGTAATTATCATGGAGGCAACATGGGATTCATGGGATTTGCCTAATCCAAAGGACTATGACTGGACCAATGTCATGTACGAGTACCACAATTACGAGTACAGCAATTATGACAATGAAAATAATGCCCAGATTCAGAGTATGGAGAGAAAGATTAACAATGTTGATATAGGCAATTATGATGTCCCAAATTATATGGGTGAGTTCAATTACTTCAACAACATGGATGCGTGGGTTGAGGGCTTGAAGCTCCTTGACGAAAATGGATTTAACTGGAGCATCTGGTCATACAAGTGCAGAATGGATAATGACAACTGGGGAGTTGAGAAGATTTCTTCAGACACAGTTGATTTGGAAAATGATTCGTATGAAGATATTTTGGCTACATGGTCAAAGGTTGGAGAATCCGAAGAGAATACACCTCTTGTAAATGCGATTAAGGAATCACAGAAGTAGAGGGGAAGAAGTTGGCAAATAAAAAACAATAGGCTCGTTCGCGAGCCTATTGTTTTTTATTTACTCCTCTTCAATGGATGTTATCAGATCCAGATAATTTTTATATTCGGTTTCATTTGAAGTCTTAAGAGCTGACTCGGTTTTGGCAGATTCTAAAACTTTGGCAGCCTTTTTTATATCGCTGACAACTCCGGCACCACCGACGCAACCACCTGGACATGCCATGCCTTCAAGAAGATATCCATCATATTTGCCTGCTTTGGCGAGCATCATCATTTTCTTACATTCTGCAAGACCTTCAGCACTGACAACTTTGACTTCTCTGTCAGGGTCAAGCTTTTTGATAACATTTGTAACTGCGTGAGCAACACCACCGCTTACGGCGAATCCTTTTCCGTCAGCACTTGATTTTTGTGTAAGTTCACTTGAGGCATTAATAGATTTTGGGTCTATGCCTTTTGCAGAAAATATTCCGGCCATCTCCTCAAAAGTAAGAACGAAGTCGACCTCGCTTCGAACGCTTCGTCTGCTGGCCTCAAGTTTCTTGGCAGCACAAGGACCAATGAAAACAACTTTGCAGTCAGGATGATCTTTCTTTATCATTCTAGCGGTAAGAACCATTGGTGTAAGAGCCATGGAAATGCAGTTGGCATATTCAGGAAATTGTTGTTTTGCCATGACTGACCAGGCAGGGCAGCAGGATGTTCCCATGAATGGAATCTTTTCAGGAACCTCATTTAAAAAGTCTTCAGCCTCCTGCAATGCACACAAATCTGCACCGATTGCAACCTCAATCATATCCTCAAAACCAAGTTCCTTAAGAGCTGCTCTCATGTGAACTTCGTCGGCGCCTTCACCAAACTGGTTGATAAATGAAGGAGCGATAGCAGCGTAAATAGGTGTATCACTTTTAAGAGCCAGTACAGTCTGGAAAATCTGACTTTTATCAACAATTGCACTGAAAGGACAGCTTACAAGACACATACCACAGGAAACACAGAGATTGTAATCGATATCTGCTCTTCCATACTGGTCTGATTTGATGGCATTCATTCCGCAAGCCTTAGCACATGGGCGTTCCTGTTTGACGATTGCATTGTATGGGCAGGCATTGACACATTTGCCACAATGGATGCACTTTTCCTCATCTATAACTGAGTGGCCGTCAACCATGGAAATGGCTTTTTTCGGACAAACCTCAACACATGGATGTTCAAGACAACCCTGACAACCGTTGGTAACAAAGGTTCTTTTTTCAGGACAAGCGTGGCATGCAAACTTGATAATATTTACAAGTGGCGGGTCATAGTACTTTTCGTCGATTGCACTCTTGTCTATGCCTTCCGACAAAAGTGAGTGCTCAGAAAAGTTTCTGATAGGAAGTCCCATTGTCGCACGCAGACGTTCACCAATGATTGCCCTCTCGAGAAATATATTGTTATAGTAGGTACCCATCTCTCCGGGCACAAGCTTATATGGCAACTCTTCAATTCGTGAAAAATCACCGCCCTCATAGGCCATTTTGGCAATCTCGGTAAATACCTGATGTCTGATTTCGGTTTTGTTCGAATAAATTCCTCTCATATAAATTCCTTTCGAATAAAATGTTTATTTGGATTGTGTTGGTTTCAAAAGTATAGTTTTTTCTCCCTGGTTAGATATAAATCTTTCATGAGAATTATAACATTATGTAAAAGAGCAAACAAGTAAATCAAAACGAAAAACAGAAAACGACATACTAATGGCAGGGCAGATAAGATAGGAATAGTGCCAACGATTGCTTGACAGAAACATCGTATTGATACTATAGTAGAGATGAATTTGTACAGTTTAAGGAGGTTAAGTATGAAATCAAAATTTACAATGATTGTACCTGCTATGGTATGCTTATTAACAATAGTACCATTTTCAGGTGGCAAAGATGTTCGTGCAGCGGAGGTAACTAATTTAGTACAGAGTGGAGATTCAGAGTCAGAGGTGTCTGTTTCGTGGAATGGTATTTTAGGTGAAACTAAATATGAGGTTGAAATCAGTGAAGACGGAAATAATTGGGTAAAAAAAACAGCTTCATCCAACTCTTGTAAAATTGATCATTTAAATAGTGCAACTAATTATCTTGTTAGGGTTAAAGGAAAAAATCAGACATCTTACTGTAATCCTATCCAGGTACGTACTGCATGCGGTCGTGTAAAGCAAGTAACTCAGACTGATGCTACAACTTCAAGTGTTACTATTAGTTGGGATAAGGTTGAAGGTGCAAATCAATATAATATTATTAAGTTTGTTGATAATCAGGAAGTTGTTATTAAGGAAGTGCCGGGAACAAGCACAACAGCAGAAATAGGTGGTTATGATAATAAGGTTGGATTTCCTCATTCTATCTATGTTAAAGCAGTTTATGTAATGCCTACGGGGTATGTTGCAGGAAATAGACAATTGAGCGAGTTGGCACCATGTTTAAAAAGCTATGATGCTGCATTAGTTCCTGGTAAGTTAGAAACGCCTAAAGTGGTAAGATATTATTCAGCTTTAAAATCGGCATGGGTTGAAACTACACAAGTTGAGTATGGTAGTGGAGTAGAATATGAATTGTATACAGTAAATAATAAGAAGGTTTCTTCAGGCAATCTTAATTGGGGTGGTACTAAATTATATTATGCGACTTTAGGTGGTATTGACGCTGAAAGTTTTTATAAAGTAAGAGTAAGAACCCATTCTAACGTTGGTGAAACTGCAAAATGGGGCGAGTGGTCAGATTGGACATATTTAGCTAACGGCCCAAGAAAAATAAGTGTAAAACGCAAAAAGAATACTGTTAAAGTGAGTTGGAAGAAATGTAAAGGTGCAACAAGCTACACAATATTTGCATCTACAAAAGAAAAAAGCGGTTTCAAAAAGGTTGGTTCAACAAAGAAGAACTCTATTGTAATTAAGAAAATTGGAAAGAAGAAAATCAAAAAGAGTAAAAAGTATTATTTCTATGTAGTATCAAATTACAAAAAAGATAATGTAACCTACAAGTCAGGAAATGGAAATACAATAGTAAGTAATAAAAAATAATTAATAATGATTTTTGAAAAATCAACTGCTCTAGTATAAAAAGGCACACCCATCGAACAGCTGGGTGTGTTTTTTTATGACTATCTTTTCTTGCAATCTTTTTGAATCGGTGGAAAGTCCGTATCCCAATCAATAATGCAATGTCATCTTTATATTCATTTTCAAATAGAATAGTGGAAAGAATGGATTGAACTGTTTGTAGTTTTGCTCTGGGAAGTATGGTATGATGGGTGGTATAAGAAAACGAGACAAAAAAAGAGGGGTGAGTTTTTTGAGTAATAGCAAAGACAGTGATATTCAAGCGTGTAATAATATAGAGAACCATAATATAGAGAGTAATAGCGAGGAGGCAGAACTTGCGTCATTATGGGGGCAGCATGAAATATGTCCTGAGTGCAGGGGTAATAGGATAAAGGAAATTGATGAAAGAGTCAGAGTATTTATTTTTCACAGTTATCATGTGAAAAGTTACATTTGTATGGACTGTGGATGCAAGTGGCTGTAAATATAATGAATCAAGTGGATGTAAATATAACGATTTAAATGACTGAAAATGGAGAAAACTTATATGTATTTTATAGAATTATCAAAAGTTGACGATAAGGGTATAAGTGAAATGTCAGAGATGGCCACATCAATTGTCAGAGAACATTTTGATCCCTTAATTGGAAAGGAGCAAAATGATTACATGCTTCAGATGTTTCAGACAGAAGATGCCATAAGAAAGCAGTTAGAAAGTGGTTACCGATATTTTTTTGCGAAAGCAGGGGATAAAGTAGTTGGATTTACGGCTTTTTACCCAAGAGAGGATGCGATGTATCTAAGTAAGTTCTATTTGTACAAAACAGAGAGAAAAAAAGGATATGCATCAAAGATGCTTGATTTTATAAAAGAGGAAACTAAGGCAGAAGGACTATGTGGCATAGAACTCAATGTTAATCGCGGAAATGATGCCTGTCAGGTCTATGCTCATATGGGATTCAGGATTATCCGTGAGGAGAAGAATGATATTGGAAACGGATTTTTTATGGATGATTATGTGTACAGAATAGAGGTGTAAGAAAATTATTTAGTAATTCATATTCCGGAAAATATGATAGAATAAAAATGATAATTGTTTGTATGGATGATTGTTCAGACAAATACTATTGTAGTTCAAAGAATCATGTATAATAGTATTTTGAAACATCGTGAGAACGAAATAATAGTATTTCAGAACATCGTGTAAACGAAATAATAGTTTAAATAAGGAGACAAAAAAATGGAATTAATACAGAGCTTTTCAGTAGACCATACTCTTATTGTGCCGGGGATTTTTACAAGCAGAGTGGATAACTTAGGAGAGGATAAAGTTGTAACAACATATGATATTAGATTAAAGAGACCTAACAGAGAACCTGTTATTGATGTTGCGGCAATGCATTCTCTTGAGCACATTATTGCAACTTTTCTTAGAAATGATCCTGATTGGAAGGATGAGGTTATTTACTGGGGACCAATGGGCTGCCTTACTGGTTTTTATCTCATTCTCAAAGGTAATCGCAAGCCGCAGGAAATCTATGGTTTGTTACTTGCAGCTTTCAAGTCTGTAGAGGATGCAGAAGAGGTACCGGGTGCTGCACCTGTAAATTGCGGACATTACCTTATGCACAATCTTGGAATGGCAAAATGGTATGCAAAGGAATTTGTTGATTATCTTGAAGCAAATGCTCAGAACAATGATATCTATGAATACCCTAGAACAGAGCGTCTTGTGACAGATGATGGACAGCATTTTTATGATTCATAATAATTGTGTGAAATTAGATATATTATTTATGAAAATGCAGACAAGGCTGCTTTTTGCGATTTCGATTTTAGGGGACATTAGAGTCATCTTATAAAGGTAGAAAATAATATCAGATCAAAGGTAAATATCAGGCAGAAGATAATATCATATTAAAAAGCTAAAAGAATATGGGGAGGTGGTGTCTAATGGAATTCAAAGAAGGTATTGGATGGAGATGTTGTTATGATCCGGATAGAGGGCTTTACACAGCAGAGATAGGTGGAGGTCCAAATCATGATTTATATGAGATTAATAAAGAGATATATGATCATGTTGATGATCCTGATGTGGAATGGCCCACAAGCTTGATAAGTAAGGGACGTCATTTGTATATGGCAGTTGATGACAGGTGTGGCCCTCCATATACTGTTATTCTGGATTCGGACTATGAGAAACTGTGCCCATGGGCTGAAACGAAAACCAGCGGGACAGTTTGGGACGAAGATATGACGGATGCGGCTGTTGAAGTGTTTGCTTCTGAAGCTGATAATAGAGAGCAGAGAAGAAAGAAGAAAGCCGAACGAGAAAAGAGGGCAAAAACAGAAAAGAACACAGAAGACAGAGAAGAATGATAAAAGCAATAATAGCAAAAAAACTGAAGGATAAAAGAAAGGAACATAATCATAATGAAAAAAATTGGTATTGTTATTGCGATTGAAAGAGAATTGGAGGCTTTTTTAAAAAGCAGTTACGAAATAGAGGAATTTGATGATGGAGCATTTACTTGTTTTAAAACTGTCATCAATGGCAATGAAGTATATGCCGTAAAGTCAGGTTGGGGACTTATCGATGCTGCTATGACAACTCAGTATCTTATTACTAAATATAATGTGGAAATAATTTTGAACTTTGGTGTTACGGGAGCGCTTGATCCAAGTTTAAAAGTATCAGATTTATTCTATGTCAGCAAATGTATTAATTATGATTTTGACACATCATGTATAGATGATGTGGTTGAACATCAGTATGGCGACATGAAAGATATGTATATTTATCTTGATGAGGAGTTAATAGAAATACTCAAGTCTATTTACCCGGAAATCAAGGAAGCTGTTGATGCATCAGGTGATATTTTTGTAGAAAAAACAGAGGATAAGGAAGCACGTTTCGCTTTGGGATGTAATATTTGCGATATGGAAATTGCGGCAATTGCCAGAGTAAGTTATTTAAACAATGTAAAATGCTTATCAATCAAATGCATATCTGATGAGTATGATGGTGATGGCAGTGACTTTGAAACAAACGTGAGATCTTCAGCAGATAAAGCATTTAAGATTATTGATCAGTTGTTGAATACTATCTGATTAGAAGAAAACAGTCAAATTAGAAGATATTGGAATTAGAAGACATTGGAATTAGAAGACGCTGACGGTGTAAGGCTTACGATAGAATTAAAAGGAGAAGCAATATGACTGAACAGGAATTTATGGAGATTGATTTCTGGGCAAATATGGTTGATGTAAGAGGAACAAGTGACGAAAAACTCCGGGAAAAATTTGAAGGATTCACCCTGAGCCAGAACAAAATGTTATTGAAGATGTTCTCTGAAGCCAAGGATGATAGAATGAAAGAGGTCGTGGAGATTTTACGACAGGTAATTAGCAAAAAAGATAAATAAGAAAGCTAGTTTTCAGTTATAATCCTGCGAGGATTGCAAAAATGTGCAGATAATTAATTCACAGTGGTAGCATAAGACGTTTTTGAATCACAGCTGTGAATATTCCATAAATAATAATTTGATTCGTTCAGGGTCTTCAATATATGAATGCTCGTGAGGGGTTCCGCTATACACGGTGGAACCCTCTTTGTATACAAGGACTTTGTTCTGTGGTACTTCGCTCCAATTAGTGTCACATAATGGTCTTGTGGAAAACATGGTGACACCTGATTGTTCTTTTATAAAGAGAGTGCCCGCAGCGTTTTTGTGAACATACAAGTATTCGCCATCATATATAAGAAGATTGAGCTTGTTTACCGGGGAAAGCTCTTTAATTATATTTTCAATTAAGTGAAATCTTGCAGTGTCATTGAATACAACAGATTCTTCAGAGATGTGTTGATTAACCTGATCAATGACATATAAGAGAATACGTTCACTGTCGGTAGTACCTTTTTGATAGTGACGGTAACCACTCAAAACAGGAGCGTCGAAGATAGTGCCGTTGTGAACGAGTGTCCATGTTCTGCCGGATTTGTCTGTGGCAATAAAGGGATGAGTGTTAGAATAAGAATCGCCACCAATCGTAGCCTTGCGAATGTGAGCGAAAAGGCCTGAGGTTTCAATAGTATCCTGAAGCCTGCTTTTTAAGTAATGGCTTTTCATAGCTTTTAACGGTTCTTTTTCAACAGATATATTTTTGCCGTCAAAGATTGCAAAGCCCCAGCCATTAGGGTGAGCATCTGAATGTGAGAAAAATTCATTAAGAAGTCTGGTAATATTAACTTTTTTATTTGCTGTTATTCCAAAAAGTTCGCACATTTTTAACAAATTATAGCAAGAATTCTCCCTCCTCTACAGGTGGTGAGATGAATTGCAAAAAGATGAAAAAGCAGGAAAAAAGAACACTTGTTCGATGGTGGAGATAGTGCTATAATATAATCAGTCGAAAAGATGATAGGATGATAGGAGGCTGATTATATGGATAAAATGGATAATAATGCACATTCAGTATATCTGCTTTATTACCATCTGATAATGGTGATAAAATACCGCAGAAAGGTTATTGATGA
>JAILRH010000114.1 GCA_024698345.1 Lachnospiraceae bacterium | reverse complement strand
ATTATACACCCTTTCCCGGCATAGCGACAAGCGTTATGTCTATTTCTCATGTCTTTTTTTATCTTTTTCGGATAATATTTACTTTTCAATGTTCATTGTCAGCTACGCTGTCCATAATCACTCAGGATTCCGAGAGATTATCCATACTACAATAATAGGATATTTTTCTATAATTCTGTTTTATAAAAGTGAATAAGGAATATTCATTTTTTCACAAAGTTTTTCTAACCAAGATCCTTTGGCACAAAATATTGGGATTTTTTTAAGATCCTTATAAAACATTAGTAATTCTGTATCAATCCCGGGAATAATCACCTTTTCTAAAGAAGTACATCCGCTAAATGCCTTCCCGCAAATCTTTTTTAGCCCTTTAGGTAATTTAATTACCTTTAGTGAACAGCAATTAGAAAATGCATTCGCATCAATTTCAATTATGCTTTTAGAAAAAATAATTTCTTTAAGATTTATGCAATTAGCAAAAGCGCTACATCCAATCTTAGTAACATTATCATGCATAACAACACTTTCTAATCCTATACACCCATCAAAAGCGTAATTTGAAATTTCATATTCGCCTTCTGGAATTTTAATGTGCTTTAAATTTGGCCATCCTCTATAAACACCTCCCGCTATAGGAATATGGGATGGTATCAAGAGAGTCTTTAATTTTTTACATCCACTAAAAACACCTTCACCCATATATTTTATATCATTTGGAATATTAATTATTTTTAGGTTTATACAATTTTCAAATGCATAACAACCAATTTTATTTACACTGGTAGAAATAATAATAGATCTAAGCTTTTTACATTCTGCAAATGCATAATCGCTAAGGTTACTTACGCCTTTTGGAATTTCTATAGATTCAATAAAATCACAGTATCTAAATCCTCCTACACTGACAACAGGAATGTCACCATATAATTTATTTATTTCAGGATGAACTCTTTTTCCAGTATATTTAATTAGTCTAATACCTTCATTTGTAACTTCGTATTCAAAATCTATAAACGCATAGGGATCGCGACACCCATTTGCTGTAAGCCAATTAATTAATTTTGTTGCCCGTTCTTCTTCGCTACCATTATCATATCGCAGTTGGTGGACTAACTGAAGATTTGACAAATCCTTTGGTAACTCACATTCTTCTAATTGATAAATAGCTATCTTTTTCCCTTCTTTTATAGCATAACGAAGTTCATTTAGTATATCATCTTTAACATATTGTTTATCAATAAATGCAACAAAACAAGTGCAGTTTTTAATTAATATTTTTGTACTATTTTTTGACTTATTCTTTCTTCCTAAAGTATAACTACATCTGTGTTGTTGTAACTCCACTAACATTGACACACTTGTAATCTCACACCACTTTTTCACACTAATATATGCATAAGCGTTTTTTTTTGACTCATTCAAATTAAATTCATCACTTATAATAGTTTTTAATTCTGATTCCTTTGTAATAATGTAATCTATTGAATTTCTTTTATAGTGAATTGCACATGTTACTCTTGACAAGTTTAGTCCATACTTATTAGTAATCTTTACATTTGCAGGAACATACACATCTTTTAATGACTTGTTTTTTAAAAATGCAAAAATGTCAATCTCTACAACTCTTTGATTATCGAAAGGTGGATATTCTTCTGGAACATAAATTATAGAATCTTTACTCTCTATATCAGTAATTCGTATTCCATCTATACATTTCACATACCTAAAGTTATTGTCTCTGCACTGTTTTAAAATATTTACTTGTACTCTACGTCCAACAGCTTTACGTTTCTGTGTTCTACTGAGACACTCAATTTCATTTAGATTTTTTTTTAGTTGATTACTATCTGTATGAATAGCCTCATTAAGTTCCTGAATACCGCAATGTATGAATGAATCATTTAGATATAAAACGATAATTTTTTTGTGGAATTCGTACGCCTGAGGTATTTCATAAATAGTTATAAAATCACTGTTTAATGAATTCTTGGAAGCAAATAGAAGAAAAACAGAACAATTACGAATATGCTTCTTTAATGCACCATAGTAATCTTCACCTAATTCAAGCCCTTCATCAAACCAAACACGCCAACCATCTTCATAAATATCCTTAATAATAGGGAAAACACGTTCTCTATCTTTATGTGCATAACTAACAAAAATATATGGTGATTCTTCATCTGGGACAAATGGTGCGTTGATTGAATATTGGTTTATTAAAGCATGCATATCATTGTCCTCCTAAATATACAATGTTTTTATTATTTATTGTTTCTGATTTCAAAAAACAAAAGATTGTTTCAATTATGAGTTTCAGAAAAGAGATGTGTGTTTTGCATATGAGGCAACAATAGTGTTCTACACTTGATTTATAAGATAAAACAACAAAAGGTCTATTTGATATCGTGTAAGTCCGTTCGATAATATGACTTGATTGTATCATATAAACGAGTGTTTGTCAGTAAGTTAGGAGGAATTCACAATGAAAAACAAGAGAAACAAAAAGAAACAAATTCGTAACTTAAAGAAAGGCAAAACAAAATCTTTAGGTTTATTTGAAACCCTAGTTATGAAGCACGCTGGATGGTCTGATGGACGCAAAAACCTTCTTAAATGTTCTGAAGAAGGTGTCTGGCAGTCAAGCAGATTAAAAGGGGAGATTGATTCATACGAAGAATACTGTGGAGTTTTGTTTGGACAGCTTAAAGTTGAATCAGAAGATGTCTTTAATGACGTAAATATGTTGCTTGATAAGACTGAATTATTACAAAAAAACTTGGTGACTTCTCAGAAGGAACTTGAAGCGGAATTGGCAATAAAAACAAATGTAAATGAACGAAAATTCGGAGAAGAAGAACTCACTGACGAACAGATTGTGGCACGTAGAACACGTGAACATAATAATCACTTGAATGTATTCAGACAGAGAGTTGATGAAACAAAGAAGAGTATTGAACAAAATTGTGAAGAGATTTTTTCAATGTTGGGAACTTTGGGTGAGACTTATGATTCCACGTGTAAGATTGCGAATCGTTTATTCCAACATTGTCAGAGAAGAGTAGATGTATATTGGCGTTCTGCATTACGTCAGAATGACTCATTGCCACCTATTCCGAATGTTATTTTTACGAAGAACTCAGAGGAACAGTTTGGCAGTCATTATAAAGAAGTAAAAAGACGCGGCGAGTTGATTAAGAAACAGTTGGTACTTAGTGAAGAAGAAAAGGAGGTATAAGTTATGATTTTTGGAAAGAGAAAGCAGAGAGCTTTGATTAGTGAGGTAGAAACAAGTAGGAATATTGTGCATGATTTTCGAAGACGACTGTCTTACTTGTTTGAAGGGTACAGACCTGTAAATTATTATTTGCCACCGGGATATGATTTGGAAGTGATGAAAGAGCGAATTGATAAAATACTCGAACAATTGATGGCTGCTAATGCATTAGACTCCGGAAATGAGGATTGCCTTGTTGAAACAATCTTGGGATTTGTTAGAAACGGAATCCCGTATTTGGATGATCAGGCTTTGGAGCATAGAGATTTTTTTGCCCGCTATAGTGCAAGACTTCATTCAGATTATTTGGACATAAAAGAAATGCTGAAAGATAAAGAGGAACAATTAGATGATGTTGAAGAGGAACATGAATTTACAAGGCATTTGTGGAATAGTTTTCAGGGTCGTGAAAGATAAGGAGGTACATTATGAAGAAGAATAACAGTAAACCAATTATTAAACTTACAAATGAGGGCGAAATACTCCATGGAAATGAAATAAATATTATTGAAGAAAAATATAAACCGGACAATCTGTTTTTCAGAGCACCTGTATCTTATATTTTGATGGTATTGTGTTGTGTGATTGACTTGGCGTTTTTTAAAAGTCTTTTTGAAACTGTGTCATACGATTCGCCGGAGATGATTCCGCTTGAAATTGCAGTGTTGGCTTTTGGCGCAGACATTGTGGCTGCATACGCGGGAGTTGTCGCAAAGCAAATCAGACAGGGTGTAAGGAAAGGAAAGGGAAACTTGATTTTACTCTTACTGGTCCCGATTATTTCTTTAATTGTGAACGGTTTTCTTCGAGTTTCAACAATGTCAATTATGGTACCACCTGATTCTATAGTGATAGATCCTGCAACAAAAGCTCTGACGATGACAGCTATAGTGGCACCGATTCTTACATCGGTTGGTAATTTTGCAATTAGTTTTGAATGCTACAACCCCTTAGCTGTAAAAATGAAGAGGGAAGAAATATCAATTGAGTTACTTAAGGACATATGTAGGCGATTTCGTGCGGTGATAACTGATTATGAGTGTGATGCAAACTTTGAGGAACGTTTACAGAAGATTGATGAAGAAAAGCTTATAAATGCAAAGAAAATACTTATTAATGATGCTTTTATCTTAAATGATTATGTCCGAGTAAAGATGATGGAATATCTAGGGGATCCGACAGCAACAAACATATTGTCTAAGTCTAAATGCGAAGAGATTACTTCAAAACTTGATTCTGAATTAAAGGCAATGGAAAGTATGTATATCGAGAAAACAACGACAACAGCAAATAATAAGAAATCATTTATTAAACCGGTTAAGGAAGCAGTGTGAAAGGAGAAAAGATTATGAAAACAAGAGTATTAAAGGGATTATTAATTAGTGGAATTCTATTAGCGGCTATGGGGTTATCAGGATGCGTAGGCAGTAATGGAGGATCAAAAGCTAATGCTAGTATTGAAAAGCCTGCAGTTGCTTTAATGATTGCGAATACAGCAAATTCTAAAACGATAGATTTTAACGCACCTATTGTTGCTGATACAATAACAGATTGTGCCGATAAATATGGATTTGTTTCGTTTGTAAGAGTGGATGGAAAGAGTGAAATTGTTGATAATAGGTCACTTGATATAGAGGAAAAATATAAAAAAGCTTCGGATTCCAGATTGAAAATTGATGCAAGAAAGAGGGCAACGGAAGTACTGGAAGACTTAAAAGCAATAAAGGCAGAGTACGAAGAAGTTGATTATTTGGAGGGAATCCGTAATGCAGCAGATTCACTAGGAAGTTTAGATGAAAGTTATACTTCAAAAAGTATTATATGTTGCGGTACAGGCTTTCAGACAACAGGATATCTTGATTTCAGAAACAATTTATTGTCGGCAAGCCCGGAGGCAATAGTTGAATTGCTGGAAGAACGTGAGGCATTGCCTGATTTGTCTGGAATAACAGTCTACTGGATGGGAATGGGACAAGTTGCAGAACCACAAGAGAAGCTTAATCCAAAACAAATGAAGAAACTGCAAAGCATATGGGAAGCTGTAATTGAAGCATCTGGAGGAGAATTTCAACCAAACAAATATATTTCTGCTTCAGCAGAGTCGGATAATAAAGAATTACCTGCAGTAAGTGTGATTGATTTGCCTGATGAGGAACCAATAACATTTCATGAAGAAATTGTAGAAAGCAAAAATGATACAGCAGATGATTTCCTTTCTGAACCGGTTGCTTTAACGGAAGAACGTGTAAAGTTTATTGCGGATAAAGCAGAATATTCGGATGAGTCTAAAGTAAAAAAAGTTCTTAAACCTATAGCACAATTCCTGAACAATAATAAAAATGTAAATATATTATTGGCAGGGACAACAGCAGGAGATAACAATGATAAAACTGCCATTAGTCTTAGTGAAATGAGGGCAGCAACCGTAAAAAACACTTTGGTAGAGTTAGGCGTGGAAGATAATAGGATTATTACAATTGGCCTGGGTTCAGGAGATCCTTGGCATGTATACGGAGCAGGTTACGAAGGAAAGATAGCTTCTGAAAATAGAAAAGTAGTTATCCTTGATGCTACTTCTGATGATGCAAAAAAAATACTTAAATAATACAGTTGCGGAAAGTATCTTTTATGATACTTTCCGCAGAAAGGAGGATAGTATATATGAATGCATTAGTGAAATCGAGCAGTGGAATTACACAAGTTCCAATTGAATCAAAACTATTGAGTGAACAGAGAAAAGTATTTATAGATGGTGAGATAGATGAAAAGAATGCAATTGAGTTTGTTAAACAGATTATATATTTAAACAGCGAAGGGGATGATCGCATTGATGTTTTTATATCAAGTCCCGGTGGTGAAATAAATAGTGGATTGCTTATGTATGATGCGATTACAGGATCTAAGGCACCGATTAGAACTTTTTGTCTTGGAAAAGCTTATTCAATGGGAGCAATATTGTTTTCTTGTGCAAAGGAGCGATGTATGTTGCCAAATAGTGAATTGATGCTACATCAACCGTTGCTAGGAGGACGTGTAAGTGGAAATGCTTCTTCTATAAAAAGTATTTCAGATAGTCTACTTGATACAAAAGAAAAGATGAACAAAATATTGGCAACGCATACAGGTAAAAAGAAAGATGAAATAGATGAGGCTACATCTTATGATCATTATTTTTCGCCAGAGGAAGCAATAGAGTTTAATCTTGCAGATAAGGTTGTTGATTTTAATACATTAATGGAGGGATGCGTATGAATGCAGACAGAATGATTTTGGGAAAAGGGGATAATTGTATATTTAGTACTGATTCGAAGTTAACAGGTATAAATAATAATGTTTTAGCTTCTGCAAATAGCGGTGCAGGTAAAACAACGAGTATTACAGAGCCATTACTGCTAGAAACACATAATAAAAGTTTAATTGTAACTGTTACAAAGAGGAGAATTGTAAATAAGTATAGTCCTGTTGAAAAAAGTAGGGGATACAATGTTTGGGACTTAGATTTTGTATCACCAGAACGAGGTAATACAGCATACGATCCTTTGCTATTTATTTTTTCCTATAATGACATCACGTTCATTGCGAAGAGTATAGTTTTAGCAAATCCAAGAAAGGAAAAATCAAATGCTGATCCATATTGGGACGAAGCAGCCACATCGCTTTTAGCAGCAGAAATAGCATATGTTTTAATGACTAAAGATAATGCCACATTCGCAGACGTACTAGAAATGCATGATAATTTGAATTTTACAGAAGTGGGAAGTAGCGTTGTGACTAATTATGATTGCGCTTTTGATGAACTTGAAGAAAAAGACCCGTCATGTTTTGCAGTGAGGTGTTGGAAAAGTTTTAAGAAACTTCCGATAAAAACTGGTGGATGTGTTTTCGGTACATTAAATACAACTATAGATTCCATCTTTACTCCAGAATTACGTAAGATGTTCAGAATGAAGAATAAAGTGGATTTTGAAGAATTAGCTTCCAGAAAAACAGTATTGTTTGTTACTTCAAGTCCGGTAAATCCGTCTTTAAACTGTTTTATTAACTTATTTTATGGACATGCATTTAAGCAACTTTTTGAATTCGGAGAAGAACAGAAAGATGGAAAATTACCAATTCCTGTAACAGTTTTAGCTGATGACTTTGCTACAGGGTGCCCGGTTCCCCTTTTTGATGAATATATATCTGTTTTCAGAGAAAAAGGAATATCAGTTGTTTTATTGATTCAATCAGAATCACAGCTTATATCACTGTATGGCAAAGATGCAGCGACAACTATTATAAATAATTGTGATACATATGTTTATATGGGTTCTAACGACCT
>JAILRH010000100.1 GCA_024698345.1 Lachnospiraceae bacterium | reverse complement strand
ACTCCTAAAAGCACGCTTCTTAAAATCCAAAGTTTCCAGACAGTTTCGTTCCTTAATCCAGTCGTAAATCTGAGCTGCCGACATATCCGGATATCTTTTTAGACATTCCACAACAAAATCTTTGTATGTATCAGCTTTTTTTCTTCGCTTTTTAGAATTATGTTCGGCTTCTGTATAATCTGCCGGAGACATATCCCAATATTTTAAAATAGTCTTGTAATCAACCCCCAATCTTCTTGCGGCCTGGCTCTTATTGAGTCCGTTTCTTTTGTATTCTTGGATTTTCCCATAAATCATCCAATTAATCATCCTTTCTTCACCTCCGTGACAAAGTATATCACGGAATAATATTTGATTGAAAACTATGGAAAATTAATTGCCAGTTTCTATGGAATTTAGTTTACCACTTACATAAGATGAGATTGATTGAAAAGATTGATTTAATAAGATTGCCAAACAACAAATTTGCCACAAGAAAAACAAGCATGGCTATTAGTAGATATCTGTCAACACTTTCGATTATTAAACATTTCCTTTAACCTGCGGCATATGAACTCGCCGGTATTCAAAAGTAAAAAACCAAAGTCCTGAAGTTCTTTCATAAACAATTGACTCTTAAACATATGGATTAGAGTTACCATAATTCCATAAGTCAAACTGATAATAAATCCTGCCATATACTTTGCTTGTACCATCTTAAACTTGTAATCAAGCAGGTCTTCATAATCACTGACCTCTTCTAATAATTCCGCTTTCATTTTTGCATACTTTTCCTGAACCTTTTTGTTCACTTCTTTTTTGAGATGCTTTTCGCTATCGGCTAATTCTTTTTCCAAATCAGCCGTCTTCTTTTCTCTGCTTTCTAAGGATTTAATCTGTCTATTTGCTTCTTCCTTGACATCCTTTTCTCTCATCCTTAACATCAGATTCTCTTTCGCCAGATCTTCGTTCGCTTTCAATACTTTGTCGCTCTCGCTCAACTTCCCTATTGTTTCGTTCAAGGATTTTATTGTCTCGCTTTTCTTTAGAAGCTCTTGATTCTTCTCCAGTGATTCTATCTGCTCCTGTTGTTCTTCCAACATTGTCAGAAGCTCGTCTTTGTGGGCAAGATTTTGGGTTGAAAGGTAGTTTTTTATATACAATCTCATTTTAGTTTACGTTTTATGTACCACAATATAATACCTGAATATTCTTTTCTTTCTCCATTCTCATCTTTTGTATCATATTCATTCAAAACTTTTTTTAACATATTTTCATTCCACTGCCCACTAATTTTCCTTTTTATCATAAATTGTTTAAAGCTATCCAGTGCTTCTTTTCGATTTTGCTTTAGATAGTGCGTTTCGCTATTCAAGTTTAATACTATATCTAAATCCTTATTAAAACAATCATTATCAGAATAAATTGTACCATCTTTACTTCTATACTGAATTTGATTTATATGCTCGGAATTTCTTGGATCAATATAAATTACGGTATCCTTTTTATGCGTATCGCATGTATCATATTTGCCTGAATCACCTTCATTATGCCCAACACAGCATGCTAACATATTATTATATTCAAGACATCCATTATCATCCATAAGATTTTCTGGATACCAATGTTCAATCTTCATATTTGTAATATCTATACGCCTCATACAATATGCACACAAATTCCCCTGCTCTTTTAGCAATGCTTGTCTTATATCTTCTTTATTACATCCATCAAAATATGCATACTTTTCCTTTCTATATGAAATCAATGAATTTGGCGGTTTCCCTTTATTAATCAACAACATATCATTCACCCCAATCTATCTTTTCTAATTCTATAAGTGTTTTATATTTTGTTACTATAGGGTGATTTTCACCTAACTCTGTTTCGAGATTCTCAAATATATTATCAGCTTCTCGAATTGCTCCAACATCCAACATATCTTGAATACTGTCCACTAACTGTTTAACTTTAAGAGGATATTCACTAGTATTTTGAAACTCTTCTACTGACAAGTTAATATCTATACCATAATGTGACGTTTTATACTTTATTTCATCAGATTCTATATTAAGAATATTAACTTTTTTGGCTGATGCAAATAAAATTGGGGCATGTGTTGTTGCTATAAATTGTACATTAGGAAATACAGTGTGTAATGCATTTATTACATTCCATTGCCATTTTGGATGTAAATGCATATCAAGCTCATCAATCAATACAACTCCCTTTGTTTTCATCACTTCACGTCCACGATGCGGATTTAATAAAGCCATTCTATAAGCAATATCAAATACCATCCAAACTAAAGATTGATATCCTGCACTTAAAGACGAAACTGGTAGAATTGTTTCCTTTCTTTGAAACATTATTTCCTCTAATTGAGTGTCAAAAAATATACTATACTCATTGTACTCGTCTTCATTCATTAAAGACATAAAATTAGCAACTGCTTTCTTTACAGCTTCATATTCTTCAATATCTTTCCTCATTTTAAAAGAGGACATCTCCATCTTAACACACCAATTTCTAATCATTTTGATATTTGATGCATCAACTAATGCATCCATATATCCTAATGTTCTAATATACTTTTTGCCAAACGGATTTGTAACTTTTTGTCTTTTCTGTGCCCATATCCTAGCTGCAGCTTCATACACTAATATTGGTAGTTCATTTCCTTCTTTTAAAGATTCTTTTTCAGCTAATCTTACAATGTCTCTCGGTTGAATCGTACTTCTTGATGCATTAACACTCGTTCTAGTACGAATCCATGAGTATATTTTATCTCCATACTGTGCTTCTATTTCAACTTCAACTGGAACATAAGATATAGCCTCACATGATCCATCTCCTGTTTTTTTATATTCTTTTCTAATCTCATCCAGCATAAAATGTCTAGTAGACACTTCTGAAATCCCAGCAACAAATCCACCCATTCCAACAGCAATTGCCTCAAGAATCGATGTTTTCCCTTTTCCGTTCTCTCCCACAATTAGATTAAATCCCGGTGAAAAATCAAACGTTCTTTCTTGGATCCCCCTAAAATTTTTAATTCTGACTTTGTTGAATATCATAATCTATTCCTTCCACTTGTATTAATCACAAAATATTTTTTTACTTATTAGATTCTAGCTCATTTTATTCTACAAAACATTATATTTTTAACACTTTTACTCTCTGTATCAAATATATCGTATTTTTCACAATTACAATTAAGTATAGTATATCATC
>JAILRH010000098.1 GCA_024698345.1 Lachnospiraceae bacterium | reverse complement strand
CATTAGATAATAATGCCGGTAATAACACATTAGATAATAATGCTGATAATAACACATTAGATAATAATGCCGGTAATAACACATTAGATAATAATGCCGGTAATGATATAGTATATTATAAAAATAATAATAACATTCATTTTAATACTAAGCCTAAATATCCCGAATATTGTATTTGTGGCAATAAAAACGAAGCAAATTGGAACTACTGTCCGATATGCAGCAGAGGTATCAATGGTAATATAACCAAAGATACTCTGCTTAACAAACCGGGAATATATATTTTCTTATTTTTCTTCGGAATTGTACTTGGATTTATTTTTTCACCAATGGCAGGTGCAATTATATCAATAGTTTCTATTGTAATTGCACTCATAAAATTCCCACGTTCACCTGTTATTAACATCCTTTTTTTTGTAACACTTGCCATTGTGGTTATTGCTTTCATAATTTTCCTTATTATAAAAGCAATACAAGATTTATTAAATACTGGTCTTTATTGCTAAAATGTACGGTTAGAACTAATATCAAAAATACGATTATTTATCCGTTATTTTTAAGTTCGTCCCTGAACAGCTTCGCAATAAATTCCTTTCCTTTTTTGGTTCCAATATCATCAAGACTCATCTCACCACTAAACACAGCGGACAAAATTCTAATATAAGTTTCACCGAGAGCTGCCGTTATGACTCCGGCTGTTCCTGCATTTATTGCTCCTGCTGCCACTGAACCTGCCCCCGGTATTGCTTTTAAGAGGCTGGATACAACGGTTCTTCCAAGTATTGTTGCACCACCTGTTCCAAGGGTTGCTGACAGAAATGCTGTGATAAGACTCTTATTTACCTCGAATCCGAATATTGCAGTAATAGATGCAATCATGGTCAACTGTGTTGGAACTAACATGGCACAATCAGCGAAGGGGACCGGTACTGCTCCCTCACCAGCCGCTGCCATTGTGGCTGTTGCAACAGCCTTGTGGGCTCTCTTTTTCTTTTCTTCAAGACTTGCTATCTGCACATTCTGCAATGTATCCTGAAGTTCATCCGGAAGCGCCTCTCCCATAACGTGAATCAGCATCCCAAGTCCGTATGACTTTATTGAAATATCTTCGTCAATCTCATAATCTTCAGCAAGAACGGGAACAATCTGCACCACATCCAGATTTTCATCAAGAAGCATACGGCGAAGTTCCTCCGCCTTTTTCTTTGAGAATGACTGAGTAAGTACTATAATTACAGGCACCTGAGTGAGCTGATTCTCCTTTGAAAATTCTTTAATCCACTCAATCTCTTCAGGCTCAATTCTGTTTGATGCTGTGTTGATGCAATACCAGATGCAGTGGATTGCTCGATTTACATCTTTGGAAATCAATCCTTGGGTAATGGTTTCAACAACTTCCTGCTTGACCTGAGACTGCACCTCTTTTCCGAGTTCAAATCCTCTCGTATCATAAATTGCAAGGGGAATACCTTTCTTTGTAATCTTTCGCATGTGATCAGTCACAGGCTTTCCCATACCTGTCTCTGCCAATTTTTCCTTGAACACCGCATTAATCAACGTGCTCTTTCCAACTCCGGTCTTTCCCGCAACTATAATATTAAGCGTATTCAAATTCTGAATTCTCTCTGCAATAGCCTCTATCGCATCCTGAGCAATTCTCTCTGTATCAATTCCTGCCATACCTACCTCTCTCCTTTTCTCCTTCTATCTTTATTTTTCGCTCTGTATTCTTTTTTCTTTGTTCTTCGCTCTGCATTCTTTTTTCTTTGTTCTTCGCTCTGCACTCTTTTTTCTTTGTTCTTCGCTCTTTCCGCTTTACTCTAATCTATTCTCTCTTTCCTCTTTACTCTAATCTATTCTCTCTTTCCGCTTTGCTCTTTACTCCTTACCCTTATCTATTCTCCCACTTCACTTTCACAGAATAGTGAACTATCATTTACTTCTCGTTTTTTACCAGGTAGTTATACTTTCTCATCTGTTGAAAGATAATTTCTCTTACCCTTTCTTTTACTATAGTATCATATCTTTCAGCATCATGTATTATTTCTTCAACATCCTTTTTTGAAAATATAAATCTGATAATCCAATGAAGTATCTGACAGCAAACCTGCGCCATTGTCAAAAATCGGACAATAATCGTACTTCCCATTAGAATTCATAAGCACCGCTATATTATGCATATGCCTGTCTTCATTTAAGAAAAATGCATCTATTGTAAATAGTTTATTTCTGAGCTTTACCGATGAAAATGAAGAAATCTCCTATCTCGTCTGTTGTATTGTTCCGGGCTTTACCGATGAAAATGAAGAAATCGCTTATTTCGTCTGTTGTATTATTCCGGGCTTTACAGATGAAAATGAAGAAATCGCCTATCTCGTCTGTAGGAATATCTGGGCTATACCAATGAAAAGAGAAAGAAGCGTCACACCAACCTTTGTCAGTGTAACGCTTCTTAATTTTCCGACTATGAAATCGCATTCTGACTGCATACTTTCTTGCATTCCCTGCACTGTATACACTCTCTGTCACCAACTGTTTTAATATCCATCCTGCAAAACTTCTGGCAGGCACCACAGTGGTTACATTTCGACTCATCAACAACCATTCTAACAAATGAGAACCTGTTAAACAAAGAGTAAAATGCTCCAAGAGGACATATGAATCTGCAAAAGCTCCTGTAAATAGAAACAGCCGATACCACAATAATCACAAGAGCCACCATCTTCCAGGTAAAAATTCTTCCAAGCATGGCTCTCACCGATGTATTTGTAATACCAAGCAACACTCCGCCCTCAAAAGTTCCGGCGGGACAAACATATTTACAAAAACCCGGCTTTCTCAAGAAAATAGGAAACATCACTGCCAACGCTACAAGAACCACATATTTGCCACAGGAAAGAACTCTCGTAACTTTACTCTTTTTTAATTTCTTTCCCGGTATCTTATAGAGCAGTTCCTGAACCAAACCTACGGGACACATAAAGCCGCAAACAAACCTTCCAAGTAAAACTCCCATTAACAGGAGCATGCCCAAAATATAATATGGAAAGCGGTATCTCGACGTCACCAGCGCAGATTGCAGGCTTCCCATAGGACAGGCGCCTACTGCTCCCGGACATGAATAACAGTTAAGCCCCGGAACACATGCATTTTTCAATTTGCCCTGGTATATCTCACCCTTTGCAAATCCCGTTATATTACAATTGTACAAAACCGCAGTGACTACCTGCGTAAGCCTCCGCCCATGCCTATCAACAAATTTCTTCATCTTATATCCAAACCTAATCAACATTCAAAATATCAACCAATTCCTATGCACTCGAAACAAATCATGGAAGCCTTCCTGTAAACACTCACAAACTCGCCTGTATACACTCCAACTCCAATGAGCACAAGGGCAATTCCAAGTACTGTAAATCGTGCAAACTTTTCTTTACTCATTCATCGCACCTTCGATTGCTTTCTTATAGATATCATACTGAATCTCTGCTGACTGAGCGCCAACAAATGTCTTATATATTGCTCCATCTTTATCAACAATAATCGTGTATGGAATTCCCTGTGAAGGATACTTTGCTGCAACCTCTGCATTTTCATCGAATGCAACCGGGAATGTATATTCGTTTTCTTTTAGAAACTGTTTGACATCTTCCTTTGGCTCTGCGTAATTAACTGCTACAATCTGCATTTTATCGCCATACTCTTCATAGAGTTTCTGAAATGCAGGCATTTCTCCACAACATGGACCGCACCATGTAGCCCATATATTAATGAGTACAACCTTCCCCTTTGCAGAAGAAAGAGTAAATGTACTTCCATCCGCAAGCTCTGTGGTAAAATCAGGGGCTGCATTTCTTCTTGCTTTATCTTGTGTGCCAGTTCCCCCATTATTGTCTGCATTACTATCATTTGATTTATTACCATTTGCATTGTTACCCCTGGCATCATTTTCTGCGTTAATCTGATTGCCATTACCCGCATTATTATCAGAACCTGCACATCCTGACAATATAACAGCCGACATAAGTGTTGCCGCAACCACAAACTTTATATTTTTAAAACTCATATTAATATCTGTCTTCTTTTTCAAACTTATCTCCTTCTAAAACAACTCAGCACTCATTACCGACATTTTTTTGTTTCGCACCGCTTAGCACATATGTGTTTGAAGTGGGAGTCAGCGCTCTTGCATTCGACTTTTTAAATATAACAATCCCGGAACTGCTTTGCCCCAACTTACATACACATCACCAAAGTTACCTTCACTGTCATAAAATCTTATCCACTGAATCATTCTCTTAGTATGCCCATATATTTCCTCTTTCTCGCACCATGATATCTTATAAATATTATCAAAACGTGAAATAATGACCCTATATGAGTTTCCGGTGATCAAAAAATCTCTTGTCAAATACATAAAGCCACGCCCCATCATCACCAAGTCACCCTTTGACAGATATGCCTTCAAATATTCGTCAGGATATTTACTGTTTTTAATATAACTCTTTATTGCAAAACTCATTGGATTCAAAAAACAAACGATAATTTCATATACCAAAGCAATAATCCAACCCAGTGCTACGACACAGGTTATCACAAAGCCAATCCCATAAAACATGAAATACCATTTATGCGGATTGTATGAAAAAACACCCCCCAGTACAAGATACGTAGCAATCAATCCCATTATAAAAAACTTAAGGAAATCTAAAATATAGTATTTTCGAAATGCGAAATTAACATTTTTGCACCTGCTCTGTATACTCATATATTCTTCATATTTTTCATTCTTTTCAACTTCCACTAACTGGCTATGCCATACCTGCTTTCCATAACAGTCGCCATCATTTCCCAAAGAATCTCTTATAAATATTGTCACTTCACTGTCAGGCGTTCTTCCCTTTTTGTTCAGATAAATTGAATAAATCAACATGCCCCCAAATACAAACAGGAAAAATACCAAACATATTATTGCTATAATATAATTATCCTGGCAAGTATTAATATAATATGGCAGAATTTCAATATTCTCATCTTTCAGGCCAAGTTTCTCAATATTTTCATTTGTCATCCTAGTCATGATTGAATCATACTCTCTGATTTTCCCAACATAATTCTCAGCCAAATCAACGTCAACATATCCTGAAATTGCTTTATCTATAGCAGTTCTAATAAACGATTTATCATTTTCTATCATGATTCCAATCAATTTATCATCATTTTCATCAATTGAAACCAGAAATATTTGTGTGTAAGCTCTCTTTAACCCTTTAAAATCCAACGCAGATGTTTCCCAGATACAACCATAATTTTTATAAAAGTCCACATTATATTTGTTGCCCACCCTTATTTCCTCTACATTAACATCAGAAATGTTAGGTATTTCTTTAGGGGGATTATGTGGAAAACATAAAGTTGCAACAACAATTCCCAATACCGCCAATATTGAAATATATAAACAAATCTTAAACTTTATATCTTGAAAACCACCGTCGTTACTTGAACTTCCGCCATTACTGTTGCTGTTTTTTCCATTACTTTTGTAGTTCGACATGCTTTCCTCTTTTTTTCTATTAATACTATGGTTCGACATGCTTTCCTCTTTTTTCTATTAATACTGTAGTTCGACATGCTTTCCTCTTTTTTTCTATTAATACTGTAGTTCGACATTTTTCCCCATTTTTTCACAATACTGAAATGCGCACAAAATTCTTCCTTTAATCGGTGTACTCAGCATGATTCTTCCCGTTATTTTTACCTTTATACAATCTTGCATCTGCCTGACTGATATTCTTCTCAAAATTGCTGTCTGAAGTTCCTTCAATCGCTCCAAAAGTCATGGTGACACCAAACTCTGTACCATCCTTTGAAAATTTCTTTTCTCTAATCTCTGAAATAATCTTTTCTATATATTCTGCGCCGCCTTTCATATTGCAGTTAGGGAACAAAATAATAAATTCCTCACCGCCCCATCTTGCAGCATTGGCAAATTCCGGCATATTTCTTTCGATGACACTTGCAACTTCTTTTAATACAATATCACCGTAATCATGACCATATGTGTCATTTACTTTTTTAAAATCATCTATATCTCCGATTGCCAATACATAACTGTCTCCAGTATTTTTGCTATCATCGCAAACCTTTTTCATTTCGTCATGAAAAGCTCTTCGATTCTTCAGTTTTGTCAGTGGATCAATCGTGGCCAATATTCTAAGCTGCTCATTCTGTACCCTAAGTTTACACTGAGTATAATGATTCAAAAATGAGTAAATAGAAGTTATATAAATTAGAACAACACTACCTATTGTAAAATTTATAAAATATAATATTGTAGTTATTATATTATCATCCAGGTTATACAGAATTATTGTACCGTCAGTGTAGACATATCTTAAATATCCATATAATGCCAGATCAATTAGCATAAGAATAACAGATACTTTGTGAGTCTTGTTTGGCATAAGAAAACCTATAGGAATCAGCATCAAAAGAAACATTCCAAAATCCGGTTTCCATCCAAGACACACCGTAGCCAAAGACGCATGCACAACAATCTCAACAATTGATGCATATACCAGATTAATCTTGTTATAAACTTTATTGGTCGCTCCAATCATTGCAATATAAAAAATCACGCTGAAAATATTAAAGTATGCCATAAATCTGACTCCATAATGCCTAAAGATAAGCAAATACATTACGTGAGCAAGCAGACATGACACAAAACCAAAGTAGTATGCGACATACTCCACTTTTTTAGACACAAGATTCTCAACTTTTGAAATAAATAATAAGTCTTTTTTATACTCCTGTTTCGTATACATTCAATCACTCCCCATCAAAGATTCTATCTAATCCAGCTACTGTTGTGTTTATTCTTATATTTACAATTGTAATTTTTCTTTTAGTTGCTATTGTAGTTTTTCTTTTAGTTGCTATTATACTTTTTCTTTTAGTTGCTATTGTAGTTTTTCTCTCAGTTGCTATTATATTATTTCATACCGTTGCTCTTTAAATTTCTCTAATAGTTTATCTTTATAATTATTCGAGTTTCCCGACCTCTGCTCTCCTTATAGTTGTGAAATTCTATTTAGTTATATCTTTTATTTTATCATAGTTGAAATTTATTTTCATCAGCGTATTTCGCTATCAATCCAATAATTCTGACTGAAAAGTTATCTTCGGCATCCCATATGAAGAATTTTCCAAACGGGTTGTCAGGAGTTTCTGTGAAAATAGTTATCTTCGGCATCCCATATGAAGAATTTTCAAAAAGGGGTGTCAGGAGTTTCTGAGAAAATAGTTACCTCCGGCATCCCATGTGAAGAATTTTCCAAACGGGTTGTCAGCATAATGAAATCAAGTTGAAAAAGTATACATCTCAAAAATGCATTTTGCCAAAAGGGATGTATAGTAAAGAAATCTCTGAGTGTAACTGACTATCAGATTATGTACATGCTTCAAAAAATATGCACATAAAAAGGTGATATTTTTCGAATTATTTGTGCCATTCGCTAAAATTTGGGGTATTTTTCAAAAAAATAAAAAAAATAATCGAAATGTTTCAAATCACCGAAACTGCTTCGCTTGTTTCGGGGTTGTATCACGGTCACATAATAAAACAGGAACGCATTATTCATTCTGCGCTCCTGTAAATAATCATTATTATGTCTTTGTTTATTCAAAAACGTCTCAGCGTTCTTGCTGCCCCTTCAACCTTCTTTCTGATAATCCGTTCTCAATAGATGGTATTATTATACCACACATCCATTAATACTAAAGAAAAAATTCAAGAACTATTTTCTCACTCCTTTTTCTCAGCAACTATAGAAGTGGGAGTTTCATTCTATCTGTTTACTTTGTGCCTAAACCACCCTGACCACCGGGGCCTGCCTGACCACCCGGATTAAATCCGCCTTGTCCGCCCTGAATTGTAGTGGACGCAGTAGCTGTTGATACCGCTGTTGAACCACTTCCATCGTATATGCCATAGCGTCCGTCGTGAACTGAATTTACATTAACCTTATCACTCACGCTGCCACCTGATGTCAGAGTATAATCTCCGCTCAGACCTGGTCCGCAATAAAGAATGTTTGTTACTTTTTTGAGAGCCTTAAACGCAACTACTGCGTTTCCGTTGCTGTCTGTTATTGCAAAAGCTGTACCTGCACTGATATTTGCATTTGAGTATGAAACTGCATTTTCTTCAAGCTTTGTAGGATTATTTGTCATTCCCTGAGTACTTGCAAGTGTGATAACTTTTGCTCCGTCAGCTATTACATATTCAGCTCCGCTGTCTCCTGTATCGATTGCTGAATTATCGTTGCCGGCTGCTGCCCAGACAACAACTGCTCCACCGTATGCGTAGAACGAACCGTTGCAATCAATGCCGTCACCGTTAGCTCTGAATGTTCCATCAAATGTGCTGTTGTTGTCAAGCACACCCATTCCATCTTTTACTTCTAATGAGTATGTCTGTGTCACATCGTCAGCTATCATGACAACAACTGTTCCACTGTTAACAGTCATATTGTGACCACTCATTGTTGATACAGATGTTTTTACATATTTTTCTTCTGATTCATCTTCATATACATATGAGACTGAAGATTTTCCTGATGTATTAATACCGTCATCATTTGTGTACACTGAAACGTATGGATAACCACTTTCTGCTTCCGCATTGTCGACCTGCTCACCTACAACAATCTCAGCTGCCTCAATTCCCTCGTAAGCCTGCTCAACATTTACCACTGCTTCACCTGTGATTGTCAGTTTTCCTGCTGCGCTGATTCCATCATCCGAAGCTGCGACGTACACTGTTCCACCGCTGATTTCAAAATCATTATTACTCTTAATGCCATCATCCGGTGAACCGATAATATACTGCCCGTCATTGTTTGCCGCCGCAAGATTTCCTGTTGTATTGCTTCCTGTCTGTGTATTATTTCCCGGCTGGAAGTTTCCGCCTCCACCGTTATATTTAATTCCTACTGCAGTCGTATCTACAACAACTGTTCCTCCTGTAATCTTGATTCCTCCTTCAGCTTCAGAGGTATAAGTCTGTCCTGCAACGTACTCGCTTCCTTCACTTACAGCCTTGTACACATAACTCTCCGCTTTCTTTCCTGCTTTGATTCCCTTATGACTTCCGGTATCTATATTAACCGTTTCCTTCTTAGTCTTTGAATTTCCACTCTCGCTTACTGTCATTGAATTATAGACAGGAAGACTCGTGTTGTAATAATTGAGTCCGGCATTTTCAAAATTCGTTGTGATATTTGTGTAACCGCCGTTGATAATTACCCAGTTACCCTGAATTCCGTCACCGTAACAGTTAGTTACATTGACTGTTCCGCCATTGATTGTCACATTGTAATTCTTTGCGTTGATTGCATCGTCAGCTGTATAATTTAAGTTTACTGTTCCGCCGTTGATTGTGATATTTCCACTTTTTGATTTCAAACCGTTAGACAGATATGACTCAACATTTATTGTTCCGTTTTCAACTGTAATGCCCCCTGCTCCGGAATTTCCTGTACCCTTAAGTGCATCGCCGTTTACTTTTACATTTATTGTTCCACTCTTAATAACGAGTTCACCCTTAGTTGAAATACCGTCTGCCGGATCATTGTCTCCAAACTCTGTAGTCTTAGACATTTTGTCAATAACATTCAGCACTCCGTCACCTGCACTGACTATTGTAAGAACTGCTGATGTTCCTTTCTGTGAAATGATTGCTTCCGGTGCAGTGACAAATTTATCACTTCCCGTAAGAGTATTCTCTCCCTGCAAAATAACTTCTACTGAAGTATCTTTTCCTATGGAAATAACCGGCGAGTCCTTACCTGTTTTATCTGCGTACTCTGTATTATCTATTTCAAGATTGTTAAGAACCAGTTCAACTTCGCCCTTAATTCCTTTTGCAACTTCAATAACCGTGTTCTCTGTTTTTCCTGTAAATTCATATGTACCGGCCTGACTCACTGTCACTTTCTTTACACTGTTCTCTGCATTTTCCTCAACTGTAACTCCTGTATACTCTGCTGATTCATCCTCAAAATCAACTGTCACATCAACATCACTCTCAGAAACTGTCTTTGTTTCTTCTTCAACCTTTATCTCTGTATTTTCAGGTTTTGTTGCCTCTTCCTTTATTGACGGATCCACATCTTCTATATCAGATGGCATCTCCATTCCTGTTGGTGGCTCCTGTCCTTCAAATCCTGAAGGTGGCTCCATTCCTGTTGGTGGTTCCTGCCCGTTAAATCCTGAAGGTGGCTCCATTCCTGTTGGTGGCTCCTGTCCGTTAAATCCTGTTGGCTGTTCTGATGCGCTTGCAGTTGTGTCAGATTCCGCTGATTTATTATCTGTTGTTGCCTGCTCTGTTGCGCTGTTTGTTCCGGACTGAGCATTAGCTGTGGTCGCCTGCTCTGTTGTTACGTTCTCAGACGCTTTTGTAACTTCTGTCTCGTTACTTAATGCTGTCACATCCGTCACAGTAACTTTTTTAACCTTGCTGTATTTTCCATAAACTTTATTTCCATCAACCAGCTTGTAAGCTCTTACTTTAACATAATAAGTTCCGGCTTTCATTTTCTTGGTTGTAACTTTGGTCTTCTTTGTAGTCTTCTTAAACACTACGCTCTTTCCGGATTTCTTCTTTGAAACCACAACCTGGTAAGCTGTCACATCTTTAAGTTTCTTCCACTTGATAGTCAGTTTCTTCTTGGATGAAACCTTTATGCTATTTACAGTTGCCTTTTTTACGGTGTTCGAGTTCGTTGCCGCGTACGCAATCTCTGATGTCGGCATATTTGCAGCCATCATTCCGCAAACAAGAACTGCGCTGATAATCGTGTTAATCCCTCTCTTTTTCATTGTAATTCCTCCTTATTTGTTTAGTTTTGTCTAATCCCCTGAGAACTTCCACAGTTAAATTCTTTCTCAGTCATGATTGTTCTCAGTTAGGATTGTTTCATCAAACATTTCTTAACTGACTAGAGTATATTGGGCTAACCTTAAACAAACATTAAAAAAACTAAAAAAACTGAAAAAAACTAAAAAAACAAGAGAGCTGTAATTAATGCTACAACTCTCTTGTAAATCAATTTCTATTTTTTTTAATTGTTTTATTAATTTATTTTTTTATTTCTTTTTTGCTTTATCTGTTTTTTGATTTTTCTGCTTTTCGGCTTTCATTCCATTATTCATCTTGCATCTGATATACTCGAAGAAATAATTAATCCCAATAATTCCACATGGTACTGAAATCACCAGATAAGGTAGTATGTACAAAGCTTTCGCCTCCCACACTGCATGGAACAAAAATCCACCTATTACATATATTCCGAACACAAAAATAAAGAAATCTTTGCGTTTAAAACTTCTTATATAGAAGAAGATATTTCCTGCCAAAATCAGAAGCAATAACTGTCTGAAGTAATTAGTAAGATTCTTTCTGACTTTTCCGGTAAGAAGATTTTTCCCAAATTTTGATAATTCACCATGGTTATCATTTACTGACACCATCCAGAAAACCTGCTGAGAAGGTTCACACCACTGTGTTGCAACTTTTGAGTTAAAAAACGGCAATATCTTTCCCGGATGCTTTTTGAAATCTTCAATTCTGTCTTTTATATTCTCTTTTGCGACCTCATCAGCTTTATCAAAATCATATCCTGTTTCCCCGAGTACAATAACATTGTATGCATTGTACCATCCGTTTGAGCCGCATCCCTGATCAAGGTTTCCTTCCTGAAGTCCCATTGCCACATACAATGACTTTGGAGCTCCCTTGTACACCTCTTTGCCTGAGACTTTCTCATAGTGGTTGCACACAAATGATGTCGCTGTGAAACTGAATACCAGTAAAAGCGCAAAAATAACATTCACATATTTCTTTTCTTTTACTGAAGCAAATGCGAAACACAAAACCAAGGCAATTACGAAAATAGAATAATTACTCTTACTGATTACCGCAACGCCAAGTGCCAATAACGCAACAATATAATATAAAACTTTTTTGACGCTTATCACTTCATTCATTTTGTAAATCTTTGTAATGAATCTCAGCGAAAGTGTAGCAAAGTACAATCCGATAAGGGTTCCATATACAAAAAATGAATAAAACGGAAGAACAAAATATAATGCAGAGAAAACAGCATAACCGTTCAATACTTTCTTATTATCTGTCAGTTCTTTCAAAATACTGTATATGTTAAGGAATATACCCGCTCCACAAAATGCGTTGATTATCATAATCGCCTGATAATTAGACGTTCCGAATATTCTGTAGATAAGTTCAAAAATAAAAACAATACCAAACTGATGCGGGAATCTGGACAAATATTCTCCCAATTCCATCATATCGAATTTTCCATTTATGAAATCAGATGCGCTCATGCTGACAATAAGCTGATCAGCAATCGGTGTTCCTCTTGTGACCATAACCCAGAAAATACCTAATACTAAAACGATCCAAAAGGCTGCCCTTTTTATTTTGTCAGGATCCATTTTTTCCAATGTTTCACTGCTATATATAAAATAAGCTAACATTGACATTCCACAAAAACATAAGATAGTCGCTATTGGCTTTGCTATGTTATATTCCGCAAACTCAGTATAAGCATTACGCGTAATGTCAATCGTAGTAGTACCAATAAGGTTAAGAATAAATAGATATGAATATATCATTATCAGCATGACACAAAGAATAGCCGTGATTACCCCAAACCCTTTCTTAATTATCTTTTCAAAACTCATCTTGAATACCTCTTCTTTCAGTAATTAGTCGCATTTTTATTAGTAAAACGCACCAAATAACAGAATAGTATAACTGCGACTTTAATTCAAGTATTACTTATTATCAATCAGTCATTATTAAAAAAATGCCACAGCCACCAAGACATAACGCTCGGTGACTGTGATTATAAATTGCAGGATATTTTTTTATTTACTTATGCTCCACATATAACAATATCCCTGAGTTCTTGCTGCAAACTTTTCAGTCTTGAGCAGTTCTGCAATTTCCTGTTTTGTGTACCATCCGGCTTCAATCTCTTCAACATTAGAGTCACTTGGTCTAATTTCTCCTCTCGCCTTACCTAACACACAAACGTTAGTCTCGTTGCTAAATCCCACTGCGCTGTAAGATAATCCAAGATGTCCGTTTATTTCAAAAAGTTCCAATCCTGTCTCCTCTAACAACTCTCTCTTTGCACTCTCCCCAGGAACTTCTCCCGCATCAATGAGCCCTGCCGGGAAGTTGTATACCCATTCTCCCGGAGCAAGTCTGAACTCCTTATTGAGTAAAATTCTTTCTCCGCTTTCATCCGTAACAATAATAACAACTGCATCAGGATTATTGGAATGTAGTTCATCAAAATTCTTGATATCTTTTTTTCTGCTAATCATCTCGTAAACTTTTTTATCACCGTCTTCTGTCTGATATGTAACATCATATCTTGAGATGAATTTCCCTTCTTGAACTTTCTCTATTTTTTCAAATTTCATTTTTATAATCCGCCTTTCCGAAATTGAGTTTCTTTATTATTATAAAGCAATTTTCCAAAGTTTCCAATTTAGGATTACAATTATTTCAAGAAATGATAATATAAGTCTTGCCGGCACTGTATTTCCACAACTGGCAATGGCAACCGTACCGGGAGCAATTTTCTCTGTTTGGCATAATATTTCAGGAGCAATCCTTGCGGGACTGTACAGAAAATTTATAAAAGAGACTGAGTGATATGTTTTACCGGCACCCGCTCGTGTCAAGGGTGTGACACTTTTTTTCATTTAAGTTCTGTATATGCATAAACACCCTAATAGAAATAACTACCAGGGCGTTTACATTGAATCACATTTTAATTGTCTGCGACAATTTCCTCTGCTGATTTGATAAAACTAATAACATTGTATTTTTTAGTCTCTTCCGGATACTTCTCTGATAGTTTCCATAAGTTTTCTATAAATATTTTATTATGTGTTTTTTCAGCAATATCTTCAAAAATCTCACTCAACCAGGAATACTCACTCTCGGTGCATTCTTCCTCTAGAAATCTGTTGGTAAAATCGATATCTTTACAAAATATATCAATCATTAACGCCCTATGATCCTCTATAGCAAAGTCATCATTTATTTCAAAAGATTCTCTCTTTTTAATAACGTTATGCAATTCATCATACTTGCTCATTACTATTTCCTCCTCTTTCCTTTTGATGGTTGATTAGAATCTGGGAAAACTGTTGCTATTGTTCCGTTCGTTTTAATAACGCCAACCCTGACTCCTTTATATACTCCAAAAACTGCAACACCATCTTTAGCATTTCTGTTTTTTTTAATTCCGACAACATGCTCTCCTGCTCGCTTAATATCTTTACTAGTCCATTCTTTAGGAAACCATGTCTGAGACAATCCACTTCTTTTCCTCTTATCAACATGGTCAGGAATATAACCAACCCTTACTCCATTTGGATAAGTTTTAACAATATGATACTCTATACCATACTTATCCAACATTTTTCTGCCGGTTTCTCCATGTCCACCTGAAGCTAATCTTATTTCTTTCTTGCCTTTTTTGTCACGCCATTTAAACGTCCCCTCATTCGAATGAACTCTTGCACGATCACCCACGATATTTTTTGAACCTTGTGTTCCAAAATATCTTCCACTTTTAGTTGTTCCCATTTTTTGAACCTCCTTTAACTCTGGAAGTCCAATCATTATACTGAACAAACTCCGTTTTATGTAACAATCCTTCAAAAATCTTTTTTGATAAAGATCCATAAACCAATACCACTTCTGGTTCAAGTTCTTCAAGCATTGCTTCTAAACCTTCACGAAAATACTTCTTGTCAATCTTCTTTTGAATCTGACCATACGTACCTACCGATACAATGCTCTTCTTTGGCAAACCTAAAAATGCAATCTTTTCACTAAAGCATTTGTTGGTGTATGTTCTTTCATCCCCCCATCTGACATTTGGTATTACATACATTCCTTGACTTTGTATTCTGTACCCTACAGCTCTATTAAAGTATATATTGGCTATCTGTAAACATAGTGGCATATCGATATATAATGAACAATCAGGTGTCACTATACCTTTATACTTCTCTAAGTCACCAAGAAACGCATTGGTATCATCAATTATTTCAGAAAAATTATCATCTTTTTCATAAAAACAAATTATGTCCTCAGCATCTGCTCTATTTCTCACAGAAAAAGGTGTCAGATTACTTGGAATATAAATTTCCTTTGGTCTTGCTAATGATGGTATTTCCACAACACCATCAAAAACTGCTCCTTCAACAAGTTCCGGCTTAAAACCGTCATTAATAATTGTAGGCATGTCCTATCCTCCTTATTCTATTTTGTTTTACTTGACTATCATTGAAAGGACATGCTAAAATATTATTGCTTATTTTGGGTATTTCAACATATCCATGAAAGAAACGTGTTAGTAACTGCTCCAACAGTTTGCTAATACGTTTTTTTACTTTATCCATATCTCGTTTTCTCCCTTTTTGTTACTTCAGTTGTCATCTTGACCACCGCCTTTCATTTTTTATATTAACAGCATCTAATTATTCGCTGTTATTCATCCATTTTTAATCTAAAATCTGCAAACCCTTTTGAAACTCTATAATATGACATAAGCCTTTCCACTCCCATCCCCTTGCTCTCTTCAAAAGGTACCATAGTTTCTCCACATAATGCTTTTGCTTGCCACTCAACACTTCTGCTTCTATTAATTGTGTTGTCTTTGAAACTTCTTTCAAAGACAGGCGTATACCCAATTCTAAACAAGAAAACATGACATATCTCATGGCATATAAATCCTAAATAAGCACCTATTCTCTTTTTATATGCTCCCTCATAAACAGATTCTCTAATTTCAATAGTATAGCCTCCAAAATCATTTGGTACGCATCTTGCCATAACATTTTTCTCAAATTCATTATCCTCAAGCACATCATAATTACAGTTTTTAAATACATCCTTTAATTTATCCAAGCATTCCATAACAGGAAATGGCCCTTCAACTGATACTCCAAATGCTTTTCTCAAATATTTAGATAAACGTCTTATCGTTCTTCTACTCAATGGTCTTGTTTTATAATCCATTTTAATCATCCTCCTCTTTGTTTAATAATTCTATTATTTTCAAAGCCGTTTCGTCACTTATATCATCAAACGAACGCGCAAATTGCATTATAGCTTTCCTTTTACAATTACTAACATTTTCAACATTAATCTTGTACTGAGTTCTTGATTCCTCTATCGCATTCTTTAATTCTTCCTGCTCCGTTTTATCTAGATTATAGTGATCAACAATCTTTTTCATCCAACTAGCTGGTACGTTCTTTTTTCCATTTTCAACTGCTGATAGAAAAGGTATTTTTACACCTAATACTTCTGCCATATCTCCCATCAACTCATGATTACGTATTCTTAATATCCTTACAAATTCACCAAAACGCGTGTATCCCATATCATCTTCCTCCTTATACCATATATTGTATCATCTGGTTAATCCAATGTCAAGTAATCCATTTAACCGCATTATGGTTAAGTGGCGAGCGCAATTATAATCACTTTCGCTATGTGCTATTAAAATAGTAGTGAACTCTTATGTCCACTACTACTTCACTTTTTTATCTCCTACCCCACTATATAATCATACAAATCTTCCCTGACACTATTCTCCAATCGCATCAAGAAATTCATTATCGGCAATTCCTGCCCTTTATCATTTTCAATAGTAGTCTGCTGCCACTTCTCCGGAGTCACACGCCCCATATAATAA
>JAILRH010000263.1 GCA_024698345.1 Lachnospiraceae bacterium | reverse complement strand
CGAAGTTAAAAATCGAGGATTTCAGCTCCTCGATTTTTAGCACAAGTTGAGTGAGTTTTCATCAAGAAAACTCACGAATTTGTGCGAACGAGAATCATACTTCTTTTGAAGATTATCCTTCAAGCAATGTCGAACTGTTTTGAGAAAACATTCATATAATGCGAAACGGTTATTTTGAAAGCATCGTATATCTGTTTCAAAAAGTATACATTTTGAAACAAAAAATGTCCGACAAGAGACGTCATTATCATCCCTTATCGGACATTAATTTCTTTATTCCTTCTTTGAGTCCGTCTACAGTAAGTGGATACATATCCACAATTTCCTTTATGGCTCGCTCTGATTCCATCCAGTACATACTGGTAAGTTCACCATGGTACCTTGGATTGAGCCAAATAGTATTTGGGTATTTCTTCTTAAACAACTGAATCCACTCATGTCCTGACAGTCCACCGTTTGGTCCGCTGTAATTGCCATTCTTATCATAGTATTCCTCTTCCGCCATTCCGGCATCACCCACTATGATAACTTTGTAATCTTTGTCATAATTCTTAAATGCCCATGTAGTATCTATCCAATCCCCGCTTACACACTCAGGTGTCTTGTAAAGCTTTGCGTAAATGCAATTATGAAAATAGAACGTCTTTACATCTTTGAAATGATTTGCTTTGTTAACTGACTGGAATAATTCATTACACAGTTCCATATGCGGATACATGGAACCACCACTGTCAAACAACAACATAAGCTTCACTGTATTTTTTCTTGGCTGTTGGAATTCCAGTTTGAGATATCCTCCCTGATTACATGTAGAATCAATAGTTCCGTCTATATCCAGTTCAGTCTTTGGTAAATCGAGTTTTCTGGAATATTGTCTCAGTTCTCTGAAGGCAACCTGAAACTGTCTCATGGTAAGTTTCTTGTCACGTCTGAAATCCTGATACTGTCTCTCTCCGAGAACCGCAAATGCAGTCTTCATACCTGAGTGATCACCTAACTGAATACCACCTGGCACTCGTCCGTATTTACCAAATTCAGAACCGCCACCGGTTCCAATCCAATAATTACCGCCATTGTGCTCTGTGTGCTGTTCACCGAGCCTTTCCCTGAACATTCTGTGGACCTCGGTTGCCTCTTTTTTAGTTCTCGTATCCCTGTACAATTCAGGATTTGTAACCTTTGGAGGCTCAGCACCCTTGTGAAGCCACTGGTCTATCTTATCCATATTTAATTTTTCTTCTTTTATATTCTGAAAATATTCAAGAAAAGCTGCGTCTAATTTATCGTAGTCGCCTTCATTTTTTACAAGAACCGTTCTGCACAAATAGTAGAAGTCCGTGAAATTCGAGTGGGCAAGTCCCTTGTCAAGACCATCCATCAGCGTGAGCCACTCTGTTGTCGATATATCAAGACCGTTACTTTTCAGAATATAGAAAAACGGAGTAAACATACAACCTCCCGGCAATTTATCTCTTAATCAATTGCCTTTATCTTCTTTCATTAATTTGCAAACTAATATTTACAAATTTAATCAGTGTTGAATAATTTGGTGTAACTTCTAATATGTTACTTTTCTTACAACTTCCAAGTCCTCATCTTTCTTAATCAAAACTCCAAGGTATGGAAGTCTTACATCTATCGTGTCAGGATCAACACCACCAATCATCATCGCTCTGATCCAGTCAATAAACTCTGATGTACTTGGTTTTTTTCTCAGATCTCTGATACTTCTGATTCTGTAGAAAGTCTCCATTGCCTGCTCTAAAAGATTCTCCTCAAGGTTTTCAAAATGAGCATCAACAATCTGCTTCATCAAATCCCTGTCAGGGAACTGAATATAGTGGAATATACATCTTCGAAGAAATGCATCCGGAAGTTCCTTCTCTGCATTTGATGTGATAATAACTATTGGTCTGACCTTTGCCTTAACAGTTTCCTTTGTCTCATTGATATAGAATTCCATCTTATCAAGCTCCCAAAGAAGGTCATTTGGGAACTCAAGGTCAGCCTTATCAATCTCATCAATAAGAAGTACAACCTGTTCTTCTCTCTTAAATGCCTCTCCCAATTTTCCCAGCTTGATATACCTGGCAATATCATCTACACCCTCAACACCAAACTGTGAATCATACAGACGCTGAATAGTATCGTAAATATATAATCCATCCTGAGCTTTTGTTGTAGATTTAATGTTCCAGATAAGAAGATCTTTTCCAAGTGCTTTCGAAACAGCTTCTGCAAGCATTGTCTTTCCTGTTCCCGGCTCTCCTTTTATCAATAATGGTTTTTCAAGTTCCATTGCCACTTCAACTGATGCCATCAAATCATCTGCCGCAACATAAGTATCAGTACCTGTAAATTTTGCTTTCATTTAAATATCCTCATTCCTATAATATATCTTAATCTTCTATTTCAAAAATCAAATCAATATCTTTGTATTTGAATTTCATTATGAGTCATAGTATACCATAGCACTCAATTCTCACACAAGGAAAACCTGCCTTCCATAGCAATAAAATGCTTAGAATGCAGGTTTTGATTATCTTTGATTAATATTCTACTCAAAATGCTTGGCAACTTTAACCAAGTCTTCAATAATAGGCAGATGCTGTGGGCATATTGATTCACACTTACCGCATGCGATACAATCACTTGCCTTGCCAAACATAGTAGTAAGTCTGTCATAATATGTTCCTTGTGGTCTCCATCCCATTCCCTGCTCCATCATATCTATATTATAAAGAGCAAAATATCTTGGAATAGCAATCTTCATCGGGCATCCCTCAGTGCAATACGAGCAACCCGTACAAGGTATTGCAACATTTGCTTCTATAATCTTTTCTGCCTCATCAACAATAGCACGTTCTTCATCATTCAGTGGAACAAAATCCTGCATATATGATGTGTTGTCCTCTATCTGTTCCATGTTACTCATTCCACTGAGCACCATCTTGACATTATCAAGACTTGCTACAAAACGAATAGCCCATGAAGCAACAGAAGCTTCCTGATTATAATTCTTGAATAACGTCTCTGCTGCCGGTGGCACATTTGCGAGTGTACCTCCTCTAACAGGTTCCATAACCACAACCGGTTTGCCGTATTTTTGGCACACTTCGTAGCACTTTCTTGACTGAACGCCTTCGTTATCCCAATCGTAATAATTAATCTGCAATTGAACGAACTCAATATCAGGCTGTTCGCTCAGCACCTTTTCTAGCACTTCAGCGTTGTCATGGAATGAAAATCCCATATGCTTAACAAGGCCTTTTTCTTTCTTTTCCTTAAGCCAGTTAAAACAATCAAATTCCAAATATTTGCCATAACGGTCAGCTCCCACATCATGAAGTAGATAGTAATCAAAATACTCAACACCTGTACTTTCAAGCTGTTCATTGAATATCTTGTCTCTTCCCTCCATAGTGTTGAAAAAGTCTGCATGCAACTTAGTTGCCAGTGTAAAGCTATCTCTTGGATACCTGCTTGTCAGCACTTCCTTAACTGCATTTTGACTCTTCATACCACAATACATAATTGCAGTATCAAAATAAGTGAAACCGCGTTCCATAAAAACATCTACCATTTTCTTTGTTAGTTCAATGTCAATGCTTCCATCATCCGTAGGGTCGGTAAGCGGTAACCTCATCAAACCAAAACCAAGTTTCTTTGCATTATTAAATATATCCATATCAACCTCCTATTATCATAACTACGCAGCGCGAACGCTCATGCCCAACTTATTGGTCGTATTCTTCGCATTTCTTGAGCATATCAATAACCATCTCAACTGCACCGTCAATTCCTATTGCACTTGTGCTAATGCTAATGTCGTAATTCTCACATGCGCCCCACTCTCTGTCGGTATAGTACTTATAATTAATCGCTCTCTTCTTATCTTTATCTGTAAGTCTTTTCTTAGGATTGTCTTTTGTTTCTCCGTATAACTCAACAATTCGCTTTGCCTTATAATCCATGTCAGCTCTAATAAAGACATTGAGCACATCACTTCTGTTACGCAAAATATAATCTGCGCATCTACCAACAATAACGCACGGTCCTTTTTCAGCAATGTCAATGATAACCTTACGCTGTGCATTCCATACGTAATCATTCATAGATACACCGTTGACATCACGTCCTATAAATGCATATGAGAAGAAATTCTTAGTTGGTGAATATTCTCCTTGCTCAGCGATAAAATCCTTCGCAAAACCTGTTGCATCGTGTACCTTTTCTATAATTTCCTTGTCATAATATCCTATTCCAAGTATCTCTGACACCTTTTTTCCAACTGTTCTTCCGCCGCTTCCAAACTCTCTACTGATAGTAATAATAGTCTTCTTCATACAGTTTTCCTCCTTCTGATGCATTCAGGAACACTCCCTGTGTCCCTTTTACCGTTCTTCTTCAATACATTTATTTTACCACACTTACCTAATTTGAAACAACAAAAAAAGCATAACCTAAGAACTCTTCTCAACGGTTTGGTTATCCCGATTAGAGTCCTCAGTTATGCTTCACTTTATACTCAATTTTGTTCCTTATTTTGTTCTTTATTGCATACTTATTTTTATACTTTATTTTGTTCTTTATTTTATACTTAATTTTATGTTTCGAAAACAATATCTATCACAAGTTTGTTTTCATCCATCTTAGCTTCAATCTCTCCGCCAAGTACCTCTGTAAATTCTTTTACGATTGCAAGCCCCAGTCCCGTGTTTCCTTTTGTCCTTGAAATATCTGCCGTATAGAATTCGTCAAAAATGTGTTCCACATCAACATCTGAAGCTCCCACATCATTTGAGAACGATAGCAGCAATCTGTTATTACCATCATTCTTAATTTCCGACAGTCTGATTGTAAGGTCTCCTGCACTGTACTTGAGCGCATTTCCCAATAAGTTGTCTATAATTCTTTTCATCATATCCCGGTTTGTGTTAAGTTCGCATTTTTTCATGTCACATCTGAAATCAATATTCTTATTTTTTGACATGAAATCATCAAAAAAATTAGACATACAGTCTTCTACCAGAGCGACGAGATTTGTCTGTGTCAGTTCAACCTCTCTGTTACTGGTTGTAACCATTGAAAACTCAAAAAATGAAGATACCAGTTCCTGAAGACGAATCAGCCTTCGTTGGACAATTTTTAACTCTTTCAACTGCTCTTCCTTTGTCATGTCAGAGCGAAGTATCAGGTCTATGTATCCAAGAGATGAGGTGAGCGGTGTCCTAAGATCATGTGTAATGTTCGTTATTTCCTTCTGTAGATAGTTATCCTTCCTTTCCAGTACAATTTCCTTTTCCCTGACTCTGATAACCATATCATTTATTTTTTTGAGAAAGACTTTGATATCTCTGTCGGAAAGTTTCTCATGGAGTAATTGATTGGAATCAATTTTTAGGATTTCATCCAAATCATTACCTATTCTTTTCATCTCTCTTTTGAGCATAAAAAGGTAGCAAAGTAGTACCAATATAATTATCGCCAATATTCCTATTATTATCTCCATATCCTTACTGCCTTTCTATGTTACTGTATTTCTATATTACTGTCTTTCTATATTACTGTCTTTCTAAGTTACTGTACTTCTATATTACTGTCTTTCTATATTACTGTCTTTCTAAGTTACTGCCTTTCTATGTTTATACCCTGCCAAGTTTCAATCACTTCGCTGCAACAATTCTTACTCCAACTTCGTTTTACTTTACCTCTGCATTTTTGAATGCGCAATATCCTGCTGTAACAAACGCAACTATATAAACTGTTGAAAGTACAAAACACTTAATAATGTATGAGTTTGAAGGTTCATTTGCCATATTGCTGAGCACATACTGTAATTCAAAATCCGTGTACCACTTTGGTGTTTCTCTTAATATTGCAAACAATATCACAGCAATAACTTGTAATATCATGAGCAACGGTATGCTTATCGTGTTGAATACAGATGTCTTTCTCACAAAAAATGCGATGCATACAAGCATACATATAAGCGTCCAAACTACAGGGATCTGAATAAGAGATATTTTTGTAATGTAGCCGATTTCCGATGCAAATTCTTTTCCGTTAATAACGTAATTCAACACATAATTAATGAAGTCGTTAAACAGTACCAGCACTGTTCCCATTCCAATCACTGTTATTAATTTTGAAAAATAATATTCTCTTCTGCTTATTGCAGATGACAATGTATTTTTCACTGATTTATTTGAAAAATCACTTGTAATTATAACTACCACAAATACAATAAAGAAGTAGTAGAGATTTGAATTCTGACCGATAATCTGCGCATCCAGTTTAATCGTTCCTATTTCTTTCATCACATCTCTGAATTCTCCCAGTGTCTTTGCTTCTGCAATTTTGGCAACGGTATCAGGGTCTGTCATTGTACTGCCTGTTCCAACTGCCACACCAATATGTCCCGGCGACAATGTAATCGCACTGATAACTGCCATAAAGATGATAATGGCTGTAACAATGTATAAACTTTTTCCTCTAAATATACGATATAAATCTGATTTTATAATATTCAACATAACATTAACCCTCCCTTACAATTGACTTAAAGTACTCTTCCAGCGTGATTCCCGCCTCATAAATACCGATTACATCAATATCATTTGCCGCTAATGTCTTGTTAACTTTGCCTGCGTTATCCAGATAGTCATAGAGTCTGATTTCCGAATCATCTATAACCTTGTAATTGGTTGTTCCAAGTTCTTTCTCCAGGATAACAAGCGCTTCCTTAACCTGATTTGTCTTTATTGCAATAGACTTGCTGCACTCTGCATCAAGTTCTTCTTTTGTTATTTCTTTGATAATCCGGCCATTGTCAATAAAGCAGAATCTGTTTGCTATCAGATACAATTCTGACAAAATGTGGCTTGATATCATCATCGTTACACCCTGTTCCTCATTGAGTTTTTTGAGTGTGTCTCTAAGTTCGCTGATTCCGATTGGATCAAGTCCGTTGATTGGCTCATCAAGAATTACAAAATCCGGATTGTCAAGCATGGCAAATGCAATGCCGAGTCTCTGTTTCATCCCAAGAGAAAAAGTCTTAAACTTCTTGTCTTTACTGTCTGTCAGCTTAACAAGTTCTAACACTTCATCAATCTTTTTCTTATCTACTATGCCCTTCTGGATTGCGTAATATTTAAGGTTCTGATATGCTGTCATGCCCTCAAAAAATGCAGGACTTTCTATCAGACAGCCTATTCTTCTCTTGCACTCTGTCAAATCTTCATTATTCTTTCCAAACAGATAATACTCTCCACTTGTCTTGTTTGTAAGTGTTGTTACAGTCTTCATAAGAGTGGTCTTGCCGGCACCGTTTCTTCCTATCAGTCCGTAGATATCACCTTTATTTACCGTAATAGTTGCCTGGTCAAGGGCTATAAAATCTTTATACTTTTTCGTTAATTTTTCTGTTCTCAAAATTGCTTCTTTCATAATTAACTACCTCCCATGCTTTAATTGTAAACTCCATGTGTTAATTAACCCTTAACTCAAATCTTAAATAAATCTTAAATCCTACTTGTAAGTTATTGTCACTCTTTCTTCAACCTGTACCCTATACTCCAAACTGTTTCTATGTATTCTTCATCCGGATTGCATTCTTTCAATTTGTTCTTAATCTTGCTGATATGAACGTTGAGAGTGTTGTCATCTGCTCCGCTGTCATAATCCCACACCTGTTCAAATATCACGCTCTTTGTAAGTGTTCTGTTTTCATTTTCAAGGAATAGTTTCAGAAGTTCAAATTCCTTCTTGGTTAATTTCATTTCCTTACCGTTACACTTCACACTGAAATCTGCCTTATTAAGTACTATGTCCTTAAATCTTAATATCTTTGAATCTACCGAGTTGCTCTCTCTAAGCCACACTTTAATTCTGGCCAAAAGTTCGTCATTGTTAAAAGGCTTTGTCACATAATCATTGGCCCCAAGACTGAACAGATCCAGTTTCTTTGCTATATCGGAAATGGCACTCATAACTATAATCGGAACATTGTTCTTGTCTTTTAGTTCTCCGATAATACTGTCGCCACTTTTCCCAGGTAGCATTAAATCCAACAAAATGAGATTCACATCATCGCCATGCACCAGAACTCCCTCAGTTCCTGAGTATGCATTCTTTACCTTATAGCCACAACCGGTAAGTAATTTTGTCAGCATTTCATTTATGTCCGTATCATCCTCAATTATCAATATTGTACTCATATCTTCTCCTATCAGTTCTTATACTTTGTGAAACGTTCACACCCACACAACGCAACAGGGCGTATGAAAAACCTCGCTTTCATACGCCCTGTTTTTTCCCCATCTTCCGGATTCTATTTGGATGTGGGAAAGCTCTTCGTTATTATGAATTAACCATAACCGGCTATTCCGGATGGAATCATCTTACCAAATGTACTATATACTCTAGAATGGTTTCTTCGTTCCGCAAGCCGGGCAGAAGTTACCGCTATTCTTTGTTCCACACTGTGGGCAGAACCATTCACCTGGCTGTGCTGCTGCCGGCTGTCCCTGCTGCTGAGCCATCTGAGCTGCCGGCTGCTGATTCATCTGGTTCATCTGATTCATCTGTGCCATCTGCTGCTGTTGCATCTGCTGCATCTGCTGCTGTTGCATCTGGAACAACTGTCCTGCATCAACACCACCTGCCTGCTGTGCCATGTTCATTCCTGCAAATGCCATCATTGGTCCTGTTGCTGTGTTAGAAGCTGCTGCCTTCATTGCCTCTGCCTGTGCATCAGTAATTGTAGCTGCTGCCATACCTGCATTTCTGTTAACAGCCGCTTTCTGAAGATTCTTAATCATCTGTTCATCTTCATCTGATGCCTTAATTGCATTAATTGCAACAGAACAAATCTCAATACCTCTGCTTTCAGACCATTTTGGAGCAAGTGCTTCCTTCAGTGCCTGACACAGTTCTGTAGTAGCTCCCGGAATCTGACTGTATCTTACGCCCATATCTGAAATCTTTGCAAATGCCGGCTGTAAAGCTGACAGAAACTCTGACTTCATCATTCCGTCGATGTCTTCTAATGTATAATCTCTTTCAACATTTCCTGCTAAATTTGTGTAGAACTTGATTGGATCTGCAATTCTGAATGAGTAAGTACCGTTACATCTTACTGCCGAATCAAGATCAAGTCCGATATTATTATCTACAATACGCATAGGTACAGGTGTTGCTGTTCCAAACTTACATCCGACTAATTCCTTTGTATTAACAAAATATACTCTCTGATCAGATGTACGCGTACCGCCAAATGTAAAACGCTTACCGATTGTCTTTAATGTCTCCTTGATTCCTTCGCCAAGATTACCGTTGAACATACTTGGCTCTGTCGAACTGTCAAATGTGTACTGTCCTGCAACTGCTGTAAAGTCAACTACTTTACCCTGCTCAACAATAATCATACACTGACCTTCATTTACCAAAATCAAAGATCCCTCTGTGATAACATTGTCGCTTCCAAACTTGTTGCTACTGAGGAAATTCTGTTTTTTTCTTCCCTTTACCATAAGCACATTGGCCGGTAAAGCATCACAATAAATAAACTCTTTCCACTGATCTCCAAGTGTTGAAGCTGTTGCTGCAACCGCTGCTAAAATTAATCCCATACTCTTCTCTCCTTTAACAAATTATACTTCGTTAGTGTCAAGTCTCATGTCCATCAGTACCTTCTTGCAATCCACCGGAAGAATATGCCCGGTAAACATTTACTATATGACTCAAATCCCCGACAACACTTAAAACAATTATATCACACTGATTTTCATTTACAACTTTTATTATTATTGTAAATTCCGAAGTATCTCTTCGCCCTCAGGCAATAGGAAAAATGTTCTTATAAGATGTCAAATTACCCTTTTCCTCGTTGCTAAATAAAAAACGGAGCATCTCACTCCCCGATTACATCGAAGAAATAAAATGCTCCGTTTTCTATAGAAGTAAGGAATCAACCCACTTCTGATTTATAAAATTGCTATAACAGATTAGTTCAATCCGAACTGTCCATTAAGGCTTCCATTCTGAAGAATCCACTGCTGTGCTTCAACGTCTTTTGCAAGACTTCCTGAAATCTTCTTAGCCTTTACTGTGAATACACTACGATTCATTCCGTATGAATTGTCAACTTCTCTGCCTTCTAAATATCCTGAAGACATTTCTAATGATTTAGTTATACGAGCTGAATCAGCCTTAAGCACATTATCATATGATACCTTCTTTGTCTCTCTTGTAGTCTTACTTCTGTAAATTGGATTAGATGTATCATCATTTCCATCTTTGTCTTTGTTGTACTTGAATACCTGCTTGCCATTTTCATCAACAGTATAATCTTCGTATCTGTTGTCTACATCGTCATATGTAGTTCTTTCAGCCTTAACATTGCCCTTCTTGTCATATGTATACTGTGTTGTGTAAACATATTTGTTTGCAGGATAATCAACTGTTGTTGTTTCAAGAGCAGTAACCTTTCCTTCTGAATCTGTTGATGAACCACTTGTTATTTTCTTGTTATTTACATATTCTGTCTTTGATGTTGATGATGTTGTACTTACAGTTGTTTTGTTGTCAGAACCGTAATATGTATCTGTCTCCTTTTTTGAGCTTTCATAAATCTCATATACATCCGGTTCAGAAGTAGATACGCGCTTTGATACTTTTCCTTTTTTGTTGTAAGAAAATTGTACCATACTACGAGTTGTGTATTTGTATGTATCAACTGTCTCTGTTAAATACTCACTGCTCTTCACTCCATCAACAGCATAAATACTGCGATTCTCTGTCTTTGTTTCACTAGAGTAATCTGTAGTAGAATTTGCAGCTTTTACTCTCTTCTTCTTGTCATAGCTGTAATTTGTTGTAGTAACTCTCTTGTTTGAAGTAACAGTAGTCTCTGTTCTGTTGTATTTAGAGTCTACAGCCTGCTTCTTTTCGTAGCTGTAACTTGGTTCAACTGATTCATATGTATATACTTTTGTACGTGTTCCATTACCGTTATCTGTATATGTGTAATTTCTTGATTTGTTCTCGATTGAATCTACTGTTTTGTATGCATTACTCTCATCGTAGTATGAGTATGATGACTTAGCTGTCTCAGTCTCTGTCTCATTCTGAGGTACTGTAATGGTGTAAGAAGTAGTTACTGTCTTTGTTAAAAGACCTTTCTTGTTGTAGAAATACTGTGTATTTGTATTATTTTTTTCTCTTTCTGTTTTAACTTTTCCATCTGACTTGATGTTTTTTTCAAAATCAGTTTCGTATTCTGTGGTATCTAAAACACTATTGTAGTTTTTAACTGCTACACGGTTCTTCTTATTGTATTTGTAAGAAGTTGTAGTCTGGTAACTACTATCGCTATCTTTTGTTCTGGAATTAGTTGTTGAAGTCTGCTTACTCAATAATCCCTTCTTGTTATAACTGTACTTTGTAACACTTCCGTCATTGCTAACTTTTTTAGTTACAAGATAGAGTTTCTGCTTTCCTGCTTTTGCAGTTTTACCTTTTTTAGATTTTCCTTTTTTAGCCTTTGTTTTCTTTGTTGTCTTTGCTTTCTTAGACTTTGTAGTCTTTGTAGACTTTGCTTTTTTAGCAGCTGCCACTTCAGTTGTTGGAACTGCTGCTGTACTAACTGCAGTTGCAACAGCGAGTGAGAGCACTAAAGCTGTTTTTAATGATTTTCTCATCATTGTGTCCTCCTAAAATTATTAATAATTGTCGAGGCATATTATACCCCCGGTTTTTCAAAAAACCATTTGTATTATACCACACTCAGTATCTTTTTCAACCACGAGTAAATTCTTTTAATTTCGACGTCCTTCCGGGCGTACCTCATATATTCATATTTTTCAAAAAGTATACTTTTTGAAACGTTCATACGCAGTTTTCAAAATAACCGTTTCGCATAATAGGAATGTTTTTTTCTAAAAATTGAGTCATTACTTAAAGGACTATTTTCAAAAGCAAGGTAGGGAATTTTGTTGCAAAAGTTATGCCTGGCAACCCATGTGAAGAAAATTCAA
>JAILRH010000097.1 GCA_024698345.1 Lachnospiraceae bacterium | reverse complement strand
TTTTGCAATTATTATTTTCATTTTTTTATTTTGCAATTATTATTTTGTCTTTATCTATTTCGTAACTTCTCGCGCAATAACATAAATTCTTTCATTTTCTTCTTTGACATCTTCATGGGTGAATGCCTCATAAGCCGCGACAAATTCAAGACCGGCCTCAGTTAGCGCACTCTTTACTTCTTCTAGGGAATATGCCCTCTGATAATGGGTTTCCGAGAACTTATCGTATCTTCCGTCCTCACCTTTTATAAAAATGGAAAGCTGGTATTCATTGATACACTCATCTTCATAATAATAGTTATCCCAGATGAAACTGCTCTCTTCTCTGTCTTCTGCTATCACGCTTTCACCAATCTGCTCAAATTTTGACTTGGTACTTAAATCGAAAATAAATACTCCTCCCGGATCCAGATAATTATTTACCAGTTTGAATACAGTGACTAAGTCATCATAATCTGTTATGTAATTGATAGAATCACATATGCTTACTACTGCTGCCACTGTTCCGTATAATTCAAACTCTCTCATATCCTGCAGAAGATATAATACTTCTCTTTTATCTTCCGACTCATCTACTGAATTGTCATATGAATCATCTGCAATCTCCTCTGCCGAATTGTCATTTAACTCTTCTTCATCTGCAATCACATCTGCCAATTCATCATTATATTGACCGCCACTTTTTTCTTTGTCCATGGCGATTGCAAGCATTTCTGCTGAATTGTCTATGCCAATCATATCATATCCTGCTCTGCTCAATATAGTAGTAATATTGCCAGTTCCGCATCCAAGATCAGCAACGATTCCGTCTTTCACTCCATATTCTTTTAATAACTCTATCAGATAAGTTCCCCAACTCTCATAATCGATATTATCCATAAACATATCGTACACTTTGGCAAAACTTGTATATGACTCCATAAGCACCTCTTTGTCCGAGACATTTTTTATCTAACCCAATGCCTTATTTTATCAGTTATTTTTGTTAAAAGCAACCTTGATAAATAAAGACTATTCCACTATACTTGTTATTGGCGATTAGCGATATAAAACTTATTTGATAAGTCATTACATTATTTTTTTACCACGAGGAGTAACATCAAAATTGAGTATCAGAAAAATCATCCGGAAAATGTGTTTACGAAAAATGATTGGCCCAATACTGGTTATTGCCCTTTCCATATTAGCATTTGTTTTGCTTCCTTTTGACAACACTTTCAATTCGGTTTCATTGAACAGCATTTGGGAATGTTCATCGAATTATTCAGAGAAGATTGTAATCACTAAAGTTGATTCATTATATTATACCGGTTACAGTGTATCTCACACATTCAACAAGACATTTGGGTACTATTATGCAATTGACGATGACAAGTGTTTCTTTGTATTAATACCTGTTAACCACACGCCTGCAAAATCGTTAACCGATTACAGACTTGCAGGAAAAGTCGTTCACAAAAGTCAGGTGGAGTCTTATTCACCGATGATAAAAAATCTTGCATCTGATTTAAATTGGAACATTGCGGGATTGTACACCTATTCTCCTGACTATGTGATTTGTTCAAACGAGTACCACCCTCTTTTTTTCCTGGGTGCGTCAATCATTTTGCTGGCAGGTATCATTACATCACTTATTATGATAATTCTTTTACTTTCATATATTATCGTACCTGAAAGCTATAACTTTTGCCCCGGTGCAACGAAAGCAGAGAAACTGTATGCTCTGAATCACATTGCCACAGACAAATCTGAAAATATATTATTTGACGATTCTCATATTATATTAACAGACAGTTATTTGTTTTTTGACAATTCCCACAAGGTTTTATTTTTTCCGCTTAACTACATTATTTGGGCGTACAGAATGGGAACCACCGGTAAAAATATATTTAAAAGGAACACACCCAAATTCAGTCTTATTCTTACTTTAAGAAGTGGAAAAACTGTTACATTTCCTGAGTTCAGTGGTGATTCTTCACACGCATTTTTGTCTGTACTTCATTCATTACACAGAGGAATAATTCTCGGATACACTGACGAAAAGAGGGATGCAGCAAAACAGTTGGTTCAAGAGATTGAGCACTGATTTTTCACTTAGACATTAAACATATCAATAATACTACAAATATGATAATAACAATACTACAAATATGATAATAATCTTGAAATTCTATCTTAAAAATATTATACTGTAACGGATAGACTTTTATTAAGAAGTAACTGTTCGGAATCACTTTCACAATAATCTGATCGGTTACAAAAATACTATTTCGGAGGAAAAAGATAATGGAAGAAAAAACATTATTGCAGACATGGAGAGAATTAGCATACAATCAGCAGCAGACACAGCAGCAGTACGACCAGTTTTGGAATGCATATTTTCTTCAGGAAATTGAAGTTTACAAAGATATTTTAGGTAATCCTGACGTTGTTGTAAAAGGTACTGTAAAAGATCTCGCAGCAAAGTACAATATGGAATTACTCACTATGGTTGGTTTCCTTGATGGAATCAATGAAAGTCTCAAGGTTGAAAACCCAATCGATACAATGACAGAGGATACTGAAGTTAATCTCGATTACGATAAAGAATCACTCTACAAGAACATGGTTGAAGCTAAGGCTGAGTGGTTATACAACTTAGAGCAGTGGGATGCACTTCTCACACCTGAAAGAAGAAAAGAGTTATACAAAGAGCAGAAGTCTTCTCACACAGTTGTAAAAGAAAAGAAAATTGGAAGAAACGAGCCATGTCCATGCGGCAGTGGCAAGAAGTATAAATTCTGTTGCGGAAGATAATTCCGACATTCACTTTATTTTTGAATACATAACAGATTAATTATAATTTTGTTTTATAACTGCTTATTATAATTTGTTATTTAACTGTAATTTTCTTAATGAAACGGAGATTGATATGGATAAATTAAAAAGAATTGCATGTATAATAGGAGTTGTTTTGATTCTCTCAATGTATTTGATTACATTGATTTCAGCAATCTTTTACAAAAAAGGATTAGAAAATCTTTTCATGGCATCTGCATGGTGCACTATTGTTGTTCCTGTATTTATATATGCCATGTTATTAATTGCCAGAGTATTATCTCCAAAAGACAATCAGCATCAGAAATAAATGTGCAGATTCAATAATAAACATTAAGAATTTTGTGCAAATAAAAAGCTGTCGAACCAACTTGATTTCAGTTGACTCAACAGCTTTTTTAATTACCTTAAACTGCATTAACTGATCAATCAGCGGAACAGTTCAATCGGTCTAGGGTGCAAGTTCGTCTGACCATGTATAGTCAACGACTGCATAGTCAGGATTTACTATCTTTAAGATATTGTTGTACACATATTCATGCGCATCTACTCTGTTCATTTTCTTGTTCTGATACAGATAATCAGCAATGTTGTACACTGAATATCTTGAAACATCTGTGTAAACATATTCGCCGGAGCTGAGTTTTGCGTATCCACGTACATACATGTCCTCAGAGAATTCCGCAGCATTTCCAACAGCGAATTTCATTGTCATTGCATAACTTGTAGCTGAAAGCGAATCACTGAAATGTGTACTCACTTTTCCAACGGATGTAGCTTTGAATGATTTAACATATGGATCATTGTTTCCTACTGTCATGTTATTCTCAGTTGTATAATTTGCAAGTCCATATACAAGACCTACTTCTGTTACTTTCTTGTCGTTAATATAATCTTCTACTGAATAAACAGTTCTGAGTCCACCTACTGTATTGCTTATCTGGAATCCATTCAACTCGATTCCGCTCTCCAAAGTGCTGTTCATGTCGATGTTCCACTGTGTACAAAGCCATTCATTTCTGTTCTCAAGCCATGTCTTATACTCATCTACATATGCATCATATGTGCTGTAGATAACAGGTGAATTGTAAGCACCGTAGTTGGTTGTGAGTTTCCATCCTGTATAATCCTGAGCATTGTATGCTTTTGAATAGTTGGCATTTACAGAGCCTCGAATCTCATCAACAAGACTGTCAACCACACCGTTGTCATGATACAATGCCTGAATCTGAGGCTGCAACTGCTGGTATCTCTCTTTTACTTTTGAGGCAAATACCCGGTTGTTCATGAGTCTTCCAAACCACGCCATATCCTGTGCATAGAAATCTGTGTATCCTGTATGTTCATTGCTGTTTCCGCTTGACAAATCCAAATCCCACAAAGGACCGCCGTAAAGCTTTCCGTTCTTAATGTAGAATCTTGTAGAACTGAAATTAATATCCTTTGTCATAAAGAATTCAGATGTGATATAAAAATCTACAAATGAATCAATGTCTATAAACTGTGCAAGCAAATCATACTGTGTCTGTGCATCAGTGTAGTTTCCTGTGAGAACGCTCTCAAACCCTTCCAGAAATGCCTTTGTGTCATTCAACCATGCCGGCTTGTTTGAATCCCATACATACAAACCGTAAGATTCATTGGTTCTCTCAGGAGAGTTGGTTGCAAAATACTCATTTAACCTGCTTGTCTTGAAGTAGTAACTTTCATCATCATATCTTGACTGAATGTCCTTAACATCGTTTGCAAGTTCTAAGAGCACATCATATGTATTATAAGTTGTTCCTGCAATTGTAACCTGCTTTGGCAAAACACCTTCTGCAACGTCATCATTGTCATCCACGTAAGAATCATCAATATCTACTCTTGTTGAACCTGTCTCAACTGACTCTACAAGAAGATAATTGCCAAGATATCTGCCGTCAACATACAAGTCCACAGGAATACAGTCACTGGTATAAACCTGTCCGATATTTCTGCTCTCCTCTAGACTTCTCTGGAAGTCCAGACCTATCTGATTTCTGATAAGAGTCTTGTCGAATATGTTTGCAAGAAGACTCCACTTCTTTGCCTTGCCCATTCCAAAAAGATTCTTCTTACTGTTGAACTTGAAGTTATATGGCTTCTTCTGAGCAAGAGATGTCGAATTACCTCTGACGTTTACTGTTCCAAAATCATTTGCTTCAACCTTACCTGTCTTGTCATTAATAACAGTAATTGCAGAACCTACCTTTGTCTTTGAGGTATCTGTGTAGAGATCAATGCTCTCTGTAGATGAATCTCTTGATGTGTTGATAATAACCTTCGAAACTCCGGTGTCATATGTACTTGTGTTCTCTGTGTAATAAAATGTGGAAGCAGATGAAGCAGGTGAAACAGTTCTAGTGCCATCAGACCAGTCCGCCACAGTCTTTAGAGAAAAATTGTACTGTCTTCCATTTGTGAGATTCAAAGAATCAATTACTGATGCCGAAATAAAAGATTCTGTTGAACTTACTGTTGCAACAGGGTTGCTGGAGTTATTGACATACAACTCATAACTGATAGTCGCGCCGGTTACTGTAGAATAATCATTTGAATCAGTAAAGACAACTTCATATCCTTTTCCTGCATCAACGAAGTTGTAAAGAAATGCCTTTTTTGGAGCCACAAGTGAATCCAGTGAAACACTGTTTTCCGCGGCATATGCATTTGCGAGAGGCACGAACGTACCCATTTCAGAAACAACAATTATAGAGGCAACAGTAATTGCCCCTATTTTTTTAGTTAATTTGTTCATATTTTTCTCCCTTTCTAATCCTTTGTAGAGTCATTATATCAACTCAGTGTGAACATTTATTGAAACAAGATTAACTCTAACCGATTGAACCGGCTCAAGTATTCTTGTTACTGTTCTATAATCATGGGGTAGCCATATAAAACATATAAAACACACAAACTACATCTTTTGCTTTATGTATTCTATATTACTCAGTATATACTCGCTGTTATCCTTTATGTAATCTGCCTGTGTCCGAAGTCTTGGACTGTCAACATCTGACAATCCCATGTCTATAAGTTTGTCAGATACCATGCTCCCTATAGACTCAATCATCATGGATACATTGTCGTAAGGATTTGGCGCACCGTTGTACTCATATTCTTTCCAGGCTTCTCTCTGCTCAGGATAATTTGCCAATGTCTTTATCATACTGTAAAGCTCAGGAAGCGCTTTTGAATATCTGATTCCTGCATGCATCTTCATATCCTGTGGGCAGTAAGTTCGATCCAGCAGATATGCAAGTTCGATAATATGGTCTACATATCTTGAAAGTGCAATCTTGGCTGAGACGAAGTCGCCCTTTGCCATCATCTCGGCATAGTCATGCTGTCCTGATTTTGAACATCCGGCAAGTGCATTTGTAATCTTCCTAAGCCAAATCTTATCAGGATAATATGCTTTGAGCATTTCTCTGATTTTGGTAAATGTGCCCTGTGTATCCTTAATGATAAATCCATTAGTCACCTGTTCAAGACGCCACTGGTCAATATATTTCCATTCATTGTCTGTAAGTGGTACAGAAGTAACTCCAAGAACCTCTTTAAAGAACACTCCCATATTCATGGCTCCACAACCAAACTCACTGTCAGCTGTGTTATCAACCTTATAACCCTTGAACATATGCGGTAAACTATTGTAGGCTTCGTTGAGTTGTTCACCAATCTCCTCGTAAATGTTCTTCTTCATCCACATACATATCCTGATTGGTGCACATTCTGAGGCACTAAGCTTTTCGTCAATTGAAAAAATTTCCGCACCGGCTCCCGCAACGCCGACAGCAATGCTGTCTTCATACTGCCCGAACTTCCCGCTAATCATAGGCTTGATGTAAGTATTGTAATACTCCCAGGAAATATCCTTGAGTGAATAATCTGTTATCTCTTCCATCTGCTCCTGTACTTCTTCAGCCACATCTGTCAAATCTGTCTCGTATTCAATGCCCATACGGGAATAAGTCTTCTTAAGTGCGCTCTCCAAAAATCTGTAGTCGTCATTAACTCCATTCTGATTTTTGATATCTTTAAGTGCACGCTCATAATACTCTGCCGCTTTCTCATACTGACCTGTAGTAAAATACAGTTCTCCAAGTGTAGCGACACAATCTGTGTACTCTTCTCCAAAAGATTCGTTAATCTCAAACAGTACTTTTGACTTAATAAGGCTGCTGAGTGCTTCGTCAGGCTGGCTGTTCTTGATGAGGACATCCCCCAAATGCAAACTCATCTTTGCCAATTCCAGACTTCTGTTATTATAACTCTCAACAATACGGATTGCTTCTGAAAGGCATTCTACTGCCATATCATACTGTTCATCATTCTGATAGAGATAACTAACGTTATTGTAAAGATCTGCATAACGGATATCCTCAGCAGAATTATGCTCAAATATATTGAGTACTTTATTGTAGCACTCCATGGAATTATCAAAATCCCCTGCCTCTCTGTAGGCATTCGCCATATTCATGAGAGTATTCACATAGTCCTCACTGTTCTCAAGGCCCAGTTCGAGTGCCAATTCTGCGGCTTTGTTACCACAGTCCACAATCTTCTCATAACGAGTCTCTGTTTTGTAAAATCCGATGAAATCATTAAGAAGAGTAAACTGAATACTAATGTTTTTCTCCTCGACTGCCTGATTATAAAATCCCGTCAGATAAGCCTCAACCTTATCCATTTGGTGATTCTCAACCAGCCGGTCAAGACCTTGCCTAATCTTGCCAACATCCATAAAATCCCCTCCAATTTCGGGAGCCACCCTAAACTCCCATAACGAACCAAAACCAAGATGTTTTCGTCGATCAAACACCTATCTATAGATATTTTAATTATAACAGATTAATATAAAAATATCTCTAGAAAAAACAATTATATTACAAAAAAAGTGTAAAAAATATTATTTATTTTCTACACTTTTCTTAACAAAGTTAATTATTTTACTTGATTATTTTTTAAAAGTAATGTCTGATCCATAGTAGTCGTCTAATCCCTTGAATTTATAACCCTTTGCAGTAAAATATTTGAGAATAGCTTCTGTCACCTGTGGATTACTTCCCTTAGCATTTGTATCATGCATGAGAACCACAGGAACTCTTCCGGATCTTACGGCAGATTCAATTGATGAAATTCCAAAATTAATCATTTGTTCGGCAGTGTATGATACACCTGTTGCATCATTTGTAGCCGCACTCCAATCAAGTTCAATATAATTTCTCTTATGTAATTTCTTAATAATAGATTTCTGAATGTCCGATGTAATAAAGTGATTATTTCCACCACCCGGGAATCTCCAGTATCTCGGCTTTTTGCCGGTCACCCCCTTAATTATTTTTTCAACTTTATTGAAATCGTCTATATAGGCCTTATCGCTGGCATAAATACTTGAATAATTATGAGTGTATGTATGAATTGCAAGAGTATGTCCCTCTCTCTTTTCTCTCTTCACTATACTCATGTTTGCATTCGCCTGAGTTCCGACCAAAAAGAAGGATGCCTTTGCATTATACTTCTTGAGTACAGTGAGAATTTTAGGTGTCACATTTGATCCCGGGCCATCATCGAAAGTCAGATAAATAACCTTCTTCATACTAGGATTTTTAACGGAAACTTTGACTGTTTTTTTCTGCTTTCCCGCACCGGTAATTATTATCTTACATTTTCCCTGAGATACAGCGGTAATAATACCTTTCTTAGATACAGTTGCAATCTTTTTGTTAGAAGATTTATATTTAATATTTGCCTTTTTCTTAAATCCCGCAGACTTTTTTATCTTCACTCTCAGTTTCTTAGTAGTTCTTGTTTCCATCTTAATCTTCTTTTTTGGAACTACAATTACATACGGAAGAGTTTCTTTCTCCTGCGGTATATTTGCGGTTGTTGGCTGCTCATTCGAAGTTTTCTTATCTGATTTTGCAGATGTTGGCAGCCCTTTCGTTGTTGGTGATTCTTTTGTTATCTGCTCTGTTGTTGGTGATTCTTTTGTTATCTGCTCTGTTGTTATTAGCTCTTTTGTTGCTGCCTCTGTTGTTTCTGGTTCTGTTGTTACCGGTTCTGTTGTTACCGGTTCTGTTGTTATTAGTTCTTTTGTTATTAGTTCTGTTGTTATTAGTTCTGTTGTTACTGATTCTATTCTTATTAGTTCTGTTTCAGTTGTAGTTATTCCATTTGTTCTAATTTGTCCTGTTGTACTTTCTGTTGCTTCGGATAAAATTGAGTCACTAGCATAAATATTCTTTTCTTCTACAAACTGCAGTTCAACACTACTTGCAGTAACCGCAATTGCAATTGCAATAACTAACCATTTGTTTTTCATAATGTCATTTTCTCCTATGTATTTTATCTATACTCCTGAAAGTTCAAAAATCTCAGCACTTTTTGAGTACTGAGATTTTTGAATATACCATCAATTCTTTCGAATTATTATTTATTTGTTTCTGTAGATAATCTCGCTTCTCTTAGGTCCGTTAGATACCATAGTAATTGGTACCTCAAGTTCCTTTTCGATGAACTCGATATAATTTCTACATTTCTCCGGAAGTTTGTCATACTCAGTAATTCCTCTGATTTCTTCTTTCCAACCAGGAAGAATCTCATATACAGGTTTTGCCTTTTTGAGTTTTGATGTAACAGGGAAGTCTCTTGTAACTTCTCCGTCAATCTCATATCCTACACAAACAGGAATCTCATCTAAGTATCCAAGTACGTCAAGTACTGTAAGTGCAACCTCTGTTGCTCCCTGCATTCTTACTCCGTAACGTGAAGCAACTGCATCGAACCATCCCATTCTTCTAGGACGTCCTGTTGTTGCGCCGTACTCTCCGCCATCACCGCCACGTCTTCTGAGTTCATCTGCCTCATCTCCAAAGATTTCAGAAACGAACTCGCCAGCACCAACTGCACTAGAGTAAGCTTTAACTACTGTGATAATATCCTTAATCTCATATGGAGCAATACCTGCACCAATTGCACCGTATGCTGCAAGTGTTGAAGATGATGTAACCATAGGATAAATACCAAAATCCGGATCCTTAAGTGAACCAAGCTGTCCTTCAAGAAGAATAGTCTTACCTTCCTTAATTGCGTTGTGTAAGTACAATGAAGTATCACAAACATATGACTCAACCATATCTCTGTACTCGTGTAATGTCTTGAGTAACTCTTCAGGATCGATAAGTGGCTTGTGGTACATGTGCTCAAGGATGACATTCTTCATCTCTGCAACTCTGTAAACCTTTTCTTTTAATGTTTCCTCGTCAAATAATTCTGAAACCTGGAAACCAATCTTTGCATATTTATCTGAATAAAAAGGAGCAATACCTGACTTTGTTGAACCGAATGACTTTCCTCCAAGTCTTTCCTCTTCATATGCATCAAAATCAATATGATAAGGCATAAGAATCTGTGCTCTGTCTGACACAAGAATATGTGGCATTGGTACTCCCTCTGCAACGAGACTGTCTAGCTCTCTTTTAAGATAAGGAATATTGAAAGCAACACCATTTCCAATAATACATGTTGTGTGATTATAGAATACTCCTGATGGAAGTAAATGTAATGCAAACTTACCATAGTCATTGATAATAGTATGACCTGCATTACTTCCGCCCTGAAATCTTACAATAATGTCAGATTTTTCAGCGAGCATATCCGTAATCTTACCTTTTCCTTCGTCGCCCCAGTTGGCGCCAACTATTGCTCTTACCATTTAGAATCCTCCTAAACTGTACGTTTGTTAATGCGGTTTACCCGCGAGTTACCGGTTGCTTCTTTTCTTTCATCTGCGGCGTAATCCCAGCATTTTCGCACTTTATCACACTACAGTGCATAGCACAACCAGATAACATTATACTATCTAATTCATAAAAATGCTAGTGCTAATTTCTTCTATTTTTTCAGTGCTAATCTCTTCTATTTTTTCAGCAGGTATTTTCCACTTGGAAACTTGATATTTAACCTCTCAGATGCTCTTTTCTTGTTTTGGGAGGTACATTTCTTTGTTTACAACTTGCTTTATGTTAACTTGTTGTTATAGGTATGTACCTCCCATATCCGCTTTTTCCTTTTTGAGAGGTACATTTCTTTGTTTACAACTTGCTTTATGTTAACTTGTAGTCACAAATATGTACCTCCCATATCCGCTTTTTCCTTTTTGGGCGGACATTACTTTGTTTTTCGCCTGCCTATAGTTGCAATTATGTCAACTTATTGTCATAGATATGTACCTCCCATATCTACTTTTTCCTTTTTGGGCGGATGTTTCTTTCTTTTTCGCCTGCCTATAGTTGCAATTATGTCAACTTGTTGTCATAGATATGTACCTCCCAAATCCACTTTTTCTTTTTTGGGAGGATGTTTCTTTGTTTTTCACATGTCTTCACTTCGCTTTATGTTATCCAGTTTAACAAAAAAAGTACCTCCCATATCCGCTTTTTCCATTCGGGAGGTACACTTCATATATTTGCATCTGTTTTGCGTCTGTTTTGTGCTTGTTTTGAGTATCAATCGGCGCCTATTTCTATATTTACCTAAATTCTGCTCAGCATTCTCTTTTATTTTTGATTCTTCTTGTATATACACCAAAGTCCCTTAAGCAACAATTCATCATCACAAATGATATCATGTTTACAATGTTCCACAATAACTTTTGCAAGTCCTCCTGTTGCAATGATAGTTGTCTTTGCTCCAATTTCTTCTTCAATTCTGTCAATCAGTCCGTCAATCATCGCTGCATTTCCGAATACAGCGCCGCTCTTCATACAGTCGACAGTATTTTTACCAACTACCTTTTTTGGCGCATCGTAACTTATATATGGAAGCTGAGAAGCTCTCTCAGAAAGAGCATCCTGGGAAATCTTCATTCCGGGAATAATGATTCCTCCAATATAATTGTGCTTTGCGTCAATAACTGAACATGTTGTTGCTGTGCCCATATCAATGACAATAAGTGGTCCCTCGTACTGCTCGATAGCTGCAACTGCATCAACTACCAAATCACTGCCAAGAGTATTTGGATTATCCACAATTATATTTAATCCTGTTTTAATACCTGCACCAACTACCAGCGGTTTTTTTCCTGTTATTATCTCAACCGCTCCCTGAAGTGTTGCAGTAATGTTTGGAACAACTGATGAAATAATTGCCCCCTCAACGTTATTTACATACTCCTTATAAACATCAAGAAGCATCTTTAAATGAATGGCATATTCGTCCTGAGTCTTCTTAAGATCAGTTCCCAGTCTGCATGAACAAACAATCTTCCCCTCCTCGACCATTCCAACTACGATATTTGTATTTCCAACATCTAACGCTAATATCATTTTCTCACCTTTTTCTTTCTTTTTAAATTAAAGTTTCGTTCTTCCAACAGGAAGAACTCATCTTTATAAACAGGGCCTTGCCCTAACAATTAAAGTTTCGTTCTTCCAACAGGAAGAACCCATCTTCATAAACAGGGCCTTGCCCTAACAATAAATTCCCCGACAATCAGATTGCCGAGGAATACTGTATTGTGTACTTATAACATACTTACGAGCTTATCTAATATGTTACTTGCCACCTCTTCCTTACTCATAATTGGGAGTTGTTCATTTCCCTCTCTTGTAATGAGTGTGACGATATTTGTATCTGTACCAAAACCTGCGCCGGCATCTTTCAGGCTGTTAGCAACAATCATATCTGCATTTTTCTTTTCAAGCTTCTTTGTTGAATTTTCAATTAATGACTGTGTTTCCATTGAAAATCCGCACAATACCTGTCCTGATTTTTTGTGTGCACCAAGATATGCAAGAATATCGTCTGTTCTCTCCATCTCAATCGACATATCATCATCTTTCTTCTTCATTTTTTCATCTGCAACATTCTTAGGTCTATAGTCTGCAACCGCCGCAGCTTTGATGATAATATCCTGTTCATCTGCACGGGATGTTACTGCTTCGAACATGTCTTTTGCACTAACAATGTCTACCACATTTACAAATGGTGGAATCTTTGCAGTAATCGGACCAGCCACCAAGGTAACATCCGCGCCTCTAAGCATTGCTACCTTTGCAAGGGCGCATCCCATCTTTCCTGAAGAATGATTTGTGATATATCTTACCGGATCAATTGCTTCTCTTGTTGGTCCTGCAGTAATCAGAACCTTCTTTCCGGCAAGATCCTTCTCATATGCGATTTCTCTGATAACATAATCCACAAGAACTGACTCTTCCGGAAGTCTTCCTTCGCCAACATCGCCGCATGCAAGCATTCCTGAAGCAGGTTCTATTATCTCAAATCCAAATCTCTTAAGTTTTGCTATATTATCCTGAACAATTGCATTTCTGAACATGTATGTATTCATGGCAGGTGACACAATTCTTTTGCATGTAGCTGAAATAGCAACAGTGCTAAGCATATCATCTGCAATTCCATTCGCCATCTTTCCGATAATGTTTGCAGTTGCCGGAGCAATAAGCATAACATCTGCTTTCTGTCCAACAGATACATGCGCTACATTAAACTGGAAATTTCTATCAAATGTATCTATGAGACATTTTGTCTTTGTGATTGTCTCAAATGCAATAGGATTAATAAAATTCTTTGCATTCTCTGTCATTATTACATGCACTTCTGCGCCGAGTTTCACAAGCATACTTGCAACATTGACCATCTTGTATGCTGCAATTCCGCCTGATACACCTATAAGAACTGTCTTTCCTTTAAGCATAATGTGTACCTCCTGCTTTATATTTAATCCATGTATTTTACACGTGTAATTACATATCTTCCAACAATCCATGTTTCTCATATCTTGTTGTTCTTGCAATCTTATTGTCATCATCAACAAAAACAACTTTTGGTGGATTATCTTTTATCTCTTTTTCATCCATCTGGGCATAGCACATGATAATGATCTTATCCCCAACTGACACACATCTTGCAGCCGCACCATTCAAGCAGATCATTCCGCTTCCTCTCTCGCCTGCTATTGTGTATGTCTCAAAACGGTTGCCGTTATTTACATCAACAATTGCAACCTTCTCATACTCATATATTCCTGCAGCATCAAGTAAATCCTCGTCTACTGTGATGCTCCCAACGTAGTCAAGCGCTGCCTGAACAACTGTAGCTCTGTGAATTTTACCTTTTAACATTGATACTAACATTTCATTTCTCCTTACCTATGCTCACTTATAGTTTCTTATTTGTTTTTTTGGGTGTGTCTAACCCGGTTCTTTTCCATTTCATATGGTATATAAATAATTAATATTAGTCAACTGTTGCTATAAAGTTGTCGATTAGTCTTGTCTTGCCGATGTAGACTGCCATTGCTACTAATACTTCGCCTTTGAGTGTGTCGATTTCCTGGCATGTTACTGCGTCTACCGCCTGTACGTAATCTATTTTTGCCATTGGCTCTGTCTCGATGTTTTTAATCATTGCATCGACTACTTTTTTGCTGTCTCTCTCCCCTGCTTCTACCATTTCCTGTCCGAGTTTGATTGTCTTGCTGAGGATTAGTGCAGCTTTTCTTTCTTCTTCTGAAAGGTATGTGTTTCTTGAGCTCTTTGCAAGTCCGTCTTCCTCTCTGATGATTGGACATCCAACGATTTCGATTCCGAAGTTTAAGTCTCTGACCATTCTCTTGATTACCGCAAGCTGCTGTGCATCTTTCTGTCCAAAGTATGCTTTGTCAGGACAAACGATGTTGAATAACTTGCTTACTACTGTACAAACGCCTCTGAAGTGGATTGGTCTGCTCTTTCCGCAAAGCTGCTCTGAAACCTGCTCCATATCTACATGTGTAGAGAAATCCGGTGCATACATTTCTTCAGGTTCCGGATTGAAAATAAGGTCTGCTCCTGTTGCCTCACAAAGTCTTGTGTCTGCTTCTAAATCTCTTGGGTAAGCTTCCAAATCCTCGTTTGGTGCAAACTGAATTGGATTTACAAATACGCTTACTACTACTTTGTCATTTTCTTCTACTGCCTTTGCAATAAGACTCTGATGTCCCTCATGAAGGAATCCCATTGTTGGTACAAGTCCTACTGTTAATCCCTGTTTTCTCCATTCTCTTACCTGATCTCTTGTTTCTTTAACTGTATGTACTACTTTCATTTCTAATCTCCTTCTATTCTTTTTCAATTATACTTTTAACTTTGTTTTCAATTTTATTTTTTTAACCGGGTGCCCAATACTTCAAAGTTGAGAAGCACCCGGCATTTTATCATAAAATATTATTGCAATCATCTTACACTGATAACAATTAGCAATTATTTCTCATCAATAAAGTTTTTCGATGATACTCTCGTCGATCTTGTATGTCTGCTCTGCTGTTGGGAATGTGCCTTCCTTTACTTCCCTATCATAATCGGCAAATGCCTGCTTCATCATCTCACCCACATTTGCAAATTTCTTTACAAACTTTGGTGTGAAATCTGAGAACATTCCAACTGCATCCGCATAAACTAACACCTGTCCGTCACATCCTGCTCCGGCGCCGATTCCGATTGTCGGAATTCCGATGCTGTTAGTTACGAGTGTTGCAAGTTTCTCAGGTACACACTCAAGTACCACTGCAAATGCTCCTGCAGCTTCAACTGCCTTTGCATCTTCGATAAGTTTTCTCGCTGCCATCTCTGTCTTACCCTGTACTTTGAAACCGCCAAATGCATTGATTGACTGTGGTGTAAGTCCAAGGTGTGCACATACCGGAATTCCTGCATCTGTGATTGCTTTGATTTGCGGACAAACCTCTGCGCCACCCTCAAGCTTGACAGCATTTGCACGAGCCTCTTTCATAAGTCTTCCTGCATTTACTACTGCATCATATACTGATGTCTGGTATGACATAAATGGCATATCCACTACAACAAGTGCATTTTTTGCACCTCTTGCAACTGCCGCACCATGGTGAATCATATCTTCCATAGTAACTGAAATTGTATCTTCGTATCCAAGCATTACATTTCCAAGTGAATCTCCAACAAGAATTGAATCAATTCCTGATTCATCAATAAGTTTCGCTGTTGAATAATCATATGCTGTAATCATTGTAACTTTCTTATTATTTGCTTTTGCTTCTTTAAATGTGTTTACTGTAACCTTCATAACCATGCCCTCCTTTGAACTCAGTTAGAGTCTTCTCTGACTCTTTTTTAACAGCATATTCCTTTGCTATTAAAATCCAATGTGTAACTCCCGTTTTATTAAATATTAATTATTAACTCTTTTATTAATTAATATCGTCTCAGAAACGATAATTAATCCTTTTGTTTCAACTGTGTATTAAGCAACTCAATCAGTTCTGAGTAATCCCTTCCCGGATTCTTGGTCTGTGCAATATCTATAAGTTGTTTTGCCAGTACGATGTATGTCATTTTCATTTCTCCGTCAAGTTCTGAAATGTGCTTTGATATAGTCCCCACATCACATCGCTCAACCGGACCTGTCAGCGCATCAACCACTCCTACTTTTGCAATATTACCTACATTGTTAATTGCTATCGGTGATAATGCCTTCTTTGCCAGTTTCTCATCAAATCCACATTCGACAAGAAGTTTCTGCGCAACTCCCATAAGTGCCACTACATAATTGCTGGCAAAAACTGCTGCACTGTGATACTTAATCTTGCACTCGGCATCAATAACCTGCACATCATGTCCCCATGACTCGAACAGTTCCTTGAAGTACCCTAAGTACTTTTCATCTCCTTCAATTGTAAAAAATGCTTTTGAAATTTCCTGATAAGACGTCAGCTTGTCATTAACTGCGTACATTGGATGAATGGAATAACCAAATGCCCCCACTTGATTACTTTCAGAAAACACGGCGGAAGATAACGCGCCGCTACAGTGACATATTATTTTATTCCCGATTTCTGACAACGTCTTTAAATGTTCCCAAATCGTTCCGATCACTCCGTCCGGAACCGTAATAAAAATAATATCGCTATTTGCAACCAAATCTTCTATGTCCTCGTAATATGAGGACGCTGTAAAGTTTGCTGCTTCTTTTGCCGATTCTGGGTTTCTGCTGAAATATCCGGATACATACATGTTACGTTCCGAAAAATACCTTCCTAATGTGAAACCAACTTTGCCGGCTCCTATAAATCCTATCCTCATATAATCACCTACTTTCATTAGGTATTGTACGAAGAATAAAATAAAATCACGGTATAGTTTCTTTCTGAATACCATCCACGCAAACTATACCATCAAGATTTAAAAATGTAAAGATACAAATAGATAAAACCTAATTAAATTAAGTTTTCGCTTAATCTAATTAGGTCTTTCATTTTCAACTGTATTTTCTTCAATTTTCTCTTTATCGATAGTTTAATTTCTATTCTTTCTATTTATGTTAATTATCTAATTCTTCTATCTTTCCGTCTTTTATATAGATAATTCTTTTACACTTCCTAGCAACTTCATCGTCATGCGTAACAATAACAACTGTCTTTCCTTCTTTGTTTAGTTCTAAGAGCAGTTCCATAATTTTTTCCGCATTGCCTGAATCTAATGCACCCGTAGGCTCATCTGCCAAAATATAATTTGGTTCATTTACAAGTGCTCTGGCAATAGCAACCCTCTGTTTTTCACCACCTGATAAAACAGAGACTTTCTTACTCGAAAGGTGTGACACCCCAACCTTTTCCAACTTATTTTTTGCTATTTCTCTAATCTCCTTAATCGGCTTTTTCCCAAGCATTAGTGGAAGACACACATTTTCCAAAACAGTTTCATCTTCTATCAGTCCAAAATCCTGAAGCACATATCCTATTTTTTCATTACGATATTTTGCTTTTAATTTACTGTTTGCCGAAACAATATTCTGCCCATCTAACTCATATGATCCACTATCCCACACATCCAATAATCCAATGATGTGAAGTAACGTTGACTTTCCTGCTCCGGACTTTCCCTTAATAGCAACCATATCGCCATCTGCTATTTCTAACTTAACATTATCAAGAACTACCTGCTTATTGTCTGCGTCCTTTATTTTATATTCTTTACATATATCATTAATAATTATCGCCATGCCTTCTTTGCTCCCGCCTCTATAATTATGTAAATACTCATGCCTCTCTACTCTTTGCCTTTTTTATATAATTCAATAATATTATATTTTCCTGCTCTAATGATTGCAGGCAACGATGAAATAGCATAAATAAACACATAAAATAATAGTATAAAAATATATATTCTCCAATCGGTTTCAGAATTATTATCTGTTGCCACCGGTATTATCTTCTTACTCAAAAGCACAAAGGCGGCAAATGATATTCCAATAACAGAAAATGTGTTTAACGCTTCTATGAACATACATTTTCTTCTTGTCATCCCAAGCATATACATAATTGTATATGTTTTCATATTATTCTCACCTTGAATAAAATTAATTCCTCCAATACCAATAACTGTTAACACGAAGAAGATTAAAGCTACCATTCCATTTGTGTACATAAATTCTCTATTATCACTTGAAAAGTTTTCCTGCATCTGTTCTATTGAAGAAACATATCCCCATTTTTTCAATTCTTCAATAACTTCCGGGAAATCAGATTTCTGAGCATATACCATCTTCTTTTCTTCATCAAAGAGATCATCCAACGCATCCTTATTTACACTCTTATATTTTCCATCTCCATATGGGATTATAACGGAGAAATCAGATGCTCTTTTCATTAAATTAATATAAGATGCCTTTCCTGAATCCGACCCTCCATGATAACAGATCACATATGACTGACTGCTGAGTGTTCCTACAACTTCGCATGTTTGGGCATTTGAAAGTTTTACTATATCTCCAACATGATAATCGTCTCCTATAGTCACAATCGGAACATTATCGCCACTGTACTCGGAAATCCATATTCCCTCATTCATTTTTGGTTTCATTCGATCTATAATCAATTCATCATATGCCAAAGCATTTAATGCACTGCTATTATCAAGATTCAAATACATTTCATACATAGAACTAATTTGAACCTTATTTTTTATCGAACTATCCATCGAATCCAACACATCAGTATCCGGTGAGTAATACAAATATGTATGAAAATATAATGCACCTGTACCATCAAAAATATGAATTAACCCTTTTGTTTTTTCTATATGTTCCATTCTTCCAACAATGGAAAGAATAACAACTGATGAGATAATCATCTCAATTGATAACAAAAGTAGTGCCCATCTTTTCTTTTTAATGAGTTTTAAAGCCATTCTTAACGTATTCATTCTTAATCCACCACATAATAAATAGTATCTTCCTTCGTTGTTCGTCCTGCCAGGAAAACAGAAAAAATAATCAGTATTACAATTACAATCAACGATATAATCAAATATGGCATATAATTCATACAATAAACTATTCCATAATCTTTAATACACGAAATGAAGAGTGCATACAAAATATTTGCCACAACTGTCCCGCATATCATAATAATGAGTGTCTGTATGACTGTAATAACTAAAATATCTTTTGGGGTTGCACCACATATTGAATAAATTGTAAATTTCTTTTTGAACTTCTTCATCAAATAGTAAGTCATACAAAAAACGTTTGTTATTACAACCGAAAAAATCAACAATATCTGAATAAAACTACTAACAAAATCTTCGGATGTAAAAGGTATATTTTTTTTCACTTTATAATCTTTAACTATTTCACTTATTCTTAACGCTTTTCTTAATTCTCCGGTTCTAATATTTTTTCTGTAATGTACATTTATGTATCTAACATCATAATTATTAATGTAATAAGTCACCGGAACAACATAATTATCATACTCTGTAAATGGAGCAATTCCGGAGATGGAAAACTTATCATTATCATTATCACATACTACTTCATTTCCAATTGGAAATACTGCCTGATCTAATAATCCCAAACTACATTCAGCCACTATAACGTTTTGTTCTTCAGAATATATAGAATTTACTTTTCCGACAAGCATACGATTATTCCAACTATAATCATACCCTCCTACAACTTTACACTCTTCCGGATTATCATCCGAAACATATATCGTCATGACGTTATCATCATTAACCTTTATCTTTTTCAGTAATTCTTTAATTTTATCTTTATCCGCATTTTTTTTAATTTCAACATATACCTTCTCACTTACTTGAGAAGAGTAAAAGTTTTCAAAAAAATACCCGGAATAGAATAATATTCCAAACACCGACAAAGTAATACCTATAAAGATAACATATAATATCAAACTATTATTTCTTATCAAACCAAATACATTATTAGTGGCCAAATATAATTTTTTCATCTTAAATACCTATTATTTCTTCCAAGTTGTATAACCTGCCATAGCCATCTGACTACCAGCAACACATAAACATGCAGCTGCAATAATTGCAGTTGCATGTTTCATTACATTTTTTTCATTTATTCATCCTCCATCAAAAACTGTTGGATAAATTACTAATATTCAATTTTATTATTTTTTGGAAAAAATTGAGCAATTTATAAAACCCGCGAGCCCAACGTCAATTATTATATATATACATGTTGTCAAGTTTTTTGTAAAACGAATGCTTTTTTGTTCCAAGCAAGGAGATTAATACGTCTGCCTTTCTTTTTAGGGCAATAAAAAGAAAAAAATGGACATACAAAAACTATCTTTCAAATTCTTTAGTTCTACTCATTTCTGCAGTTTTAATATTTCCAAAATACAATTCTTTCTGATATGTAGGTTTTAATACTTTTTCATATCTATAGCTCATACATGCATTATAGAATTTTTTTTGAGATCTACCTATAATTTTTTTCCCGTTATACTCTTCCGGAATATCATTTACAATCTCAGATATTTTAGCAATATCAATATTAGGAACTATTCTTAATAATGCTGCATTACAGTCCTGATCCTTTCGGCTTTCAATGTACTTTAATGGATTAATCTTTTTCCCATCTTTTTCAAAATGACATACACGATTTGTATATGCACTTTCTATAAAAAGCTGCTCATCATTCAGTAACCTTTCCATTTGCTGTTCACTTAGTTTATTACTGAAAGAATTACCGTTATCAAAAACTGGTGCCACTTTAGTTGCTCCATCCTCATCAACAATCACGCCCCAATTTCCATTATTTCTATCATTATTTCCTATTAATGCATCAATAACAAACATATCCCAAAATCTATCTTTCAATTCCGGAACTTGCTTGAAAAGTTCATTTGATTCCATTACAATTTTAATTTCTTCTATATCACTGCCATTTCCAGAAGAAGATAAACTGCTTATTTTATCTTCCAAGCCTTCGACATAATCATTTTTAATGCTTTCGTATTCATCTAATCTCTCGCCAACTTTTTGGCAAAAATCCCTACATGCAACAACAATTTTTCCTTTATATTCTCCTATCACTGTTTCATGTACGGGAATACCTATACTTTTATATACCTGAGAACCGATATACTCTGATATTGGACTTGTAGTATAAGAAATTTGAACATTATTTAAATTTCTTATATTCTTTGGAAACTTAATAAACCAAAACTCATCATCAAAAATCACACCTGTCTTTGCGCCGGCATTCCCGCCATATCTTCTACCACTTAATTCCAACTGATCAAACTCATATATTTTCATAAAATTCACCGTCTTACGCATATCCACAATATTTTTTATTTAACAAGTCAAATTGTTTGGCCGAAATTGTATTATGTGCATAACAATACTTTACACTTATCTCCAACTCCTCACTAGTGCATGCATAATGCAGCCAATCATCACAACTATTATACTTTTCTAAACGATTTATAATTTCTTGAAGCCCGGCAGGTAATTCAGTAATATCGATTTCTATTTCATCATCATATAAACATTCACCCATATATTTTACCTCGCATCCAATACTTTGTCTTGATTGTATTGTCAATATTATGTATTGTCAACATCCCTTTTTCTTTTTTATTGCAATAGTGGCTAAATATAACTTTTTCATCTTAAATACCTATTATTTTCTTCCAAGTTATCTCACACTGTCAACTTTTAACAATTCTTCCAACTCCAATTCTGCCAGAACTTTGTTCGCAATCTCTTTTGCATCATACTTTTCTGCATCCAACTTCACTTTTATATTAATTGTATTTGCAGTACCGCCCTCATCTGTTATCTCTCCAACCTTTGATAGCGCATCACTAATTTTTTCTGATGTCTCCATATATGAATTCTCATATAGATCTCTTTTTGCTCCATCCAAAATGTAACTGTAATTAATTGTAAATTCTTTTACAGTATCTGCTGTTGTCTCTTCAGCTGTTTCTCCTTTTGTATCATCTATATCTTCATTTGCTGCCTCTGTTGTCACACTCACTTTTGAATTGTTATTAACCGGCATAAATTTATTTTTTATATCTGAAAATTTACAACCTGTAAGCAACACCATCGAACTTACAACAGCCAAAGCTACCACTACTATTTTTTTCATTACTGTACCTCACATTCTCATCTCTTTCTCATATAGTTTATTTAACACTGTCTTCTTCCCACAATGTCTTTACACTATCATTTTGACACTCTCTTCAAGTTCTTAATTTATTTTTTCCAACAACTTATTATACAACTCTTTTGTCGATGTTTCATCCTTTTCATTTATAACAAGGATATCATCACCAATTGTAATGACTATGCACGAATCGCAGGATGAATATGTGTATCTGGTATAATAACCAAATTCATCATTTTTGAATTCTCCCATTGAAAGAGATGGCGTTCCGTATCCGTTTGTTCTGGATCCATAGGAACCCTTTTCCCTGTATTCAATGTTTGTAATCTCATCATATTTTACAGAATAATCAGCCCAAAATGTTGCATCAATTTTCAACGAATCTTTTCCCGGTTCCACTGTGTATTTTCCCACAAGTAATGTGAAAGCTACAAATACTAAAACAAATATTGTTATTACACTTCCCACTTTTCCGTATTTGCTACCTTTTACATAGTTTTTAAAATCATCCGGCGATGCGGTTCCATTTCTTAATTGTTTTCTGTGATACAAATATGAATAAACAATTGGAATAACAGCCATCAATGATATCGCAACAATTATAATAATCATGCCTGCTGATTCCGGCAAAAACATAGCAGCTACCACAACCAATCCAAACACTACCCAAACCTTTCCCGCAAGGCGATGTGTCGCATTCCAGTTTTCTTCATTTCCAAGCGTCCATGTAAGTCTGATTCCAATCGTACTGTTTTGTCTGCATTTAGGTAAATAATTACCTATTATTACAAAAACAAATCCAAACAGGTAAAATAATTTCAATTTCATTTCAAGCACTGAGGAATACATGATTCCTGAAACAACTATGGAAATAGCCGGTGCAATACATATTATAAGATTCATAACTTTTGGATTTTGGTTTCGGTTCTCTGGATCAAAATTTGTTATCAAAATACAAAACCAGTGTGCAATCAGGGAGATAATCGGAATTGTAAATATCCCCATCTGTTTGCTTGTGAAACCATCCACTTTTCCATTTATGTTCCAATGCGTAGGCATTGAATCAGGTAATTTATCCCACATTGCCAATCCGTACACTATAGGCAGTAAAATAACTAATGAACTAATCAATAATTTAATTTTGTTATCTTTAATCATTTTAATCATCTTTTTCTTCCCCCTTTAATTCACTAAGCCATAACATTATCTCTTCCAACACGGAAGCGTTCAATTCATAGTATATGAACTTTCCCTCCCTAGTATCTCTTATCAGATCTGCATCTTTAAGAACTGACAGATGTCTTGAAATGCTGGCGCCGGTTACCGGAAATTTATCTACTATTTCACCGGCTGACATTCTGCCTTCTTTCAACATTGTTAATATTTCTCTTCTGATAGGATCCGAGAGCGCTTTTAGAGTGTTTTGCAACGCCATTAGAATCCCTCCTCCTTATTCATTTAACATTTAACCTAATTGTTAAATATAATATAACATTTTTTTCCTTGCGTTTGCAAGAACATTTTCCAACAATAAAAACAAATATTTTTTCCACATTGCAAAAAAAAAGAAACATCCTTGTATCAGTAAACACTAATACTTTGGATGTTTCCCTTTTCCTTTTTATCACCTTACTATTCAGGATTTTTTTCATACCAGTTATTATTCCAACCATACTGTACTCTATGTGCAAGATAAAACTTATTGTCGATTTCAAGTCTGTTTAATATATTATCATACAGATAATTATGAGCAGTGAAATTTGTCGATGAGCTGGTTGTATAGAAATAGTGCGCCACCTCCGCAATAGACATTTTTGCCGTATCATCGCCATAGATGACAGTTCCATCAGTTGCCACTACAAATGCTCTGACATATAATGAATTTTGCTTTATATTATCACCGTCTGTCATTGTAACCACATATTCAGACATCCCATTCTTGTTCGATATAACTGCATTCTCTGTTGCTACATAACCATATGTATTATTATTTCCTTTTATATCATTTATCAGTCCCGTATACACACCGTTACCATCTGTAGTCAAACTAAGCTTTGTATAGTCTTTACTTAATTCATTAAACGTATAGTCCCCTGTTTCATTGTAATCACGCACATATATTATTCCAAGACCTGCAACTGTATAATTAGTTCCATTACTTGTGACAATGCTGCCAACTGATGGTGCCTTACATATTGTTCTGAATGCAACGTCAGGATCTCCACTCTCCGTTACCCCGTTTGTCTTTATTTGAAATCCTTCAATCCCCGTCTGCACTGATGTCTTAAAAGATGGTTTTACATAAAATTTTGATGAAGATATCTTTTCTGAGTTTTGGTAGTTTGCACGCACTTGCACCTCAACCGTATGATAGCCCGGAGTCATAGATATTGTAGCCTTGCCACAAGGTCTTGACAATTCAAAATAATCAAAGTTGATAAAGTATCCTCCTCCTGAATAATTATCAAAAATTCCATCGAGTCTCAAAAAATGCTTTCCGGTTATGCGTTTGGACAATTCAAAACTTTGTACTGTATAATCATCCCACGTATAATTAGTTGTCGCATTCAGTCTGAAAGTATCTTTCAACCCGGAATCATTATAATTATCCAGATACATCTTCATAATCTGTCCATATTCTCCCACCTTTGAATAGCAGAAACTTATATCTGTATATCCCCCCGCAGTAAAATCCATATTATTATAAGATACATATTTAGGGCTTCTTTTTCCGCTATCTTCACTTTCAATCCAGGCTCCCCCCAAGTTAATTCCACCACTTCTGTTATTATTTCTATCCATACTGCCATAACTGTTGGAATTGTTAGCCTCCGCCTCCACTCTCTTAGTATCAGTATATATATCAGATTGATTAATTGTCACATTTTGTACACCGTCAACAAAAATTTTATATTTGGCAGTAGACGGCATGCCTTTTTCGGGATAAAAGTACACATCCGCCGTATCTGTTCCCGGGACTACCTCTACAGCCACAACGGGACTGGTAGCTCCCTCTACTTTTTTATCTCTTATGATACTGACACATAAACACAAAGCAAATATTATCCCAATATGCTTTAGCATTTTGTTATTTTTCTTCATCAAACCACACTCCTTATGAAATATAATTATATTGCAAATCTTCTTTTACTGTATCGGAAACAAATCATCCACATCAGTTTCCTGCTGAGACACTAAATCCCACTCTTTATCATCTCCATCGCCAAAATCTGAGCCAAAATCTGTCATTAATACTTCCCGACTGTCAAATTTAATCAATTCAATTTCAGGATAATCATATTTCTTTTTCATAATACCGTCCTCTCTCATTCAGTATCATATTCTTTATATCGATAATAGTTCCACCCATACTCTGTTTTTGGATAATATCCATGACATCCATATTCTTCAGTGTGGTTATATATCCAATCACTAAGTTTAGTTTCTGAAGTCCCCGTCACACTCTTTAACTTATTGAGCAGCGAGTTTTCATCTGTACTTACCGGACTAAATGTGGCTCGATCCTTATAAGTATATGTTTTCTGACATCTCACATAATCATTTATATCATGATTTACAGCATTTACCGCTGCATAGTCTACATGTTCTCTACTGGTAATTCCCAATGCTTTCATCATAGCAGTACAGATGGAAACCCTATTATTATTCATAGTTACCACATTCAATATGTCATTATACAAATAATTATGACCTCCTATTGTTGGCATCTTTTGATTTTCGTACAAATTCTGTGCTATCTCATACATATCAGCATAGAATATTTTATCTCCGTATCTGATTTCTCCATTATCCAACTTTGCGTAAGCTCTGAATAAAAATCCCTTTTGAATTGAATCATAGGAATACTTTTTTAATATCAGAGTAAGTGCAAAATAATCATATAATTGATCTGTCTGATATGTAGTCGTATAAGAATTATATACACCTGCTTCTGTAGCCTCATGATAATAAACATTCTCATCATCAACATTTTCAAGTACCAATGTTTCACTATAAGGCTTGGCTGCTCCTTCTGCGAAGGCGAAGATTGTGCCAAATTTAACTGTATTATGTCGTTGTCCATCCTTGCCAGTGAGTACTTTTCCCGCTCTTGATACTACTCTAATTGATGGATTGAATTCTGAGACAGCACCTTCATTTTTATTTGAGTTCATCTGAAATCCCTGAACTTCAACTTCATCTGATTTCAAAGTCATTACCTCAATCACATTAGAAGACTCACTCTGTCCATATGAATTTACTGCACGCACCCTGTAATAATACTTCTGTCCGTCTGAAAGTCCTGTTACATCTACGTTATTCACATCTCCTAAATCTCTGTTAATGTAGCCTGGTACAAATTTAGATGTGTCCAAAAATGTTGGATCCGTGGAAACATCTATAACATATGATGTTGCACTATCAGTCTTATTCCAATTAGCTGTAAATGAATCATCCCATATATTAGTTGCCGGCGTTGCCACTACCGCAAGTGGTGCATATTGATTAATATTCCCGGTAACGGCGTATATTCCACAATATAATCCATCAACATTACTGTCCCCATTTTTCCCAAGTAGATTAAAATCAAGCGAGGATAATGTCTTACTTTTATCCACTTTTATGGTAGCCGACTGAACATATGGTCCTCCATCAATATCCCCGTGAAAGAACTTTCCGTTTAATCCGATTCTTCTAAACTGCGGATCCTTAAATACACCCTCTACATAAGAATTGTCATACCAATCATATAAGCGGTAATCTGTTATATCACTCGTACCATCTGTATAATGAACAACCACTTGAAAATTCGCATAATTCCCTATTCCCGGGCCACCCGCCGTTGCAAGAACATATACCTGCTCATAATTACCTGTCTTATCGAGAACCATTGATGCTGTATTTACAATCTCATTTCCTCTTCCATATAATCTGATACAATCATTTCCCAGATAAGTACTCTCTCCTGCCCAAGTAAGCTGATATGGAACAGAATCAATATCCATTGTTCCACTCGAAGGAAAGCCTCCTGTTTCATTAGGATCGCACATTTCTCCAAAAAATGCTGCATAATAATCCAATCCGCCAGTCATTAGTATGTCACTCCATTCATCATCTGAGCCTGCCCATATTGAATTAGCATTTAATGAATCTTTGCTAATTGGCAACTCCTCAAACCTACCTGATACATTCTGATCTGCCGCAACTCTTGCTCTCATTTGTGGTACGCTCCATTGGCACATAGATATCGTCATGCAACAAGACAAAAAAACTACCACACTTTTTCCAAAATTAAGCCTCATACTATTTCTCCTTTTTTCTCATTTTTCTTCATTCCTGTATTCTTTCTTCCACATTTCTCTTCTGTCTCATAACCTGCAAAAACCGTTTTTCCTCTTTCAGTATAAGAACTAGATATAAGTTAGTTTCATCTAACTATGTATATTTAAAAAAGGTGTCATAAATTATGACACCTTCTCCCCTTTTGTACATTATAGCTCAGTTATGTACATTTTTCAATACCCCAAATGGCAAAAAACTTCTGTACTTCTAGCAAAACAAACAATTCTACTTTTTTCTACATTTATCTATTATCTCTGTATAGAGATATGTGCACTGCATATCTGTAGGCATCAGATTATTTACATATAAGTAATCAGCTATCTCATATACCGACTTTGTATCCACATTGCTGTAGATATAACTGCCGTCAGCAAGCTTTGCATACGCTCTCATCATGATTGGAGCCTTGTAGTATGCTACACTCTTTATGAACTTCATTGTCATTGCATATGCCTGTGCTGTGTCTGATTCAAGATTATATTCAACCTTTCCGGCCTCTGTTGCTGCATACGAATATATATCAGATGCATTGCTGCCTTTGTACATATCTTCCGGATTTGCATAATCTGCAAGTCCGTAAATCATACCGGCCTCCACAACTTCGTTGTTTGGATCATCCACAACATATACCACTCTGTGACCTTCAAATTCTGTATTAATCTGGTAACCTTCTATTCTAATTGAAGCTTCCTGTCTTTCTGTTGGCGCTTCTGTTGGTGCTTCGGTTGGCGCCTCGGTTGGCTTCTCTGTTGGTGCTTCGGTTGGCGCCTCTGTTGGTGCCTCGGTTGGTGCTTCTGTCGGTGCTTCTGTTGGTGCCTCAGTTGGTGCCTCTGTAGGTGCTTCCGTTGGCTCTTCCTTCTTGTCGTTTCTTACAATGATTTCAAATGCATGTCCGTCTACCGCACTGTTGGCCTTGAATACCGAATATCCCTGTGGAAGGCTTGTGTATGGGAGCATAATTCCTGCACCTGCAGGCTGTGCAAATGCTACACCGTTTAATGTTGCATTAGAATAATCAGGCCAGATTGGCTTTGTTCCTTTTGCAACATCCGGAACAATATGTAATGCCTCTGCCTGTGCCTCAAGAAGTTCGAATCCAAACTCATTGCCACCTGCTGCAACATAGTAATCAGAGTTACCAATTCTTGTCCATGAAAGGGCTGAATAATCACCGTTCCATGTTGGCTGCTCCGGTGCTGATGTTGTCGGTGCCACTGTTGTCGGCTGTTCTGACGGATGCTGCTCAAACACCTCGAGTATTCTCACATTGTCAAATGTCAATTTTGTTCCTGCATCAACTCCGCGACCAAGTTCAAACATTATCTTCATCTTGTTCTGGTCTGAATTAATAGTGTATACACCTTGCAATTCAATCTTAGAATTCGCACTTACATTATAATACACCTGCCCATCCTGACTATTTGAATTATCTTCCTTAATTCCAATTGAAGCATTCTTATTTGATGTTACATCAACAATAAACTGGTATTTTTTGCCCGGAGTTACATCGGCTTCATAACTAGCCTGCACCAACCAGTCAGCTCCTTTATTTGTCTGATTTACCTCGAGAGTATAGAATGCATAGTTTGGATATGTATAATATCTTCCGCTGGCTGAACCGTTCCAGTCTCCAAAATAGCATCCCCAGTTTCCTGCATAAACCCAATTATTTGTAACAGAATTTGAATATCCGTCTGTAGGATTCTCAGGAGTTGTTTCACTTGGTTTCTCTGTAGGTTTCTCTGTTGGTGCTTGAGTTGGTGCTTGAGTTGGCGCTTGTGTTGGCTCCTGTCCACCAATCTTGTTGAATGTAAATGCCTCCCATGAACCTGCCACCGAACCACTTGTTGCCTTTAACACACCGCCGTTGTTAAAATCAGCGGTTACATATTTGCCATTGGCACAAGCATAAATTCCGTACTGATTGCCCTGGATGTGAACCACTCTGAACTTTTCCCAATCGCTAATCTGCTCACTTCGTGGAAGAAGCTGGTTCTCCTCATCAATAACCGCACAAACGTATTTATTGTTTGCCATTGATTTGAATGCGATAGTTCCATCATTATTGTTAATTACTTCGAGAGTCTCCCATGCTCCACCACATGTATCTCTGTTTGCAATAAGTGGATTGTTGCCGCCATCGTCAGCACATACCACCTTAGCTCCGTCGTTACCTGTAACCTGAAGATAGTACTGTCCTGCCTGAATATTTGAGTAATCAGTTCCGGGACCTGACACAGTTCCTGAAACGTATCTCTTCAATACATTTGTAATGTATGTATTTTCATATTTTGAAGTTACCCCACTCCATTTATTATAAATTGTGTCGTATGAATCATTCTCAAGATCAACTTCTTCTCCTGAGTATTTCCAAAGTCCCCAGTTGTCATTTGACTCTTTTGCCTTGTATGTCCATGTAGTCCAGTTGATGCCATTGTTGTTGAGCATCTGCAAAGCTGTATCCCAAGCTGCATCACTATTGAACATATTGAACTCGCCCATGTAACTTGGCACGTTGTGATTCATTGCAAATATATTGTTAATCTTGTTCTGAAGACTAGTTATCTGTTTGTTATCTTCATTATTATAATTGCTGTACTCATACTGATGATACTCGTACATAACGTTTGACCATCCGTAATCGTTTGGATTAGGAAGATCCCAGGAATCCCAAGTTGCCTCCATGATGATAAGATGGTCAGGATCCTTTGCTCTGATTCTGTCATATACTCTGTCGTACACATTATAAAGAATGCTGTGGAGCTGATCTTCTCCAACGCTTGAACTGTATCTGTAAGTACAGTAAGGTTCATTCAAGAGATCATATCCGGCAACCGCTGCATTTCCTCTGAAATGTTCAGCAATCTTTTCCCACATCTGATAATACTTTTCCTGATTTGATGTTGCATTTCCACCAAAGAAAAACTGGGAAGCAGATTCTTTGTAGTCCTGTCCATCCACTCCGGAATGATCGCTACCATTCTGTGAACCGTAGGCACCGTGCATATCTATAATAGTATAAATACCTCTCTTTGCCGCTTCTGATACAAACCAGTCAACGTAATTCCAACAATCGCTGTACCAGTTTCCGTTGGCATCAACAAAGTCTCTGTACCAAAGTGGCAATCTGATAACGTTGAGTCCCATATCTGCACATCTGTCAAAATCTGCAGTTGTCCAAAAACTGTCCATATAATGTCTTACCAATGTTCTTGCATTATCTGCACCAAATCTCTGAGTAAGCACTCTCCAGATATCACTCTGATCCTTAACATTCTGTGTCCACTTAAATGTACACATCCAATGCTCCTGAACCGATAAACTTCCTGCATTAGTTCCCCTCAAATAAACAACATTACCATTACCGTAGTTATTCTTTAATACCTTACCGCTTGCTTTCAAAAATGCCGAATTATCAATTCCCGCAGCCTGTACCGTCTTTGTAAATTTTGTCGGTGGCATAATGCCAAGACTTGAAACTAACAAAGTTGCAGACATAGCAAGTGCTACGACTTTTTTAAACTTTCTCATAAACCTCTCCTTAAAAACCCTTTCGTCTTTTTATATTCTATTGTAGTCCGCTCTTAACCGCCGTTATAAATTTTAACACACTTTAACTATTAAAAAAAGTGTTTCAAAAAAAGAAATCCACCGGAATTTTTAATAACTATTCTGCCCTTCATTTTATGGTAATCATTCAACCTTTTATTAAGTAATTATACGGTCAAACGGCTCGAATCCGCATATAAATCTTGATAAAATAAAAAATAATGCACATAATTGCTAATTTTTTAACGATGTGCTATACTGAAACGTAATGACGTCAAAAATCAAAGTTTTTGATATTTCATATTATTAAGGAGAGTCATATGTATAAGATTTTAAGAAAAAAACAGCTTAATGAAAATGTTTGTCTTATGGACATTGAGGCACCTTTCATTGCAAAGAAAGCAAAAGCCGGACAGTTCATTATCTTTAGAGTAGATGAATACGGCGAAAGAGTACCTCTCACTATTTCAGATACTAATCCTGAGACAGGTGCGGTTACTATTATTTTCCAGATTGTAGGAAGATCTACAATGGTTCTTTCTCAGTTAAACGAAGGCGACGCTATTTTAGATTTCGTTGGACCTCTCGGAACAGCTACTGAGTTAGACGGATACAAGAACGTATGTGTAATCGGTGGTGGTGTTGGTAATGCTATCGCATTCCCATCAGCAAAAGCTCTTTTCAAGAATGGTGCACACGTTGATGTTATTGCCGGTTTCAGAAGCAAAGACATCGTTATCCTTGAAGATGAATTTAAAGAAGTATGTGACAACCTTTACATTACAACAGATGATGGTACATATGGTGAGAAGGGATTTGTTACCAACAAACTCCAGAGCCTTATCGATGCAGGTAACAACTATGATTTAGTTATCGCTATCGGTCCTGTGCCAATGATGAAGTTCGTTTCTGCTGTAACTAAGCCATACAACATTAAGACATTAGTTTCTTTAAATCCTATTATGATAGATGGAACAGGTATGTGCGGTGGATGCCGTGTTACTGTAGGCGGTGAGATTAAGTTTGCATGTGTTGACGGTCCTGACTTTGACGGACATCAGGTAGATTACGATGAACTTATGAAACGTAACTCTACATACAGAGCAAAAGAAACTCACGATAGAGAAAACTGCCGTATGTACAAAGCTGCAGATGCCATTACAGGAGGTGCACAGTAATGCCAAATATGTCATTAACAAAGGTTCCAATGCCTGAGCAGGAACCAAATGTAAGAAATAAAAATTTTGAAGAAGTTGCCATGGGCTACACAGCAGAGATGGCAATCGAAGAAGCTACACGTTGTCTCAACTGTAAACACAAACCATGTGTAAACGGATGTCCTGTAAATGTTAGAATTCCTGAATTCGTTGAGCAGGTTGCTGCAGGCGAATTTGAGAAAGCTTACGAGATTATCACAAGCACAAACGGACTTCCTGCTGTATGCGGACGTGTTTGTCCACAGGAGTCACAGTGTGAAGGTAACTGTGTTCGTGGTATCAAGGGCGAGCCTGTTGCTATCGGAAGACTTGAGAGATTCTGTGCTGATTACCACATGGCTAACAGCCACGCATCAGCTACAAAGCCTGAGAGCAACGGAATCAAAGTTGCTGTTGTAGGTGCAGGTCCTTCAGGACTTACATGTGCTGCCGATCTTGCAAAGAAGGGATACGAAGTTACAATCTTCGAAGCATTCCACAAAGCCGGCGGTGTTTTGGTTTACGGTATTCCTGAATTCAGACTTCCAAAAGCAATCGTTCAGAAAGAAATTGACAACCTTACAAACCTTGGTGTTGAAATCAAAACTAACATGGTTATCGGTAAGGTTCTCTCTATAGATGAAATTTTTGACATGGGTTACAAAGCATGTTTCGTAGGTTCAGGTGCAGGTCTTCCTTCATTCATGGGAATCGAAGGTGAAGCATTAATCGGTGTTTATTCTGCAAACGAATACCTTACACGTGCAAACCTCATGAAGGCTTACCTTCCTGAATATGACACACCTGTTATGAAGAGCAAGAGTGTAGCAGTTGTAGGTGGTGGTAACGTAGCAATGGATGCTGCAAGAACAGCTAAGCGTCTTGGTGCTGAAAATGTATACATTGTTTACCGTCGTGGTATGGAAGAAATGCCAGCAAGAAAAGAAGAAATCCATCACGCAATCGAAGAGGGAATCATCTTCAAGAACCTTAACAACCCGGTTAAGTTAATCGGCGACGAAGAAGGTCGTGTTTCTAAGATGGAATGTATCGAGATGGAACTCGGTGAGCCTGATGCTTCAGGAAGAAGACGTCCAATCGAAAAAGAAGGAAGCAACTTCTTACTTGACGTTGATACAGTAATCATGTCAATCGGTACTTCACCAAACCCACTTATCAGATCTACTACAGAAGGTCTTGAAGCTAACAAGCGTGGATGTCTCGTTGTTAACGAAGATACACTTCAGACAACTAGAGAAGGAATCTATGCAGGTGGTGATGCCGTAACAGGGGCCGCAACAGTTATTCTTGCAATGGGTGCTGGTAAGCAGGCAGCTGAGAGCATTGACAACTACTTACAGAACAAATAATCAGTTATATTTTTTCTATATAAGAAAAACAGGTGCCACGGCACCTGTTTTTTGATTATTCACTGTATTGGTTATTCACTAATTTCTTCAATAATAATTATCCCAAAAATCTACTCCCTGTCCAACTTCTAATGTACCTGATCCTTTACCGGTATTTACGAAAACAAACGGAAGTTTTGTTGTAAAAAATGTAATTCCATCCTGTCCAACATTATCGCTCTTTAATGTTATCTTTTTCAGTCCAATAAAGCTAAATTGTTCAAGCATCAGACTTGTAAATCCCTCTAAATATCCTTATCTATTATAATTAATCCCAGTTATAATACCAATCCAGAGTATCTCCATCTTCTTCTGAATATTTATTATTGTATCTTGCTCCTTTTCCTGTCACTTTCTGATCTGTGCTACTTTCTACATCAGAAATCTTTAAGTTTGAAGGAAGATTCACTGTTTTAATTGGATTATTTTTTATCTTCAATGTATAAAGTTCAAGTATATTAGATAAATCAATCTGTTCAATACTCTTCAGATTTTCAGTATCGAAATACAGTGATTGTAATTCCTTATTTTTCTTCAAATTGATATTAGTAAGTTTTTTACTGTCTATAATTAATGTTGAGAGTGTTGAAAGTTTACTGACATCTACACTCTTTACATTATTCAATCTCACCTCTTTTAAGTTTTTGCAATTGGCAAGTTTAACTTTATCTGCTTTTATACGAACATCCTTCAATTTTGGGTTATTCTTGCTTATAAACTGACTGATTTTTACGGACTTCGATTCTGAATTTGTTTCAACAGACTTAAGTTTTTTTCATATTTGAAATATTAAGTTTACTAATTTTACAGTTTGAAAATACAAGCGATTCAACACCCATCTTATTTATTTCACTGAAGTTCTTAATTTTCAGTTTGGTGCTCTTTTTTGTACGCAATTCCAATTCTTTTATTTTTTTAAGTTTTGAAATACCTCTTAAGTCGATTGTTATATTCGATGTATTTATACATAAGGTTTTCTCGACATAATATTTCTCGACATTACATTCAACATTGTCGATATTTGCCTGCTCGTACAGACTAAACAATCCATCCTTATTTGTATCACATTTTGATAATGACTTTCTTACAGCACTGTCCGGAAAATTCTGTGCTATTATCTTTACTCCTTTGAACTGGCTTTCAGTGACATGCTCCCACTACTTAAATCAATATGATTTTGAAGTAGGGGCTTCCTGCTCAATGACTCTTCTGAGCCAAGTATCAACAGGCTATCCTCGCGTGCCCCGCGATTCTTTTTTTTATTTATCTCATTTAGGATTTTTATTTTCAGTCCGGTTACGGACATTTTTATGCATATGCCATCAGCATTCTTTTTGCTTCTTCCCTGATATTTATTGCAGCATTTTTGTCCCTGTCCATTTCATTTCCACACTCGCATCTGTACACTCGTTCTGAAAGTTTCAG
>JAILRH010000202.1 GCA_024698345.1 Lachnospiraceae bacterium | reverse complement strand
AAATATAACAAGTGAAAAAATAAAAACAGTAACAGTACCAGACACAGTAAAACTCATAGGTGGTGGCGCATTCGCAAATATGAAGAATCTCGAGCATGTATACATGCCGGATAAAGTAGAGAGAATAAACTGGGGAGCATTTCAGGGATGTGAAAATCTACAAGAGATAAATATACCTAAGAATGTTACGGTGATAGAAAATAGTGTATATGATGGAGTGAAAAAGCCAACAACAGTAATAATTCCCGGAAAAGTCACATCAATAGGAAGTAATGCATTTGATGGATGTGAAAATTTAGAAGAGATAACAATACCTGTATCATTAGAATCAGTTGGTAGCGATGGAATTTTTAATGGATGTAATAAGTTAGAAAAGATAAATTTAACTGAAGGTGCAACAGTGATACCAAAGAATCTTTATAGAAATATAACAAGTAACGCTATAAGAGATGTAAGTATACCTGATACAGTTAAGAAAATTGGCGAAAATGCATACATTAATTTTCACCATTTTAATACTCTCATTATACCGGATTCAGTAGAGAATATTGAGTATGGAGCATTTGGTGAATTAACTGAATTAAAGAAAATATATTTTGGAAGAGGTTTGACAAAATTTAGCAGTACATCTTTCCCTAATAATACGGAACTTGTAGTTCCTCTTTATTCAAAATCAGTTATGACATTCCTTGATGATGAAAAGGATATTAGCATTTCAGATAAAAAGACAGATATTTCGGATTACGTTATTGATGTTAACAGGACAAAGTTTGATTCAGATATAAGTAATGTAAATAAGGGCGTTTCTCTGTCCGCAAAGTACTTTGTTGATGAGGAGTACGCGGATAAGATAACAAATATGAAACTGTTAATCAAAGTTCCGGCAGATTCTGAATGTAACGAAATTAGAATTGATGATGAAATAAAGGGAATAAAGGAATATTCAAGGAGTAGGGATAAATTATATTCAATACCGGTAGACAAATTGTCAGGTACAATTAAAGTGTCTACTTTCAAAGATTTAAATGATAAATTCCACGGATATATAGCTTTATCATATAAGATAGATGGGAAAGAAAGAACGGATGTAATTGGTGCTTTAAGTGCAGATAACAAAAAGTTTACTTTTTCGGCTCCAAGTACAGTAAACTTTTCAAGTGGAGCAAAATCTGCTGATGTCAAAGTGAATGGAAGAGGCGTACCGGGAAATGAAGTTAGTTTCTATATCGATGGAACATTAGCAGACAGTACTGTTATTTCAAAAGCAGGTAATTATAAAAAGACAATTCAGTTGCAAAACCCATCAGACTACAAAAGATATGAGGTAAAGGCTGTTTCTAAGGATATTAATAACAAAGAAGTTCAGATAGAAACAAAAATTGTTACTGCTGAAAATATGCCGGAACTTGTATTTGCAGAAATGTATGTTGAAGCACATAATTATGAGAATAAGCATGAAACATTTGATTTATTAAAATCAGATAGTTACAAATATGTTATATTCCAAAAAAATAAAAACTACTATTTTACTGTTAAATATAAGAACAGAAATAAGATTGGAAAAGTATATGTAGTTAGTACAAGAGATGGAGTGTCTAAACGTATTGAAGCAAAATGGGATGAGAAACAAGAGGCCTATGTGACAGAAGGATATTTTGGGAATGATGGAAATTATGTCCCAGGTACCATTTCAATTACCTATACTGAAAAAACAGATGAAATAAGTGAATCATTTCCTTTGGCTGTTTCAGAGGATGATATTCAGATATCTGAAAAAGCTAAGTCAATGATTCCTGATGAATGGCGTAATGCAACTGTGAAACAGAACCTTGTGTCAGCAAGTGATTTTAGTGCGGAACTCACACTTAGTGATGGTGCAAAACTAAACTACAGCTATGAGTCGATAGATGTTAGTAAAAATAGTTCTGTATCACCGGTTCCAAAGGTTTTACAGATTAGCGATGATAATGAAGATGATGATAGTGATTTCCTTGAATCGTTAGCGGCTGCTTTGGATTTTTATTCAGATACTGAAGATGCATCTAAATTTTACGATAAGATGGATAAACTTGGATTTGCCAAGTATATTCTTAAAGATGCAGTAGCCAATGATGGAAAAACTGTAAAAGCTGCATTTCATAAGGTAGACTACAGCCCGGACAAAATCGTAATGTATATTGTTAATCCGGATTCATGCGATAATGAGGTATCGAAATATGTATTTGAAAATATTAATGATATGGCTCAGGAGAAATTCTGGGATTGGGCAGGAATTGACAGTAATGTTGGTGGATATATGCTTGAAAATGTTACTAGTACTGCATCCTTCACATCAAATTGCATCGTCGGATATCCGTTCGCAATTGCGGATATTTATATGAATCCTTCGCTTTCTCCTGCAGAGCGTCAAGTAATGATTCAGCAGTTGAAAGATACAATGCGAATTGAATTTGAGTCATTGATATTTACATATGTTTCCAATGCATTACTTACAGCTGGTTATTTGTGTGGATTTACTGGTGTTGGTTTAGCTTTTATGGCAATTGGATTATTAACAAAATATTGGTTACTCCCTAAGATCGAAAAAGGTGAACTGGATGACTGGTTACAGGGAAAAGAAAGTCTATTAGATGTATTCCTCAGATGGATTATTGATCCAAGCGGATATGTATATGAAGGGGTAACAACCAACAGGTTGAAAGATGTTGATGTTACTGTATACTACAAAGAAACTTTAGAAACTGATGACTCTCAGAAAATTAAGTGGAATGCAGAGGAATATGATCAGATAAATCCAATAGTAACCGGTATCGACGGATACTACGCGTGGGATGTTCCTGAAGGATTCTGGCAGGTTGTAGCTGAAAAAGAAGGATATGAGACAGTACGTTCTGAATGGTTGGAAGTGCCTCCAATCCAGACAGATGTAAATCTTAAAATGACTAAAACTACAAAAGCAAAAATAGCAGAAACTACATTTGGTGAGACAGCCGCAGTTATAGTATTTGATCAGTATGTGGATCCTACAACAGTCGGCAACATTAAATTATATGATTCATTAGGAAATGAAATTGCATACACTCTGACATATGATGAATCAGAAACTGATTTTGATGGAAATGTTTATGCTAAAGAATATACATTAACATATGATGATTACTCTGCAGAAAAGGGTAATGAAATTAAAGCAGTTATCAGTAATCAGATATTAAATGCTTCAGGAAAAAATATCGAAGGAACTGAAGTGACAGGTGAAGTTGTTACAGAGACAGAACCTGAAACAACGACAGAGCCTGAGACAACGACAGAACCTGAAACAGAGACAGAGCCTGAGACAACGACAGAACCTGAAACTGCAACAGAGCCAAGTAATGAAATCAGACTCAGTTCAGATATCAAGGTTAACGGAAATCAGATTAACCAGTATGCGACAGGAATTAGAACTATATATTCAGTAAATGAAACTGTAGACGGACAGGCCGTTAAAGAAGTTGGATTGATATTTGGAATCTCAGATTTGGTATCAGATGAAGAGATGTATATCAGAGATGATAACATAAATGTAGCTCACTTTGCTGCGACAGCAAACGGATTGCTGTCTAAGAATTACAGTGGAACAGATAATGGTAAGAGTTATGCAATGACAATGATGTTTGCCCATGGAAATGTTGCGGAGTTAAGTGCACGTTATGCAGCCAGAGCATATGCATTGTTAGATGATGGCACATATGTTTATAGTTATAATGTAGTGCGATTCTCACCATACAGTGTAGCGGATATATTGTATACAAGAAATAAGTTACCAAATTATGCTATACACAATAATTTGTACAATAAAATTCTCAAAGTGGTTAATCCGGATTATGTTGAAGTGGAGTACAATTATGGTAATATGCTTGCTAAGTTTGGAGAAGAAGAAACAAAATAACAAATAGAAAGTAATGATGAGAAAGTGGTTCAAGAAAAATACTTGGACCACTTTTTTCAGTTAATGCTATTAAAAATGATATTGGGCAAATACAGACGCAGGAGCAGGGACTTGACAACTGTTTTATACTGTTATATAGTGTTGGTAACAGATATATACTGTTATATAGTGTTAGTAACAGATATACGCTCCGCGAGGATTGCAGAAATGCGCAGATGAAAATGTCAGCATGAGATACTTACAGAGTAAATTATCTCATGACTGACGCGCATTTCGCAGCAAGAACGCTGAGGCGTTCTTGAAATTGAAGGATTTGCATGAATAAAATACATGCAAGGTTAATCTGAAATAATGCGTTATAAGTGAAAAATATTGTGCTATTGAAGAAGACAGTGCGGTATAAGAGAAAAATATTGTGTAACAGAAGGAGGGATATGAGATGAGAAAGAATATTAACAAAGATTTTATAAATGCAAGAAATGTTTACAGAAGTGCTGTTGCTCTCACTATGATAGCAGCGCTTGTTGGGACCTATGAATTTGCCGGAAACAGCTGGATAGTTGCGGGAGGAGACGCTGTTGTTGCGAATGATAAGAATAACGATGGAGCAAAAGAGGCAGAGAATTCAAATGATGCCAATAAGTTAGAAGATGTGGTTAAGGGGTCAATAAGCGTGGACTCTAAGGTGGCAGACAAAGAGGAGTCTGTCTATGTAGTTACTGACAGTGAAGGAAATCCAAATAAGATAATAGTTAGTGACAAGATTAATACACACGGCAAGAAAGGTACAATTAAAGATAAATCTGATTTAAAGGATATTGAGAATATTGAGGGAGATGAAAAAATATCTCAGAATGGTAATGAAGTTACTATTGAATCAGAGGGAAAAGATGTTTATTATCAGGGAAAATCAGATAAGGAACTGCCTGTCAAAGTAAAAGTTAAGTATTTTCTTGACGGCAAGGAAATGAGTGCTGATGAGATTGCAGGTAAGAGTGGAAGAGTTACCATCAGATATGATTATGAAAATAATAAGAAAGTAGAAACTATGGTTGACGGTAATAAGGAAGAAGTCTATGTTCCTTTTGTTGCGGCTACCGGAATGATTCTAAATAGCAAATTCAGTAATATAGATGCCGTAAATGCAAAGGTAATGTCTGAGGGAAACAATACAATAGTTGTAGGTATGGCATTGCCTGGATTAAAGGAGAGCCTGAAAGTTTCAGATGCTGATTTTGATGCAGGAGATATTCCTGAGTATTGTGAGATTTCAGCAGATGTGAAAGACTTTTCAACTACCATGTCACTGACTGTAATTAGTAATGATTTGGGAATTGATGTTGGAAAGATTGATTTGTCAGGAGTGGATGAAAAGATAGATGTGCTCACTGATTCAACTGACAAATTGGTTGATGGTTCGGGCAAACTCTCAGATGGAATTGATACACTCTATGACAGATTCGATCCATTTAGAAATGGAATGATTGATTTGAAATCAGGAATTAGAGCCTATACTGATGGAGCAGTTGAAGTTAAATCCGGTATTGGAAAAGTTAACAAATCGGTTCCTAAATTGGCTAAAGGTGTGACGGGACTCAAGACAGGAATAAATGCTATATATGATAATTTTGGAGAAAAAAATAATGAAAAGAGTCTTCGTGGAGGTATCAGTTCAATATCAAGCGGAGCATCGGAACTGAATGAAGGTACTAAAAAGGTTGAAGAGGGAACAAAAACATTATCTAATGGTGTTACACAGTTAGATACAGGAGCAGGATCATTAAAGACAGGAGCAGGAACACTGACAAAGGGAATCGGTGACCTTAAAGAAGGTCTTGCAACTTTGGATACAGGAGCAAATACACTGAAGACAGGATTGGAAGAATTGTCAAAAGGTACATCACCACTTAGTAAAGGAGCAGCAGCAGTAAGCGAAGGTGTTGAGCAAATGGTTGGAAGTATTAATACTATGGGGCAGACCATGTCGACAAAGTCAAATGCTATTTTGCAGAAGTTGCAGGCCCTTGGAATCAATAGTCTGGATGAGGCAAAGGTTGCAAAGACAAATGCAGAAACTATGCAGACATTGCTGGTACAGTCAATAGCAACAGATGACTACAGTGCACTTGCTTCTTATGGTGTAACTGATGCAAAGAGTGCTGCAGAAATGCTTGTAACAATAAACGGTCAGCTTAATTCGCTTACAGAAGCTGTTACGGCACTTGATGCCATGTCACAGGTATCCGGACAGTTAAGTGGAAAGACGGATGATATGAAGCAGTTAGTTGATGGAGCAAAACAGGTTGCAGACGGAGCAAAAGCAGTAGATGAAGGAACAGGAAAACTTGTTCAAGGCGCAGAATCATTAACTGCCGGAACCAAGAGCGCATCAGATGGAGCAGTTCAATTGTATAATGGTGCAACAACATTAAAGAATGGAGCAGATGAACTGAAGAGTGGAACTGCAAATCTTAAATCGGGAGTAGGAACTTTGGGAACAGGAATTAATTCCCTTGCAACCGGGGCAAATACATTGGCTGAAGGAACAAACACATATAAGAATGGAATGGAAACTCTCTACAATAAGGCGGTTGTACCGGTAAACAATGGTATAAATGAATTGGATAAAAACGTGCCTACACTCAAAAAAGGAATTAAGCAATTGTATAAGGGCAGCAAAAAACTTGTGTCTAACAACAAAAAACTGAATGATGGTGTGGACGAACTTGCAGATGGAACTGACAAGATAAAAGGAGGACTGAAAGAATTAAGTTCCGGTGCAAATCAATTGGAAGACGGCATGAAGGAGTTCAATGAGAAAGCGATAGACAAACTGATTGATTCATATAATGGTGATGTAAAGAGTCTGGTAAGAAGAATTAATGCGCTTGTTGACGCAAATGATGAATATACTATTTATTCTGATGCAGAAGAAGGAATGACTACATCGGTAAAATTTATCATAAAGACAGATGGAGTTTCTAAATAAAACAAATTAAAGATTGACCTGTAAAAAAATAATAAAATGTAAAAAATCATTATTTATTCCATCCTTAAGAAATCATTCATAGACCATATAGGATTGATTTGATATAATTAGCATTAGTGAATGAAAAGAAAGTCTGTTATTCATAATATAGAGATTTTGACCGCAGCGAGATAGTCTTAAATTGCGTCAAAAGGAGTTGCTAATGAAAAGTATCAAAAAAGGCAGAGACAGAAGAAATGGTGATGATTATATAAAAGGCAGTATAAAAAGAAATACTGCAAAGAAAGATAAAAATAGGAAGAGTGGCGTGATAAAAGGCATTATTACGTCACTCTGCCTTATTGTGACGGTTATTGTTATTGTGAAATTCAATATTGGCGATATTGATCATTCTATGCATGCAATAAAAGACGCTTCGCTAGATTATATATATGTTCCGGAGGATAATAAACTGCAAAAGAAGGAAGTGCTGGTTTGCATAGATGCCGGACACGGTGGTAAAGATCCGGGAGCTATGACTAAGGACAGGATAGAAAAAGAAGAAACTCTAATTCTTGCGAAGCAGGTCAAAAAGTATCTTGAAATGAATAACATTAAAGTTATGATGACAAGAGAGGACGATACATTTCTTACACCAAAGCAGAGAGCAAAGATGGCAAATAAAGCAAATGCAGATATGTTGATTTCTATTCACAGAAACAGTCTTCCTAGCTCTAAGAAGACAAACGGAATTGATATATATATTAATTTTCAGCAGACAGAAGAAGATTGTGCGTTGGGAAATGATTTGAAGTATTACCTTGAACGTGCAGGCAGAATGAATGTCAATTCCATAAGTCCGGGGTCAGCCACTGATTCAAAGGAGAATTATACTGTGGTAGGAAAAACAAAGATGCCTGCAGCTCTTGTGGAAATGGGATATATGACTAATAAAAAAGACAATATTTATTTTGATGAGTCGATAAACTCCTATGCATTGGCGATATCAAAAGGCATAATGAAATACTTAGAGGAGCATTAGCATACTTAAACATCAGAGGCAGATATCATGAGTCGGAGTGTTTTTGTGCTGAGCGAATACATAAATTGTTGAGATATTTTTCAATTCCGAGTATTGCATATCCAACAATTAAAAAAACAATCATCAGCGCAATGATAATACCGATAAAACGATATATTCCCATTTTGTGAATGTTGAAGAAGAAGTATGGAAATGTATTCAGTTTAAATATCGAGTGCTTTGGAAGTAAAAAGGCTCTTATTATAATCGAAATAAAATATGTTAATGGATATAGTAACCAAAGAAGAGGAGTTTTTCTTGAATAGCCTTTCTTTGGAGTGAACAGAATCCAGTCCAGGGTAAAGAGCATAGGAACAAGATAATGTGCGTACAAATCTTTTGGTGGTAGTGCAAGAAAACCTTTGGCTGCAATAGCATACTTGTACCTTGCTATTACAAAGTGAAATAATGCAAAGGTAAGGATGATAGACATTAAGGCCATACCGTTTACGAATCTGAATTTGTAAGTATATAGCGAAGTTGAATCAAAGACTTCGCTATTTTTTTTTGATTTGGCATATGAAAAAGGAATTTTGATCAGGTAATATGAAATTACAAGGAAGCACAACAGGTTACTGAGGACAGTAAAATAACTGAACATATGGATATTATATCCAACGCTGTAAAGAGAAATATGAAGTTTTAAGCTGTATCCGTTTATTGCAAGATAAAAAAGCTTGTATATGACTGATAAGTATA
>JAILRH010000175.1 GCA_024698345.1 Lachnospiraceae bacterium | reverse complement strand
GATAGTTTCTCTAATTCAATAGCTTTTATTTCTTCAATTCTTTTATCGTAATAGAATAACATTCTATGCAAATATCTATGTAAACAATAAAAGTCGTTAGATGTCCAATTCTTTTGATTCTCATAATAAGGCATAAATACTCCCTCCATATATAATATAATACCATAATACGGTTGATATTTTCTGGACATATAGATAATATTTTAGGACATTTTAGTAGCTGAAAATATAGATGACATCATGTCACTCAACTTGTCCCTCCCGCCCCAAAAAAACGCCTAAACTTGTCCGTGCCACTTTTAGGAAAATTCGTAAAAGCGTGTTATCATAGTTGTATCAGAACCGGAGCTGATAAAATCGAAAAAGAAAAATATTAAACGCCAAGAAATGACTCAGACGTGAGTCATACTCTTGGCGTTTTTCTATTTAGGAAAGCTTTCTTATCAAAAAAAGAATTATTTTAGGAGGACACATTTTATGAATTACGAAGAATTTAAAGAGAGAGTTCAGAACGAACTCAAAGATTATCTCGGTGAAGGATACGAGAACACAAACATTTCAGTTAGAGAAACTGTAAAGGTAAACAGAACTGTTGATCAGGTTTGTATTGCAGGACTTCCCGGACAGGAAAATGCAGCACCATCGATTGCAATTGATAAGCTCTATAAGAGTTATCAGGAATCTGATGATTTTGAGCAGGTAATGAAAGACTTGGCAGATACTGTAAAAGAAGCAGCCAGATCTTTCCCAAAAGATAAGGTGAGAGATGCTCTTGATTTTAAAAATGTTGATAAGCATATTTTCTTTACTTTAGTAAATACGGAACAGAATAAAGAGTTACTGGATAATGTTCCACACAGAGATTTCGAGGATTTATCTGTAGTTTATCGTTGGAATATCGGTGGAGATAAAGAAGGTTTGTATACCAACATTATCAATAATGATCTGGCAGAAAAGCTTGGAAAGAGCGAGCCGGAATTATTTGAAATGGCTAAGGCTAACACACAGGTTATGTTTCCAACAACTGTTAAAAACATGAATGAGGTTATTGCAGATATGATGTTTGGAGGCGGAATGTTTGATGAAGACATGAAAGCAGAATTTCAGCAGGCGATGCTTGATACTCCACCGGAGAAAACTATGTATGTGATTTCCAATGAGGCAAGTATTTACGGCGCATCTGCTCTGTTATATGAAGAGAACCTTTTTGAATTATCTAAAGAATTAGATTCGGATCTCTATATCTTACCATCATCTGTGCATGAAGCAATTGCTATCAGCGATAAGTTCGGAACACCGGAGGAGTTAGCTGAAATGGTATATGAAATCAATATGGAGCAGGTAGATATTGCAGACAGATTGTCCAACCAGGTTTACCACTACGATAAGGATGAAAGAACTTTAAGACTTGCATCCGACTCACCACATAAAAGCATCTCAAATCATGATATTGGTGAGGGATTTGACGGAAGAGATAATTCCAAACCAGATAATGAGATCGGAAAGGCTAGGTAACTATATGAAAGATAACATCAATGTAACAAAGGTAGAAGATTTGGTAACTCAGATTACCGAACTAGTCGGCGGAATTTCAGATAATGAAGAATTGCTGATTGAAATCGAGGTGAAGCAGGTTGACAGAGAACACATTAAAGAAGGTTTCTATAAGGCTTGTGAATGATGTTCCACTAGTTACCGAAAGGCAGCTAAACAAACCTGAGATTGTAGCTGAGGTGGCAGGAGATTATATAAAAGACATGGACAGAGAAGTTTTATGTGTAATTAATTTCAATGCAAAACTGCAGCCAATCAATTTTAATATTGTGAGCATTGGGACAGTCAACCAGTCGTTGGCTGTTCCAAGCGACATACTGAAATCAGCAATTTTGTCGAATGCAAATTTTATGATGGTTTTACACAATCATCCCAGTGGAGATTTGACACCGTCAAAAGATGACATCATGACAACGAACAGGTTGATAGATGCCGGCAACATTATTGGAATACCATTATTAGACCATATTATTATCGGCCATAACAAAGACCAGATATTCAGTTTCAGACAGAAGAAAGTGGTTGAATTTAAAAAGAGCAATGACTATAGCGAGAAGCTTGAATATATCAATTTTAAAAAGGCTGATAGTAAGGTCGCGGAGCTAAGTAAAGAAATAAGCAGGTAGATATAAGGAAGGGGTTTTAGGGGACTTCCCTTAACAAGATTTCATTTGTATTACAAATGAGTATCTTGCAAATGAAGTGACTTCCATTTTAAAGAGATTGGAGCGTGATATACGTGGCAAAAAATAATAAAGATATTATCAAATCTTTGAGGTTCAGTGAGAGAGAATACAGGGATATTATGAGACGCGCCAAAGAACAGAATCTTCAGTTTTCTGCTTATATCAAAAAGATGATTGGTAGAGAATTTAAGTATGACCCTGTTCTTAGAGGAGCAGTCAATAACCTGGCAAATGAGGTTAATTATATTGGTCACAATATTAACCAGATAGTCAAAAATTATAATAGTGGATTCTACTCGGAAATCGACAAAGAGAGATTAATGGAATATATGAGAGTACTTAATGAGAAAGTTGAAAAACTGCTAAAGCAGAATGGCTATTAGTAAGATCCTTCATCTAAACCCATACAAAAATTCCATGAGTCTTCATTTAAAGCAGGGTATTGCTTATATAACCAAAGACGAAAAGACATCAGACGGACTTTACGTTGGTGCGGTAAACTGTTCTGTCAATAATGCATTTGATGACATGATGACAACGAAGAGAACCTATGGCAAGACAGACAAGCGTCAGGCATACCATCTTATCATTTCCTTTGAGGAAGGTGAGTGTGATGCAGAGACTGCTTTTGAAGTGGTCAAGGAATTCACGGAGCGATATTTGGCAAGTGACTATGAGGCGATTTATTCAATTCACAATGATACAAATCATATTCACGGACATATCATCTGGAACAGCGTCAGGTTCACCGATGGATATAAATACCGTTATGAAAAGGGTGACTGGGAAAAGACGATTCAGCCCCTGGTCAATGAGATTTGTAAAAAGCATGGGCTGTCTGTTTTGGATTCGTCCAAAGAAGCTGATAAGCAGAAAGAATGGGATGTATCTAAGAATGGTGTTTTTGTATGGAACGATCAGATTAGAAGAGACGTAGATGAATGTATTATCAGGGCTACTGATTTTAATATGTTCATTCAGTTACTGGAAGAAAAGAATTATGAAGTGAAGATGGGCAAGTATCTGGCAGTTAAGCCGGCAGGAATGCAGAGGTTCAGAAGACTAAAGAGTCTTGGAGATGAATATTCAGAAAACATGATACTAAAAAGGATTGATAAAGATTCAATCACGAAATCGAGACGAAGAGGAATTCCTTCATCTCCAAAAATCAGAGGTTTTAGGGGACATATAAAAAGAAAAGAATTAACCGGACTTAAGAAAAGGTACTTTGCTCTTCTTTACAAATTAGGAAAGATTAAGAAGCGCTCATATTCCAACTACTATCATTATAAGGATGACCTTAGAAAACTAAGGACATTACAGAAACAATACTTATTTATCTCACGTTATGACATCATGACAATAAATGATATAGGAAAGACACAGGATATGATCAGGCAAAAAATAAATGTCACAAACAAAGCAAGGAGAGTTCTGATTGCAGAGAATGAGGCATATGAGGATGTGTTTGAAGCTGTGAGAACTATAAAGAAAGAAAAGCAGGCAGCTACATTTTACAAGTTAGGTGATGAAACATTTCACAGACAGAATGAAGCTGTAACGAAAGCCAGGGAAGTTTTAAAGGAAGCTAATCTGACTTACAAAGAAGCTTGTAAGTTGGAGGAACATTATACTTCACTACTTTTAGAATGTGATTCAAAGATCAAGCAGCTAAGAAACGAAATGAGAATATCCTACGGTTTATTAAAAGATATCAAATACAGACGAGAGAAGGAACGTGAGAAAGAATTACAGCAGGAAATAACGAAAGACAAATCAGAGGTCGAGAAAAGTAAAAATAAGTCGAAAGACAGAGAGTAGGTGATTATATGGAACAGGATTTTGAATGTGCATATAAAAATGCTAAAGACGGACGAACTAAGTCTAATAAGGTCGAAATCAATAAAACTGTTCATAGAGATATAAGGCAGAAAACATTTGGATTGATAAGGAAACTGTTTTTATCCAAACCTTATAACGAGAGTTTGGTAAAGAAGTTATCCGGCGGTGAACTCACGGTAGCTCAGCTTAAGCAGATTAACAGAGCTCTTAAGAGCGGACTGTCGGACAGACAGCTGTATTCAATTATCAATTCGAAAAAGGATGCCGGAAGAATGTCAGTAATTATTGATATTGCAATCAATGTAAATAAGAGGGAGGTGAAAAACAATGGCTGATGATTTGATGGAAGCAATCCAGATATTAAGGTTTGGCTATGATGGAATGCGATTTGCGGTAGATGTAACAGGAGCGTCGCTTAAAGGAGCAAAGAATCTGGTGATGTTTTTGTGTGGACTTTTATATCATGAAAAGGTCCAGGGAAAAACAAGCCTTAAAAAGATGTTAAAGACTACAGGTGACTTGCAGGTAGTTCAGTTACCGGAAAAAGATGTAAAGCAGTTTGAAAAATTGGCCAAAAAATATGGAATTCTTTTTTCCAAGATGCCCGACATTAACAAGGGCGATGGCATGAAGGAATATATATTTCCGGCAGAGGCAGTTCCAAGAGTCAGAGCATTAATGGAAAAGTTAGGTGAGGGCCGATTGGAAGATATCGCAGAGTACGTGCAAAACGGTGACGGTAATTATGAAAAAGTAATGGAATACTTAAGAGAAAATAACCTGTTACCGGAGCATGTGGAGATTTCTCCTGAGAGAGCTGAAGAATTAAAAGAAGTCGTAAACAATATAAAAGTAAGTGAAGGCGCTCATGATTTATCCAAGGTTGACATTACCATATCGGAACAGCTGATAAAGGAAAGAAAACCGGATTCGATTATTACCAGAGTGCCGGGAACTTTCGGTGAAAATGTAATGTATCTTAAAATCAATCGCGGTGACATCATGACAATAAACAATGGCAAGACATTATTAACCTTTTTAAATAAGGATCAGGAATATGAACTCCTTAATAAGGATGGGGATGTTGCCAAGAAAATCAAAGGTGAAGATTTAAGAAATAACCACTATGACAGAGTGGGAGACGATGTTAGAGAAAGAGCAATTAAGAAAAAAGAAAAAGAAAAGCAGGAAAGAGCCAAACAGCAAAGACAGAAGAGAGAATGGCAAAAGCAGAAGTTACAGACATCGCATGGTACAGCCAGTAAAGGCAAGAGCCGCTAGAAGGTGGGGTGGCAGATATGCGTAAGAGAAAAAGATTAAGCTTATTACTCTTTCTTATCGGAGAGATGATGACACTATATATTTCGTTTGTAGCATGCAGTGTCTGGTCTAATGACATGATGACAATAAGAAAAAATAATTCCGGTGACATGATGACAACGGAGCAAGATTATCCCGATGACATGATGACAACGCAGTCACCAAGTTTTGATGACATCATGACAATGACTGAGGATTTTAAGCACGATGTCATTCGACCGCTTAATAACCGGTGGTATCCGGATACCCCTAGAGCAATGTTTGCAGGAAGTATATTCTATATCATTGCAGTACTGATGTATTTGACAGGAAGAAGAAATCTGATGCATGGCAAAGAATTCGGTACGGCAGAATTTGCGGATATTGAACAGGTGAATCATCTTATCAGTGATAAGGATGAGTCAAAGAACAGAATACTTAGTGAACATGTCAGGATGAGTATGGATACAAAGGTATCGAAGCTAAACAACAATCTGTTAGTCATCGGAGGTTCCGGTGCAGGTAAGACCTTCTTTATGGTTAAGCCAAACATTATGCAGCTGATGCCTAAAGGTTCATTTATAGCAACAGATCCAAAAGGGGAGCTTCTCAGAGCAACCGGAGGAATGTTAAAGAAAAATGGATATAACGTAAAGGTCCTTAATCTTATCGACATGGCTAAGTCGGATGGATACAATCCGTTCCGTTATATAAGAACAGAAAATGACGTAGTAAAACTCGTCACAAATTTAATCAGTAATACAACGCCTAAAGAATCAAGCCCAAGTGATCCGTTCTGGGAGCACGCTGAGGGAATGTTTCTGCAGGCGTTGTTTTATTATGTATGGCTTGAAATGCCACCAAACAGAAGAAACTTTCAATCGGTACTGATGCTTTTATCAGAAGCAGAGGTAACTGAAAAGAAAGAATCGAAGCTGACAAAGCGTATGAACAAACTGTTGGATGTAAGTCCGTTAGGTGAGAATCATCCGGCGTACAGACAGTATATGAAGGTTATACGAGGTGCAGGAGATACAGTCAGATCCATTATTATCTCGGCCAACTCACGACTGGCATTGTTAGAGAATCCTCAGATTCTAAGAATCTTAGCAAAGGATGATCTGAAAATCGAAGAACTGGGAATTGGTACAAAGAGAAATAAGAGCAAGAGAACAGCATTGTTTTGTGTAATCCCTGACTCGGACAAATCTTACAACTTCATAGTTGGACTTTTGTATACACAGCTATTCCAGGAACTTTATTACCAAGCTGATTTTAAGTTTGGAGGAAAGTTACCGCTAGATGTAACGCTGATGTTAGATGAGTTTGCCAACGTGGCATTACCGGATGATTTTTGCTCTGTACTTTCTACAATGCGAAGCAGAAAAATCAATGCGGTGATTATCATTCAGAACTTGGCACAGATTAAGGCTTTATTCAAAGATACCTGGGAAACAATCACAGGTAACTGTGACACTTTGGTTTATTTAGGAGGCAACGAAAAATCGACTCACGAGTATATCTCGGAATTGCTGGGAAAGGCAACGATTGATAAGCGTTCCACCGGAGAGACCAGAGGTATGCATGGTTCTTCATCAAGAAACTATGACGTATTAGGACGCTCGCTTATGAATCCTGATGAAGTAAGAAATATGGATAACAGCAAGTGCCTTATATTTATTAAAGGCTTTAAGCCGATATTTGATGAGAAGTTTAGACCTTTTGGTCATCCAAACTTTAGTCAGACGGAAGACGGTGGAGCAAAGCCATACGTACACAGACCTAGTAAAACAAAGAAACTGAAAGATGAGATGAAAATCTATAGCGAAGCAGAACTAAAGGAAGAGCAGAAGAATAATAAGAACATAAATGTGATGGATGTAACGCCGGAGGAGATGGCTACCTTGGATGAAAGGGAATTCCAAAAAGGCTGCAAGCCACCGGAAGAAGATCTCAGGGATGAACTTACTACTCGAATTAGTGTGATGGACTTTAGCGATGAACAGATGGTTGAAATCAATAAGGCTATACAGATTCCTATGGATTTGAATTATCTTTTGGAATATTTATTACCGGAAACACCGGTAGAAGAGATGGAAAAGAAACGTAAACAATATTTAGACAGATAGGAGACAGAAATTATGAAGAGATTATTTGAATTTTTTAATAAGAAAGAAAAAGTGAATATGACAAAGGAAGCACCAGGCAGATTTGGTGTGGCAAAGAACATTATGGAAGGTGCCATGATGGCAACAGCTATTGAGATGGGACAGATGGTAAATGTCTATGCTGCAGGAACAGATACATCCTCAGTAACTAAACCGCTTGATAACTTAAAGACAATTGTGTTGGCGGTGATCGGTGCAATCGGCGTAATCATCTTAGCAAAGAATGTTATGGAGTTTGCACAGGCATATCAGCAGCAGGATTCATCAACAATGAACTCGGCACTTAAAGGAATTGTGGCCGGTGTAATGATGGCAGGTATTTCTTCAGTGCTTGGAATCTTAGGTTTTTAGAGGAAGGCGCCTATGAACATAGTGAATATTTTGGAGGTGAAGTTTAATGGATGCATTTAGCTTAGGCGGTGTTATCCTGGATCTTCTTAAAACAGTCGTTGCTTTCTGGAACGATAAAGTATCACTCATCTTTGAACTGTTAGGTCAGTCACCTACCAGTTTCAAGGATGGTGGACCGTGGAAAGTTATAGCAGATATTGAACCGGTATTTGTTGGAGTTGGTTCATCATTGGTTGTACTTTTCTTTGTTATTGGATTTTGCTCGGAGAGTGTGGATGTGAAGGAAGAAATGCGATTTGAGAGTATCTTAAGACTTCTTATGAGACTTGGAATTGCAGAGTGGCTTGTTTCTAACAATGTAACAATTATGAAGGCCTTTTTCACATCCACCGGAAACCTGATCAGTCTGATTACGAAGAATGAGGAAGTCAAACTTTCCATTCCTGATGAGCAAAAACAGATTATAGAAGATCTGGGATTTGGCGAAAGCCTATTGATGATGATTCTTGCAGTAATAATTGCGCTTGTGATTATCGTCTGCGGATTCATGTTGGTATACACCGTATATTTTAGATTTTTAAAGATTTTGATAATGGTGCCATTTGGTGCACTGGCATTTTCAACGACAGCAGGAAACAGAATGGTAAGTCATACCGCAGTAAGTTATGCGAGATATTTTTTATCAATCGTTTTGGAAGCTGTCACGATGACATTAGCAATTATAGTATGCAACGCATTTTTAAGTGCAGGGCTACCGTCATTTACAAGCGACTACGCAGATTGGACAAAAGCACTGATGTATATGTGTGAACTTACATTTAGTGTGACAATGACGGTTGGAGCTGTAAAGGGGGCGCAGAGCCTGACAAGCAAGGCATTGGGATTGTAGAAAGTTGTGATGACATGAGTTAGTGACATGATGACAACGCAAGGAATGACATCATGGTGAAATATTCATTGTCATCATGACAATGCCGAAGATGTGGCATACGGAAAGGACAAAAATATGAATATAGCAATTAACAAAGATATAGAAAAATACCAGGAATCGGTGGTCTTAGGACTCACCGCAAAGCAGTTAATATTTTCGGCAATATCGGTTGTGCTTGGTGCAGGTATTGTACTTCTTACATACAGATATGTGGGACTTACAGCAAGCGTGTATATCGCAATTCCTGTGATTGCACCGATTGCCATGAATGGATTTTATTCTTATCAGGGAATGAGTTTTACCCAGATGTTTGTGAGAAAGATGAAATGTCTGTTTGCAAACAGGACTCTTTTATATGAGTCAGAGGAAAGCCAGAAGCTTATTGAACTTAACAGACTTGAAAAGGAAAAACAGGACAAGCTCGATAAGAGAAAGGCCATCAAGGAATATAAGAGAGACCGTAAAATGAGAAAGAATAAAAAATACAAAAAGAATAAAAGGAAAGGACGCAGATAATATGAGTATATTTGGTGATAAGTTTTCTGAACTTAAGAAGGCATCGGAGCCACTGTATAAGAGCCCCAAATCAGTTCAGCAGACAATAGAGATTATGAAAATTTCAGAGAGTGGAATATTTGAAGTGGTAGGTGGTAAGTATTCCAAAACCTACAGATTCAGTGATGTAAACTATGCGACACGTTCGGAAGATGAGCAGGAAAGTTTCTTTCAGAAATACTGCAAAGCACTCAATTCTTTTGACTGTACATTTAAGATCACTGTAAATAATAAGAATAAGGATATGGAGCTTTTGAGGGAGCATGTCATGCTGTCATATAAGCACGATGATTTTGATCCTATGAGAAAAAGTTACAATAAGATTATTGAAGAAAAGATACTTGAAGGCAGACAGGGAATTGACCAAGAACGTTATATTACAATCACAATTGAGAGAAAGAATTTTGAGGAAGCAAAGGCAGCATTTGCTACGATTGAAGCAAATATGAATAAGAGCTTTGCAGAACTTGGTTCCAGAGTGGAAGCCTTAACCGGTAATGAGAGATTAAAGGTATTGCACGATTACTATCGTTTAGGTCGCGAAGAAGAATTTGATTTTGATATTGCAGAAGGTAAGATTACCGGTACGGATTTTAGAAATGAAATCTGTAACTGCAGAGTCAAATACTTCCAGGATTATTTTGAGGATGAAGGAAAAGTGGGAAGAGTGTTGTTTATTAAAAAATATCCGACATATCTTTCCGACAGATTCTTTACTGAATTGACATTTATGCCTATTCATTCCATTACCAGTGTGGACGTGGTGCCTGTGCCAAAAGATTTGACAATGAAGATGCTGCAGAAAAAATACTTAGGTATTGAATCAGACATTATCCGCCAGCAGAGAACACGAAACAGAAACAATGATTTTTCTTCTGATATTTCATATCATACCAGACGTCAGAAGCAGGACATTGAAGACATCATGACAAATGTGAGAGAGAATGATGAAAGCCTGTATTTCGTGGGCGTAAATATGATTGTAATGGCAGATAACAAAGAAGAATTGGATAGTATCTGTGAATCAATTGATTCTATTGCAAGAGGTGCAGGCTGTGTGATTGATACATGTCAGTATAAGCAGAGAGAAGCTATCAACACAGCGCTCCCTATTGGCGTTCGTCAGATTGAGACGATGAGAACAATGCTTACACAGAGCTTGGCAGTGCTTATGCCATTTAATGTTCAGGAGATGTGTGACATAGGTGGAATCTATTATGGAGTTAATCAGATTTCAAAGAATATCATCGTTGGAAATCGTAAGAAACTTCTTAACGGTAACGGATTTATCTTTGGTGTATCCGGTGCCGGTAAATCATTCCAGGCAAAGATGGAAATGGGCTCGGTGTTATTATCTACAGATGACAATGTAATCGCAGTGGATCCAATGAATGGTGCGAAACGTTCCTACTTGAAAAGAGTAGGCGCAATATTGATTAAACTTTATGCTTAATTGGATTGCGAACTGAATATGCGAAAAGTCAAATGAGAGGGTAACGCCTTGAAGGGCTTTCCTTAATATTCCGACTGGCGCGGAAGTGGATAAACACTAAAGTGTCAGAAGCTCGGGGAAGTCGGCAGAAGTCTACCGTAACACTTAAGTTGACGAAAGCCACCTAGAGGTAGGTGGTGTAGATGATATGCCGGAGGTCTATAAAATATCTATGGTTAGTATGCACAGATGAAGCTTTTTGCTGAGTAGAGTGATGTGCTGACGAATCTCTGAAGGTACGGGTCTAGATGGGGACGTAATCGAAAGGTTATGTGACACAGTTGTGTCGTTACTTGTGGATGAGTAAGAGTCGTTCATATGAAAGTCCATACGGTATTAAAGGTATCGGATAAGTAACAGGCTTATAGGAGAAACCTAAGGGTATATGTAAAGATAGCATATTTGGAACGTTGAAAGCTGATAACGTGGAGAGTTTATCCTCAATGAAGCGGTTGCAAGGAAAACATAAGTGAGATTAGCATATGTATAACTTGCATTTAATTCAGTGTAAGCGGTGGTGTGTACCAATGAAGTTGTGATAATAAGCAATGGAGGGATAGCCACTAGTCAAGATATAAGAGTAGATTTTGGGTTCAGTATGGGTTCTTGTAAGACTAATAGATGTATTTCTCTGAAAGGAGGGTGCAGACCATGCTGAAGAAGGACAAGCTAAGGTATAACGAATACTATGATATGCAGTCTGTATATGATGAGTTGTACCAACAAAGCAGAAACAACAATAATTTTTACAAGTTAATAGAGATAATAGGTTCAGAACAGAATATAAGATTGGCTTATAAAAATCTAAGGGGTAACTCAGGCAGTCACACTAAAGGAACTGACGGGCTAACTATAAAAGACATTGGCAGATGCTCAGATAAAGAAATGATAGATACAGTAAGAGGAATGTTGTTAGACTACAAACCCAAAGCTGTGCGCAGAGTCTTTATTCCAAAACCAGGTTCGGATAAGAAAAGACCGCTAGGAATTCCGTGTATATGGGACAGACTAGTTCAGCAATGTATATTGCAAGTGTTAGAACCGATATGTGAACCTAAGTTCCATAACCATTCATATGGTTTCAGACCGAATAGAAGTGCGCACCACGCACTGAGTAGAATGGTGAGTTTAATCAACTTGGGAAGGCACTACTATTGTGTAGATGTGGATATCAAAGGATTCTTTGATAATGTAAATCACGGAAAACTTCTAAAGCAGATATGGGGACTTGGAATAAGAGATAAGAGATTAATATCAATCATCAGCAAACTTTTGAAGAGTGAAATACAAGGTGAGGGAATACCGACTAAGGGAACACCGCAAGGTGGAATAATATCACCGTTGCTATCTAACATCGTCTTGAACGAGTTGGATTGGTGGGTAAGCGACCAATGGGAAACTTATAAACCGCGCAGAGCCAAAAGTGAGTCATTTCACAATTATGCTCATCAGTACACAAACCTTAAAGATGGCTATATAGTTAGGTATGCAGATGATTTTAAAATAATGTGCAGAACTTATGCAGAAGCACAAAGATTCTATTATGCGGTAGTAGATTTTCTTAAAAATCGCCTTGACTTGGACATCAGTCCAGAAAAATCTAAGGTGACAAATCTTCTTAAAAATTCTTCCGAATTTCTCGGGTTTAAAATAAAAGTACTACCAAAGAAATCATCAAGGTATGGATATATAGCAAAAACTGATATGTGTGATAAAGCATTTAATAAGGTTAAAGCCAATATAAAAAACAATCTAAAAGACATACAGATGCATACGGTAAAGGAAAACATTATAAAATACAATAATGCAATTATTGGTGCACACAATTATTACTGTATAGCAACTAATGTATACAACAACTTTGACAGGATTGATTTTGAATTGTTAAGAACTCATAAAAACCGATTAAGGAACAAAGCCAAACGAGTAAGATTTTCTGAAGTACCAAGGGATTTTCAGAGGTTTGTACAAGGAGTCAGAGGGAATCGTAGAATCTATAAATTAATGGATATGTATATGGTTCCTATAGTAGGCATTCATCATAAATCGCCCATGAATTTCTCACAAGATATAACAGATTATAGTGAAAATGGGCGAAAGAAGATTCATAGTAATCAAAAGGCGGTTTCTAGAAGCAAGCTCAGAGCTATGCAACTGTCGTTTGATGAATCTGAAAGCGTGGAGTTTAGGAGCAATGCAGTATCACGATTTGTGGCTCAATATGGTAAATGCTATGTTACAGGAGAAATCTTGGAAGCCGATGAATCAGTTGCAATGCGAATTAAACCAAAAAGCCGAAACGGTACGGATGATTATTCAAATATCATTATTGTATCAAGGCTCATAGCCCAACTTATGAGTGACGCAAGCACAGAAGGCTTGAGTGCATTTGATGAGAATCAAAAGAAGAAAATCAATAAATTTAGAAGAGGCAGAAAACTGAAATTGGTAAACTAGAACTTGTAAATCTACTTGAACTTGATGGAACGCCGTGTGCGGTGAAAGTCGCACGCACGGTGTGGGACGGGGGAAAAGCTAGAGATAACATCAAAGGCTTACCTATCGTCATAATACGAGGATGTGACTGAAAAGTATAACGGTACTTATATCAATATTTCAACTAACACACGAAACTACATTAATCCAATGGATATGGATGTGTGGAATCTGGATGTGATGGACAGCAAAGGTTGGGTGAGAGATAAGTGTCAGTTTATGCTTAGTATCTGTGAGCAGATCATGAAGGAAATCACACCGCAGCAGCGTTCTATTATTTCCAGATGTGTAAAAGATTTGTATATGGAAATTGCTAGAAGCAAAGAAAAGTATGTGCCTACAATGGAAGACTTATACAACAAGCTTTTAGAGCAGGAAGATAAGGAAGCCAGAGACGTGGCACTGGGACTTGAAATCTTTGTAACCGGAGCACTTAATATTTTCAATCATCAGACAAATATCAATGTAAATAATAGATTTATCGTTTATGGTATCAGAGACCTTGGTGAATCCCTCGCTCCACTTGCAATGCTTGTAATGATGGAATCAATCCAGCAGAAAATCATCGAGAACGGAGAACGTGGTAAGTCAACATGGTTCTATATCGATGAAGTGCATGTGCTTCTTAATTCGCCATTTAGTGCAGAGTATCTGCGCCAGATGTGGAAGAAGGTAAGAAAGCAGGGTGGTCTCTGTACCGGTATTACACAGAACATTGTGGATCTGCTTATGAGCGAAACCAGTACAACAATGCTTTCCAACTCAGCATTTATTCTGTTGTTGAATCAGTCGGCAAAGGATATTGAAAAGATTGAAGAAGCATTGGAGATTTCAGAGGAGCAGCTTAACTATGTAATTGATAGTCCAAGTGGTACGGGCTTGATTAAGTGTGGTAGTAAGATGGTACCGTTTGATAATGTGATTACTAAAGATAGTGAGTTGTATAGGCTTTATAATACGAATATGTATGAGAAGTTTGAGAAGAGTAAGCAGTTGAGGCCGTGATATACTACGTATATCACATATAGCTATTCCTTTACAGGAATACCTATATAAAAACAATTGATTAAAAAGAAAAAGCAAATGCGCTACGCGTGTTTGCTTTTTGTAAGAGGAGGAAATTATGAGATTGAAAAAATTAGCTGGTATTATGATTGTGTCAGCAATGATGACTATTGGTTTTACTACAGTAGCTAATGCACAGACATTTGAATTAACTGCAAAGACAAATGTTGTTGATTCTATTACAACAACAAATGTGATGAGTGAGGCTTTGAAATTTAATTGGGAAAATGATGGAATGCCTGATACATATAACAAAGCAGAATCAATATATCGCGTTTTGTTTACATTAGATAAACCTGCATTTGTACATGTCAATATGGCAACAACTGTTAGATCTAGTGAGTTTTGGGGATATATACAGGATGTTGAATTACAGACAAAAAGCGGTATTAAAATTGCTGATTTTAATGAATCAATGACATCAAGTTTTGCATATGGCGCTACAAGAGATAAGTATGTTGCATTGGAAAAAGGAACATATGCAGTTACTTATGTAAAAACACTTTCATCAGATATGTATCAGCCCAACGGAGAGGTTACAACTATTATTGATGCTAAATACATTGACAGAACAAATGGTGTTGATGCAAATATAATGAGCAGTGCGATGACTTTGGTGCCGGGTGTTCAGACAACGGGCGTTAATACAATAACTACAAAAGACCAGTATTATAAATTAGTACTTAATAAGAAGTCTGAGGTTAGTTTTGATGTTTCTGTAGCGACAGATACAGTTTTTGATTCACACGAAGTTAGTTATAAGGTGATTAATGATCAAAACGTTAATTTTACAGAATCATTTACAAAGACACCGCCTAAGAACACAATATATGTTTCTAGATATATGTTTGGAGGCGGTTACCTTGATAGTGGAAATACAGGAACTGTAACATTACCAGCAGGCACATATTATTTTGTGGCATCAACTGTTAAAGACACTGTTGGACTAGTTAATGTAAAGGCAAATGTTAAGGCTGTTCCTGAAATAAAGACAATCAGCAAATTAAAGGTTACAGCAAAGAAGAATACAAAGAAAGTAACAATCAAGACTATTGCAAAGGCAAAAGTTACAGTAAAGATTGGAAAGAAGAAATATACAAAGAAAACAAATTCTAAGGGAACAGTAACAATTAAGACAGCTAAACTTAAAAAAGGAACTAAAGTAAAGGTTACTGTATCAAAAGCGGGATATAAGACAAAGAGTAAGACTGTAAAAGTTAAATAAGACATCATGACAATATGAGAAAAGAGTGAAATCGGGGCAGAAATGCCTCGATTTTTTTAGAGGTTGGCAAAATTAAGAAATATATACTATAATCGTGTTAAGTAATTTTTACATTGTTAGATGTAAAAATTATTCTCCAACCTTGAGGCATGATTAAATGCAGGGATAATCCGTAAGAATAATCTTATTTGGATTCAGCTAAGAAGGTGACAAAGTTGTCCGCTATCTTGTGCGTAATCATTTATATGAAAACATATGGAGTCAAGGAGAAAGGAGAAGTGGCTTATGGCAAAGAAAAAAGGTGTGTCATCAAAGACACATACAAAGAAACAGCTTGATGATTACGCTAATCAGCATAATCCAAATAATAAAGCGTATAAAGCTAGAGTTGAAAATGACAGGAACACAAAGAAAGTGTCAAGTAAACATGAAGCTAAACGTCAAGCTAAGCAATGGGCTAAATTTGAAGAGGAAAACGGTGTAATGTATCCTCTTGATTGGATGTGCTATAGCGATCCATATGATTTTTGATTGGCTACATAATAGTAGGTAATCAGATAAATGGGGGAGTACCACTCCCTCACAATAATCCTTCTTAACGTGTATGTTTAACATGTTAAGGAGGATTTTTTTATGAAGATTAATAAGGAACAAGAAGTTGTGATGGAAATTCACAAGAAAAAGGACAGTAAGATACACAAGAAATCTGATGGCAAGGTTAAGTCCAAGATGACTTCTGCTAGGACTAAAGGAAGAGCCATAGCCGGTGAGGCGGGTTCAGTCATTGCAGATAATATTGAAGGTGGAGATAATCTTAAGGCATCTTTAGAAGTTGGGAGAGAAGTATCAAGGCCTGTTCGTGACACGGTGGCATCAGGCAATCGTTTGCGAAAGAAGATTAGGAATTCTAAGCTTAATAAGGAAAGTGTCGGAAATCGATTAAGAAAGCAAGCGAGTAGCAAAGGTAAGAAATTAGTTGAGGATAGGTTTAAGAAGTCTGCAAAGAAGACATATAAGAAAGCTACTAAAAAGGTGGCAAAGAGCACCACTAAGAAGATTGCTAAGGATACAAGTAAATTGGCGGTAAAGACCGGAGCAAAGGTTGGTGCCACTGCGGCTGGATCTGCAGCAGGACCTTATGGAATGGCTATTGGTGCAGCAGTTGGAAAAGCAGCTGAGATGCAGATAGACACTGCAGTATATAAGACTGAAAAGAAGATGAGGTTGCTTAAGTATTTCAAAGATAAGCTGCAGACGCCCGAAAATCAAAATGACAATATAATCAAGGTGGCAGTGGATCTGGTTAAGATGAAAGCCGGCTTGATGATCAGGCGAGCAGTGTCAATGTTGGCTCCTATTGTGATTCCGATTATCATTATTATTGCTGCAGTTGGTGGATTAGTTATGGCAATATTTACTGTGCTGTACAATTCGCCATTGGCGTTTTTGTTGCCTAGACTTAGTGATGGTGAGACAATTCATTCCGTCACCACGCAATACGTTGCGGAATTCAATGAACGAGTCCAGAAGCGAGCAGATGAACACAAGGATGCTGATGAGGGTAGAGTAATTTACGTGGATTATGAGGGAGTTAGCGAAACACCTTCGAACTATTATGATATTATGTGCGTCTATATGGTCCGATATGGATATAAGAATACTGCAATGGATATGAATGCTTCAAACAAAGTAAAACTTCAACAAGTGGTGAATGATATGTGCCATTTCACAACGGAGGTAGTAACTGAAACTAAAGGCAAAGGAAAAAATAAGAAGACAACTAAGATATTGGAAGTTAGGGTTACACTGAAAACATACAATGATATGATTAGCGAGTATCAATTTAGTGAGGATCAAATTAAAATGCTACAAACGCTGATGTCTGCTTGCAATGGCAGAAGCAGTCCAAGTGGTGGAGGCAGTAGTCCGTCTAACCTGCAGAGTAGTTTGTCTGAGAAAGAAATTAAGAAGTATACGGATAAGATTTCAGATGGAAAGCAGAAGAAAGCAGTTGAGTTTGCTTTGTCGAAAGTGGGCTATGAGTACAGTCAGGCGAGAAGATTCAGTGGAACGGCATTTGACTGTAGTTCGTTAGCGTATTGTGCATGGGAAGCGGCAGGAATAGATATTTCTTACAATGATGCGACAACTGCAGCAGCTGAGGCAGAAGGCTTGGAAAAGAAGACAGTTAGTCAAAGTGATCTAAAGCCTGGAGATTTGATTTTTTATAGTTACACTAGAAATGGACGATATAAAAACATCAGTCACGTGGGAATTTATGTAGGCGATGGAAAAATGGTAGAAGCGATGGATGATGAGCATGGAGTTGTGTTTGGAGATTATCACAATAAGGGACTGGTTATGATCTGCAGACCGGGAAAGAAAAGTTAACTTGTTTAAAATTTAGAATCGAGAGATTTGATATTTTTAAGTGCATTATTTGGTTTATAATAAATGCATAAGGGGGTGTCAAAATGACCGAGAAAGATATTATAGAAAAGGCTGTAAACAATGATACTTTTCTTCCTAAAATCTACATTGACACAGCACTTGAGTATATTGAAGAGTATGCCAAGGAAGGACATCCGATAGAAGGAAACTTAAAGGAAGCTGTGAAAGTGCTAGGTTGGGCGAGAGCGTTCCTGGCAGAGAAGAATCATGAAGTAGTCAAAGATATGGAAAGAATGATTGAAGAATTCCACAAGCTTGAAGAAGCGAAAAATAAAACTAAATAATTTATGGATTAAGGCATTTGCGATGGCAGATGTCTTTTTCTTTTGCATAAAAGGGGGAGTGCTACTCCCTTAAGAATAGCCTCTGAAAATAATATGCTTGGTTTATCAAAAGTAAAGGAGGTTTCACAAGATGAAATACAGTATTAAGATTAACAAATTATCCAATGAAGATTGGAACACAAAAGCATTTGTGTCATTGGTGTTTGGCGACAAGCTGAAAGTCAATGACATAACAATCAGGCAGGCACAGAACGGAGCATTGTTCGTGGCAATGCCTGGTTACAAAACAAGTAAAACGGATGATCAGGGAAATCCGGTATACAAGAATTTCTGTTATCCAATTAGTGCAGAGTTTCGAAAAGAATTGTTCGACAACATTATTCAGGCATTTAAGGATAACAAAAAAGAAGTATCGGTTCATCCGGAAGAAGACAAGATGGATATAGGAATTACGATGCAGCAGAGCAGCAATAACAGCTTCAAATGTATTGGTAGATTCTATATCGGTAAGGATTTTGTGGTGGATGGTGTAAAGATTATCGATAGCGATAAGGGCCCATTTGTGGCGATGCCGACAAAGTCCAAAACAGACGGTGCAGGGAAGACAGAATACAATCAGATTTGCTATCCGATTACAAAGGAATTCCGAGAGGAATTGTATGGTGCAATCCTGGATAAAGGAAATGAGGTTGTGCAGAAGAATGAAAAGCACAATGCTGACATGGTGGCAGAACTTGATGAAGGTTACATTGAAAGAGAAGGGTTACCCTTTAGATAAGAATGGAGGTATTAGATTATGAGTAATAAGAAAATTAATGATATGATTAAGAAAGATAAGGTATGTATTTTAATTGCGGATGGAGGGTTCTTCAAAGATGAAGATGTGACGAAATCAGCAAAGCGTTTATTAGGGAAGATTCCGTTGGAAGATTATGAAAATGTTAGGATTGTCAGACCGCTTGGAGAGTATGGTAAGTCGAATGGTATTGGAAGAGATTTTTATGCAGACTTCGTTTTTGATAACTTATTCGAAATAAAGGCGATTTATATTGAAGATTTAGTATACTGTTCTACAGATGAAGTTGAACGAAAAATATTTGTGGCATTAATGAGTTTGTTTGGCATTGAAGTATATGATGATTATGATTGCGGAGTAGTGGATCCAGATCCAGTATATTGCGGTGAAATTGCAAGAGTTTTTCATAACAATATGGATATGCCTGAATGTATTCTAGAAGCCACAGATGAGCAGTTATTTGAAATCAAATGTATAGCTGTTGCAATTCTGCGCCAGATGTGGGCAGAATATAGGTTTTTAGATTGTATGAAAGCTACAGAGTAAAGGAAGGTGAATGAAATGAAACGTGAGGATTACAAGTTAATTTTGGATGCGTTTATAACTTGTGAAAGCTGTTATAGAACAGTTCATACGGCACTTTGGGGTGGCGAACCTGAGTCAGTTATGCTCCGGCAGGAAGGTTTGTTTAGCAAAGTAATGGAGTTAGAGAAAATCGTAAAAGAATATTCAGTCTATGACGATAAGCACACGGACGAGGAACTGGATGAATTCTTTGAGATTATTGATTCAACAGAGATTTCGTTGGATGAAAAGGTCGATAGATTGTATCAAGGATAATTAAAATTGAATAATGTGAGAAGGGTACCTGCAGAAATGTGGGTGCTTTTTTTGTTGATTTTTGGCGAATTTGTAGGGCACCAAAATAGAGTCCTGATTATAGGACAGATGAAATGTTAGGATTTAAGCAGAAGGAAAGATGAATACCTTCTAGGAACTTAAAATATAGAAAAATGAGTTAGGAGGACACGATTATGTTGAAGAAGATTTATTTTACAATTACAGGGATGCACTTTTTTGAAGGTGATGAATTTATTGAACCGGGTATGGAAGTAATGCTCGAAAAAGAGCCTGATAACAAGTATGATAACGAGGCAATTCTTGTTAAACTTCCTGGAGTTGCAACTATCGGTCATGTGGCTAATAGCTGTCATACGGTTATCGGTGAGTGCTATAGTGCAGGAAGAATCTACGACAAGATTGGCGACACAGCTTATGGAAAAGTAATGTATAAGATGGATAGAGGCGTTGTGTGTGAATTGATTGAGACAAATGACAAATAGTGGGGACGTGATTTAAATGAAAAGATTACTTTTTTGGTTAAAGAATAGATTGCGTGGTGGCGCTGACTGTAACGGTTGGTGCCCACGCTGTGAGTTTTATGAAAGTTGTAAGTGGGATTTGGATGCGTAATGTATGGTTGGCGGAATTGAGGTTGCAAAGATAAATTAAATTATAGATATCTATAACTAATTTATTGAGGTGCATTATTTGATATGTTATAATTATCTTGTAGTTTTATAAGGTGTTTTTGTGAATATTGACAAGAAGGTAAGGTAGTACATTATGAGAGTAAGTTACAACAAATTATGGAAAATGTTAATTGATAAAAACATGAAAAAAATGGATTTGCTTGAAGCTGTTGAGATGAGTCCAAATACATTAGCGAAGTTGGGTCGAAATGAAGACGTATCTATGGACGTGTTGAAACGAATATGTTTATATTTTCAATGTGATATTGGAGATATTATGGAGTTTGTAGAAGATAAAAAAAGTGAAGGTGCAGAAAAATGATAAAGTTAGCAACGGTATTTAGTGGAATAGGTGCAATAGAACATGCGTTAAACAGAATGGGAATTGATAATGAAATTGTATTTGCATGTGATAGTGGTGATGTTGATATTTTGCGAAAAGATATTCCGTTAGACATAGAAGCGATTAAAGATGAAATTCAAGCTTTAAAGAAGACAATAAAATATGTTGAAAAAAATGATTATAAAAATGAACTTGAAAAGAATCTGAAAAAGGTAAAAAAACTGTTCGAGGCCCAATTATTAGAATTAGAAGTTGTTGATTATGGTGTAATAGAAAATGTAAATTCGGTTTTAAAAAAAGTAATTGCAAATGAAAATGTAAAAAAAGTAAGATTAAAAGAATATACCGGTTTTTTGTCAAATTTAAGTGGAATCAACAATGAAAATGCTAAAAGATTGTATTCATTAGTATATGCAATAGAAATTACAAACGATTTCCATAAAGATAATTTATGGAGTAGCTTAGAAGATGAAAAAACATATAAAAGCGTTGATGGAATTGATTGGTCGTATATGGTAAACGAGATCATCTATCTAAAAAGATTTATTGATAAGGCAAACGGAAGAAAGATATTAAAGAATACCAAGGATGTATGTGAAAGATTAGGAATGCTCCATGAACAGATACATACGTTGGAGATAAACGAAAAGTTATCAAAAATGGGCTCGTATGATGAAAAAAAGGCCTATGTCGATAGCTTATATGCAAGCAAGGAAAAGCAAAATAAAGTTAAAGCATCTTATATGGCAAACTATAATCTTAGTGAAAGACATTTTCATTGGAATGTATCATTCCTTGACGGCAAAGAATATAGAAATGAAGTGGATTTATTTGTTGGAGGAAGTCCGTGCCAGTCATTTTCATTAGTAGGAAAGCAAAGAGGACTTGAAGATACTAGAGGTACATTGTTTTATGAGTATGCAAGATTAGTGCAAGAAATAAGACCCAAAGTTTTTATTTATGAAAATGTAAAGGCTATATTGAGTAATGATGAGGGAAGAACGTGGAACACAATGTGCGACGTTTTTACGAATTTAGACTATTCCTGGAAATATAGTGTTTTGAATGCTAGAAATTATGGAATACCGCAGAACCGAGAGCGTGTTTTTGTTGTTGGAATCAGAAATGATTTAAAGAAAGAGAAAGAATTTGAATTCCCATTGCCAGTAGAGTTACATAATTATCAACACCTGCTCTATGCATCTTATGCATTGTTGTAAGTAGCGGTCTTGCAACATCTAAATCAGTTTCTGGTTTTGCATAAAAGCCTTTTGTTCCAGGCTTTAAAACATATTTTCTAACTTTTTCACT
>JAILRH010000086.1 GCA_024698345.1 Lachnospiraceae bacterium | reverse complement strand
GCAATAAATATCAGGGAAGAAGCAAAAAGAAAGCTGATGGCATATGCATAAAAATGTCCGTAACCGGACTGAAAATAAAAATCCTAAATGAGATAAATAAAAAAGAATCGCGGGGCACGCGAGGATAGCCTGTTGATACTTAGCTCAGAAGAGTCATTGAGCAGGAAGCCCCTACTTCAAAATTATATTGATTTAAGTAGTGGGAGCATGTCACATAAGAAAAGCAAATTAAAACTAGGAGATGGTGGAATGGATAATGATTTTGAATTGAAAATTGGCAATACAATCTGCAATAGATATGATATCCTAGAAATGATAGGTGAGGGTGGTAATGCTTGTGTGTATAAAGCAAAAGATACAAAAACAGGAAAAATAGTTGCTCTTAAGAGTTTTCGTTCTTCAGATAATATGAATAAACAAAGACTTATGAAAGATGTTGAACGAGAATTAAATATATTGAAATATGTTACACATCCGGGATTGCCAAAAGTATATGACGTTATATATGACAATGAACTATTTTATCTTGTAATGGAATTTGTGGAGGGAATAACTTTAAAGGAAGCAGTTGAGACCAGAAGATTGAGAAGAAAAGATATCAAGAAGATTGCAATGCAAATAATGTCTGCACTTTATTATCTTCATTCATTAGAACCGCCTATAGTCTATAGAGATTTGAAACCTGAAAATATAATTTTGATGGAAGAAAATAAAATTAAGTTGATTGATTTTGGAAATGCAAAAAGATTTAATCGAGATATTGTTTCGGATACATTTGCTGTTGGAAGTCCGAAATATGCAGCACCGGAGCAATTTGGCGACAGATTTGGAAATGGTCTTTACAACACGGATATTAGAACAGACATATATTCCATGGGAATTCTTCTTTATTATTTGGCTAATCTTGAAACGAAAATCGGAAATATTAGTGTATTAAAAAAAATCAGATATTTAATTGTGTTTGATAGAAAATATAGAAAAACAATTATAAAAGCCACACAAAATAGTCCAAAGAACAGGTTTCAGAATATAATCGAGATGATGATTTGTTTTGCGTGATATTATCGGATGGATAAGACTCGCCACTTCTAAAAGTGGTAAGGAAAAAGCTGAGTTCATACTAAAAAGAATAGAGAGGAAAAAATATGCAAATATATGATATATCACAGGAAGTATTTTCCAGCAAAGTATTTCCGGGAGATCCAAGTCCTAAGTTAAACAGAATAATGAATATCAGTGCAGGTGACGTATGCAATCTTACAGAGTTTAGTATGTGTGCACACAATGGTACTCATGTGGATGCACCAAAGCATTTTTATGATGATGGAAAGGCGATAGACGAGATACCCCTTGATCATTTTGTTGGGTATGCTTTTGTGACTGAATTCGATGGAAATATAAAAGCAGAGGATGCAAAGAAGATATTAGAAAAAGCAAAATTTGAGGATGAAAGGGCAGCCGAACGAGTTCTGATAAAGGGTGAGGCAGTAGTTACCGAGGAGGCAGCATCTGTATTTGCAGAAAATGGAATTAAGTTGTTTGGTAATGAGTCTCAAACAGTTGGTCCTGAAGATGCACCAAAAGAAGTTCATTTAATCATGCTTGGAGCTGATATAGTTTTATTAGAAGGTATTGTTCTTGATGATATTTCAGAAGGAGTGTATTTACTAAACGCAGCACCTGTCAATTTGGGCGAATCAGATGGCGCACCGTGCAGAGCGTTGCTTATAAAAGAATGATAATTAAAGAAAAACGGAGGAAAAATACAAATGGAAATTAAAGCTATTTTAGGAGATATTACAAAACAGCAGGATGTTGAAGCAATAGTAAATGCAGCGAATGAGTCGCTACTTGGCGGAGGAGGAGTTGACGGAGCCATACACTTTGCTGCGGGACATGAGTTACTCAAAGAGTGCAAGACTCTAGGCGGATGCAGGATAGGAGAGGCAAAGATAACAAAAGGGTATAAGCTTCCATGTGATTATGTTATACATACGGTTGGCCCTAGATGGCATGGTGGTAATGACAGTGAGGCAGAATTGTTGAAGTCATGTTATGTAGAGTCATTGAAACTAGCAGAGAAGAATGGTGTCAGAAGGATTGCCTTTCCATCTATTTCTACGGGAGCTTTTGGGTATCCAATGGACAAAGCGACTGAAGTGGCAGTGGATGCAGTGTTTGAATATGTGAAAGATAAGCGGGACATTTTTGATTTGATAGAGTGGGTGTGCTTTGATAAGGTATCGTTGAAGTATTACAGTGTAGAAATTGAAAAACACCTGTAAAATGAGTATATATAGTATATATGAAAAACATATGTAAAAAGTATATATATTAAGTGTGGCAAGAGTTTTGGTGTGAATTTGCAAATTATTCTTGCAAGATACTACAAAATCAACTATTCTATTCTATATGAACTTTTTTATAATATACGGTTATTATAAATGTGTCATGTGACGAATGAAGAATGAGCCCGATGAGGCAAAATTAGCAGGAGGATTTATATATGACTTTAGAAGATGTTAAGAAAATACTTGAGAATGAGGAACAGACTCACTTATTGAGGTTTTATGATGAACTAAAGGAGAGCGAAAAGGAGCAGTTCTTAGAGCAGCTTTCTGCAATAGATTATGGTCTTCTTGATTTACTTAGAGACAAGGATGAACTTGGTAAAAAGGGTGTTATTTCTCCAATTACTAAGTGTGTAAGTATTGAAGATGCAAAGGCTAATAAAGAACATTTTGAGAGTATTGGTCTTGATGCTATCAAAAAAGGAAAAGTAGCAGCACTTCTTCTTGCAGGTGGTCAGGGTACAAGACTTGGATCTGATAAGCCAAAGGGCATGTACAATATTGGCATTACAAAAGATGTTTATATTTTTGAGAGAATTGTCAGAAATCTTTTGGATGTTGTTGAAAAGAGTGGAGCATGGATTCCTCTTTATATTATGACAAGTGAAAAGAATAACGTTGATACTATAGATTTCTTCGAGAAGATGAATTATTTTGGATATGACAAGAAATACGTTGAATTTTTTGTTCAGGAGATGGCTCCTGCGTGTGATTATAACGGAAAGATTTATCTTGAAGAAAAGGGAAGAGTTGCCACATCTCCAAATGGAAACGGTGGTTGGTTTATTTCTCTTATGAAGAGCGGTATCGGTGAGAAGGCGAAGAAAGCAGGCGTTGAATGGATTAATGTATTTGCAGTAGACAATGTGTGTCAGAGAATTGCTGATCCTGTCTTTGTAGGTGCTACAATTGATTCCGGTATGCCAAGCGGTTCAAAGGTTGTATCTAAAGTTTCTCCTGAAGAGAAAGTAGGAGTGCTTTGTTATGAAGATGGTAAACCATCTATCGTTGAGTACTATGAACTTAGTGAAGAAATGAGATATGAGAGAAATGAAAAGGGTGATCTTGTTTACAAGGACGGAGTTATTCTCAATTATCTTTTCAGATTTGATAAACTTGAAGATATTATGAATAATCAGCTTGTAGTTCATATCGTTGAGAAGAAGATCCCTTACATTAATGAAGACGGTGAGAAGGTTTCACCGGAAGAACCAAACGGATACAAGTTTGAAACATTGGTATTAGATATGATTCATATGATGGATGACTGTCTCGCCTTTGAAGTTGACAGAAGTTATGAATTTGCACCAATCAAGAATAAAACAGGTGTGGATTCGGTTGAATCTGCAAGAGAGTTACTTAAGCAGAATGGAGTTGAATTATAATGAATAAATTGATAGAAATCATTTCAGATGAATTTAAGAAAGCATTTGTAGATTGCGGATATGATGAAAAACTTGGTAAGGTTACTGTTTCAAACAGACCTGATTTGTGTGAGTATCAGTGTAACGGTGCCATGGCAGGTGCAAAGATGTACAAGAAAGCACCTATTATGATTGCAAATGAAGTTCTCGAAAAGATAGGAGATAATGATAAGTTTTTGAAAGTCGAAGCTGTGATGCCTGGATTTATCAATATCACACTTAGTCCGGCATTTGTTTCATCATATATTAATGAGATGGCAGCTGATGACAAACTTGGTGTAGAAGATATTGGAAAAGGCGAAACAGTTGTAGTGGATTATGGCGGAGCTAATGTAGCAAAGCCACTTCACGTTGGTCATTTGCGTCCGGCTGTTATCGGCGAGAGTGTTAAGCGTATTTACAAATACATGGGATACAATACAATTGGTGATGTTCATCTTGGAGATTGGGGTCTTCAGATGGGACTTATTATCATGGAACTTAAAGAAAGACAGCCTGATCTTTGCTACTTTGATGAGAGCTTTGAAGGACCATATCCTGAGGAAGCACCATTTACTATTGATGATTTGAGTGAAATATATCCTGCAGCAAGTGCAAAATCAAAAGAAGATGCGGATTTCAAGGAAGCAGCGCAGCTTGCTACTGTTAAGATTCAGCAAGGATATCCTCCATATCTTGCACTGTGGAAACATATAATGAATGTTTCTATTCCTGATTTGGAGAAAAACTATGACAATCTCGATGTACACTTTGAACTTTGGAAAGGCGAGAGTGATGCAAAGCCATATATAGAAGATATGGTTCAGAATATGATTGACAAGGGAATTGCTCATGAGAGTCAGGGAGCTCTAGTTGTAGATATTGCTGAAGAGACGGATAAGAAAGAATATCCTCCATGTATTATTAAGAAGTCTGATGGGGCGTCATTGTATGCAACAACAGATCTTGCGACAATTGTTCAGCGAGTACAGGATTATAATCCTGCAAAGATAGTATATTTTACAGATAAGAGACAGGAACTCCATTTTATTCAGGTATTCAGAGTTGCAAGAAAAGCAGGAATTGTCAGCGAGTCAACACAACTTTCTCAGATTGGCTTTGGTACAATGAATGGAACGGATGGAAAGCCTTTCAAAACAAGAGATGGCGGCGTAATGCGTCTTGAGATGCTTGTTCAGAATATTGAAGATGCTGTTTATGAAAAAATCATGGCAAACAGAGAAGTATCGGAGGAAGAAGCACGAGCAACTTCTAAGATAGTTGGACTTGCAGCACTTAAGTACGGAGACCTTTCAAATCAGGCTCCAAAGGACTATATATTTGATATTGATAGATTTACTTCATTCGAGGGAAACACAGGACCATATATTCTGTACACAATAGTTCGAATTAAGTCAATTCTTGAAAAGTACAAAGAAAGTGGTAAGGACTTAGAAGCATCAGACGTAATTGGAAATCTTGATGATGCTGCTTCAAAAGAACTTATGCTTAGTTTGTCTAAATTCAACGAGATGGTTGAGGAGGCTTGCAACGAAATTGCACCTCACAAGGTATGTCAGTTTATCTATGACTTATCAAATTCATTCAATCATTTCTATCACGAGACAAAGATACTTTCTGAAGAGGATGAAAACAAACAATTATCATATATCAATTTACTAAAAGTAACAAAGAGAGTACTTGAAACATGTATAGACATGCTCGGCTTTACAGCCCCTGAAAAGATGTAAAACCAAGCCATGCACACAAAAATAAAAACCAACAGCTGAATGCTTGCATTCATAGCTGTTGGTTTTTATTTTTGTGTATTTGGCGCAGCCAAACAGTGAGAAGAAGATGCGAAGCATCGTATTCGAACTGTTGCATGGCTTGAAAAGAGATGTATTTGGCGCAGCCAAACAGTAGAACGATAAAAAAGCAAAGCGTTTTTATCGTTAGCGAAAGCAATTTGAGAAGGAAGTTCGAAAATTGCGAAAGCTAAGAAGATGCGAAGCATCGGATTCGAGCTGAAGCATGGCTTGATTTTGTATTTTTTGTGAATAAATAAATTAAGTCTTGAATTTTAGAGTTGATTAATGTATATTTGTTTACAGGTAAACAGTTTATGCGTGAACAATTTAAAGGTGAACTGTTTTCCGGTAAGATAATCATTTTTATTCTATATCAGATGTGAGATGACTCCCACTTCAAGCACATATGTGCTAAGTGGTGAGTGAGTCTTGAAATTAATCAATAAGCAAATAGTAAAATCAGAAACGAGGTGATATTTTGGAAAATAAGAATCAGATAGGATTTCAAATAAGACAGCTTAATAATATGTTTATGAGATATATGGAATCTGCAATAAACAGCGAAAGCAATGAATTTCCGAAGGTTACTCACGGATGGGTACTGAGATATCTTGTTGAGAGAAAGAAAAAAGGTCTTGATACATATCAAAAAGACGTTGAGCAGGATTTTAAAATGTCCAGAGCTGCAGTGACAAAGATTCTTACAGCTCTCGAAGATGAGGGATATATATCCAGGGAAGCAGTTGACTTTGATGCAAGGCTTAAGAAGGTTGTGATTTCCACGAAAGGTGAAAAAGCCCACAAAAATGTAGTGGAGAGTATTGAGCAGATTGAAAAGAATCTTGAAAATAATATTTCAAAAGAAGAGTTGGCAATCTTTTTCAGAGTAACATCGCAGGTTAAAGAAAATATAATAGATATGGAAAAGAAACTTAAGGAAAGGAGTAAATAATATGGTTAAGACACTATTGAGTCATGTTAAGGAGTATAAGGCAGCTTCAATATTAACTCCAATCTTCATGATTTTTGAAGTGATTATGGAAATGATTATCCCTCTAATGATGGCTTCCATAATTGATGACGGTATAAACAAAGGTGATATTGCTCATGTTTATATTGTCGGTGGAATTATGGTTGTATTTGCAGTATTAGGTTTGCTTGCAGGACTTGGGGGAGGTGTATTCGCTGCAAAGGCATCTACGGGATTTGCAAAGAATCTCAGAAAAGCAATGTATGATAACATTCAGACATTTTCATTTTCTAATATCGATAAGTTCAGCACTGCAGGACTTGTAACCAGACTTACAACAGATGTGACAAATATTCAGAATTCGTATCAGATGATTTTAAGAATGGCAATGCGTGCACCGGCAACGCTTATTATTGCTCTTGTATTGTCCTTTACTAGAAGCGTAAGAATAGCATCAATTTATCTGGTGGCGGTTATCATTCTTGGAACAATTCTTGCGTTTATTATCAAAAAGACAATGAATTATTTTGGACAAGTGTTTAAAAAGTATGATGCTTTAAATGAGAGTGTTCAGGAAAATGTATCAGCTATTCGCGTGGTAAAAGCGTACACAAGAGAAGAGTATGAAATAGATAAATTTCAGACTGCCAGTAATAATATCTACAAGATGTTTGTAAAAGCTGAATCACTTATAGCTACAAATGCACCGTTGATGATGTTTACAGTGTATGTCTGCATTCTTCTCATAAGTTGGATTGGCGCACATATGGTTGTTTCAAGTACATTATCAACAGGAAATCTTGTTGCTTTGTTAGCTTACTGTATGAACATACTTATGAGTCTTATGATGCTTTCAATGATTTTTGTTATGATTACACTTTCAATTGCATCAGGAGAGAGAATAGCAGAAGTTCTAAATGAAAAGGCAGATATTGTTAATCCTGATAATCCTGAAACAAATGTAAAAGATGGTTCAATTGAATTTAAAAATGTTTATTTCAGATATAATTCAACTAGTGAAGAACCGGTTCTTAAAAATATTAATTTGAAAATAAAATCCGGTGAAACTGTTGGAATTATCGGTGGTACGGGATCGGCAAAGACCAGTCTTGTTAATCTGATTAGCAGACTGTATGATGTTGTTCCGGAAGATGGAATTGATAAGAATAAGGATGGCGCAGTTAAAGTTGGCGGAGTCGATGTAAGAGATTACGATTTGAAGACTCTAAGAGACGAGGTTTCAGTAGTTCTTCAAAAGAATGTATTGTTCAGTGGAAGTATTTTGGATAATCTTCGTTGGGGGAACAGGAACGCGACAGAAGAAGAGTGCGTTAATGCATGTAAACTTGCCTGCGCAGATGAATTTATTGAAACATTTCCTGATAAATATAATACCCACATTGAGCAGGGTGGGAATAATGTGTCAGGCGGACAGAAACAGAGACTATGTATTGCAAGAGCACTACTAAAAAAACCAAAGATTTTAATTCTTGATGATTCAACAAGTGCTGTTGATACTGCAACAGATGCAAAAATCAGAAAGGCATTCAGGGAAGAAATTCCGAATACTACAAAGATAATTATTGCACAGAGAGTATCCAGTGTAATGGATGCCGACAAGATCGTTGTTATGGAAGATGGTGAAATCAACGGAGTAGGCACCCATGAAGAATTATTAGAAAGTAACGAGATATACAGAGAAGTTTATGAATCTCAGACTAAGGGAGATGCCGATTTTGATGAGATAGGAGGTGAATGCTAATGCCACCAAGAAGACCGATGGGACCAAGACCTAAAATAGAAAACCCGGGAAAGATTTTAAAACAAATCTTTTCTGAAATAATGAAACATTATGCAATTCATGTTGTACTTGTTGTTATTTTTATTTTTGTAAGTGTGCTTGCAAATGTGCAGGGAACAATATTTACAAAAGATCTTATTGATCAGTATATTGTTCCGCTTTTGAAGAGCAAAAATGCAGGTAATCCGGTAGATTATACAAATCTGTTAAATGCAATAAAAAGAGTGGCAGTATTCTATGCTATAGGTATTGCAGCGTCTTATTCACAACAGAGAATTATGGTAAATGTTACTCAGGGTACACTGAGAAATTTGAGAAACAGAATGTTTGAACATATGGAGAGTCTTCCAATCAGATATTTCGACACACACTCCCACGGTGATGTAATGTCGATGTACACAAATGATATTGATACCATGAGACAGATGATTAGTCAGAGTATGCCGCAGATGCTTAACAGCGCAATTACAGTTGTCAGCGTTTTCATCAGTATGGTATATCTGAGTATTCCACTTACAGTAGTAACTTTAATTATGGTAGCTGTTATGCTCTATGCCACAAAGAAATCTGCAGGTTTAAGTAGCAGATACTTTGTAAAACAGCAAAAAGATATTGGTGAACTGAATGGTTTTGTTGAGGAAATGATAACGGGACAAAAAGTTGTAAAAGTATTCAACCATGAAGAAGAGTGTATTGCTAATTTTGATAGGATAAATGAAGAACTGTGTGATAGTGCAAATAAGGCGAACAAATTTACAAATATTCTTGGACCAATTAATGCACAACTTGGAAATGTCAGTTATGTTCTTTGTGCCATAGTTGGTGCAATTATTGCAATAAACGGATGGACAGGACTTACACTTGGAAAGCTTGCAAGTTTCCTGACATTCAACAGAAGTTTCTCGATGCCCATCAATCAGGTGTCACAGCAGTTTAACGCAATTGTCATGGCTTTGGCAGGAGCAGATCGTATTTTTAAACTTTTAGATGAAGAGCCGGAAGTGGATAACGGATATGTAACACTTGTAAACACAATTGAAAAAGACGGCAAAATCGAAGAGACAGATAAAGTTACAGGTACATGGGCATGGAAACATATTCACCAGGCAGATAAATCGGTTGATTATGTACCGCTTAAGGGCGATGTAGTTTTTGATGATGTTGATTTTGGTTATGTACCTGAAAAGATAGTACTTCACAATGTTGACCTTTACGCAACTCCCGGACAAAAGATTGCCTTTGTAGGTTCAACTGGTGCCGGAAAGACCACAATAACAAATCTTATTAACAGATTTTATGATATTCAGGATGGAAAAATCAGATACGATGGTATTAACGTAAATAAGATTAAAAAAGCAGATCTTAGAAGATCCCTTGGAATTGTACTTCAGGAAACTCATTTATTTACAGGAACTGTTGCGGACAACATTCGATTTGGAAAACTGGATGCAACAGATGAGGAAGTGGTGGCTGCAGCAAAACTGGCAAATGCGGACGGTTTTATTAAAAGACTACCACAGGGATATGATACAGTACTTACCGGTGATGGGGCAAACTTAAGCCAGGGACAAAGACAGCTTCTTGCAATTGCAAGAGCAGCAATAGCAAATCCACCTGTTCTCATACTTGATGAGGCGACAAGTTCAATTGATACAAGAACTGAAAGACTTGTTCAGGAGGGCATGGATAATCTGATGCATGGTAGAACAACATTTGTAATTGCCCACAGACTGTCTACAGTAAGAAACAGTAACTGTATTTTAGTACTTGAAAAGGGAAGAGTAATAGAACGTGGTACCCACGAAGAACTTCTTGAACAAAAGGGCAAGTATTATCAGTTATATACAGGTAAGACAGCTTAAATGTAATTAAAAAAAGAAAAGGAATTATTTAAAATGAGATGTATCTCAAATAATTCCTTTTCTTTTTGTTTAAATCATATAAAAATAAACTATGGTATTATTTAGTAGAATCTTCTTCGGTAGCAGCTTCTTCGGTAGCAGCTTCTTCAGTAGCGGCATCCTCTGCTGTTGTAGCTTCTTCTACAGATACGTCAGAATCTTCTGTCTTATCTTTTCCGGCATATTTAGTATACATTCCGATTGGATCATATGACTGAAGTTTTGACTCGAGTTCATCTTTTGTAATTGTTCCGACATAAGCAGAAGTAGTTTCTTTTTGCTTGATTAATCCTGTCTCGATTCCAACAGAATAGCCAACATAAATAAGAAATGCGGCAGCGATAACAGTTGTTGCGGCATATGCAATGTATTTCTTAAAATGAGATTTTTTAGGGGCATTCTTTCTGTTGTATTTCTCCTGTTTGTATTTGTCGATCTTTTCCTGACTCATTTTATGTACCTCTCTCTTTGTATATTATTTTTTATTTTATTCAATACTCGCATGTGAGTATTATTTTAAAATGTATGTCAGCCACGAGATAACATATTTAACCTGTAATTGTATCCGGGCAAAACCACTTACTTATTATAAAACAAAATGAATTGTAAAACAAGACTATTTTGTGCTATAATCCATAGCAGTTTTGTGCTATAATAATGATTGACTTGTCTAAAAGGTTGGTTTGCATAATTACCATCATACATAGGAGAAATTGAAATGAAACGTAAATTTACATTTGTAGAATTGATCAGGGTGATTTATCCGCCTGTATTATATTTGACAATTATGAGTGTTGTATTATTGGGTTTTGAATATTTATTGGTTGCAAATAATCCTACGGTAGTGTCAGATTCAAATCGGTTTAATGAGATAATAAACAGTAAGACTTTAGAAACAAACTTAGTAAGTGTAATGTGTTCGATACCTGTATTTTCTGCTCTTATGTATTATGATGTTCAAAGGGATAAGAGTAGGAATGAATATATAAAATGGCAGACTCAGAAAGCATGGAAATATTTGCTGATTATTCCGTTGGCTTTTTTTTCTATGGTGTTTGGAAATGACCTTGTGCTTGTGTTAGAATCATTCATGTCTCAAAATATGCTTGATGATTATGCGCGTGTTGAGAAAATAATATATGGCAGCAGCTTTATTGTTGTATTGTTGAGTTCAGGGGTGTTAGGACCTATTGTGGAAGAGTTGGTGTTCAGAGGGTTGGTGTACAAAAGACTGAGAAAATGCTTTGGCTTTTTTTCTTCCGCTATTGCATCAGCAATAATATTTGGTTTTTTTCATCTGAATATGGTTCAATTTGTTTATGCATTTATTATGGGAATTATTATGGCGTTTGTTTTTGAAAACTATGGGATAATAGGTTCTTCAATTATGCATATGACGGCAAATACCATAGGAGTGGTGGTCTCATTTCATAATGGATTAGAATCGAATACTGCTACAGAGTTTTCAAGTGAAGTAATCATAAGTGCATTATATGGTGCTTGTGTTTTTGGAATTTTTACTGTGCTTTTTATAATAGTTATTAATGCAGTGTGTGCAAAAGACAATAATAGTAAAATGATTGCTTAGGAGGCATTATGAAGTTATTATCAGTGGCAATACCATGTTACAATTCAGAAGAATACCTTGTAAAGTGCATTAGAAGTGTGCTTACAGGTGGAGATAGAGTGGAAATAATAATAGTTGATGACGGCTCAAGTGATTCGACTTTGGAAATTGCAAAAAAATATGAAGAGAAGTTTCCTCATATAGTTAAGGCAGTTCATCAGGAGAATGGGGGGCATGGAGAGGCTGTAAATACAGGTCTTTTGAATGCAACGGGAAAGTTCTTCAAAGTTGTGGACAGTGATGACTGTCTTGGTAAAAAAGCATTAGAGAAAGTCCTTGATTTTTTACAGGAAGTAGTTGAAAGTGAAAAAGAACTTGATATGCTGATTACTAATTTTCTCTATGATAAGCAGGATGCGAAACATAAAAAAGTAATGAAATATAATCATGCCATTCCAAAGAACAGATTTATTGGATGGGATGATATCAAATTTGGTAAGTCTCAGTATCTTCTCATGCATTCGGTTATCTATAACACTGAAGTGCTTAGAAAATCAGGCATAAAACTTCCAAGACATACATTTTATGTTGACAATATTTATGTATTTCAACCACTTCCTTATGTTCAATCCATATATTATCTTGATGTAGTGTTGTACAAATACTTCATTGGAAGAAATGATCAGTCGGTTAATGAGAATGTAATGGTAAAAAGAATTGATCAGCAGTACAAAGTTACAGAGATGATGCTTGATATTTACAATAAGTCAGACATAAGTAGTGAAAATCTTCGAAATGTTATGGTACATTACTTTGATATGATGATGTGTGTGTCCTCAATTCTTGCTATTATTGATGGTTCGGAAGAGAAACTGGAAATGAAAAAAGCGTTATGGAAAAAATTAAAAACAAAAAATCCGGCTCTTTACAAAAAGTGCAGAAAATCAATTCTTGGTATGGCGATGAACCTTCCCGGAAAAGTGGGGAGAAAGATTTCTGTTGTATCTTACAGAGTTGTTGATTTGATATTTGGTTTTAATTAATTATTTTGAAAGATTAATTGTTTCCGGAAATGGTGTCAAATCAAGTTTTTTGATTTGTAATAAATTGCAAATTGCTTAACATATTGTTGCAAATATATAATTATAAAAAAGTCGAATCATATTCAAAATACGATTCGACTTTTTAATGTTTTTTTTTGTTTAACCAGAATAAAACCTGATGTTTGTCATGGGTGATTGTCTTGAATTCAACATTTTTAAACATCACTTTGAATACAAAATAATATAATACAAACGCAAGTAAAGCACCGCAAAGCGAATCTATAATAGAATGCTGCTTTAATACAACGGTTGATACGCAGATAAAACCTGCTGTAATTGCTGAAATGGGTTTGATATATGGTCTTACACTTATTCTTGCACTTGATATTAAGCATGTATGTGCAGCTAAAGTGGCAAATACATGGATACTTGGAAGTACATTAGTAGAAGTGTCGTTTTTGTAAATAAAAGACAAAAGAGTCATAAAAATATTATTTCTGCAATTTATATCTACTCTCAAATCATGACCGTTTGGAAAAACTGTACAAATAAATAATGCAATTGTCATACCTATAAATTCATATGCACATAATCGGTAAAATTCTTTGTTTGAACTGAAATATA